>NZ_JBICVM010000003.1:0-303927 GCF_043199095.1 Streptomyces sp. NPDC048650 | reverse complement strand
ACGCGGTCACGCGGTCACGCGGTCACGCGGTCACGCGGTCACGCGGTCACGCGGTCACGCGGTCACGCGGTCACGCGGTCACGCGGTCACGCGGTCACGCGGTCCGACCCCGAGACGTACCGCCTGGCGCTCCTCGTCCGCGGGGTCGGGGCAGGCGCGGGGAGGCACCGGGAAACCCAGCACATGTCGCACGACGTGTTCATCGCCTCTTCCTCGCGGGGACCCCGGCATCAGGCCCTCCACAGCCACGAGTGAACTCATTGCCAACACAGTTGTGCACTCTGCGCTCACGACGCATCGGCCGCATTCCGGCATCGTGAAGGAGCGTCAGTTCGGCAATTGCTTGCCACTTCTCCCGCGAGATGAAGGAGGGCCGGAGCATCGACTTCATCGCCATGGCCTGGAAGGGCAACACCCCTCAGTACAAGAGCCAGGCCGCGACCGCGGAGAACTGACCGACCGAGCGGGCGGAACTTCAACGCACCAGGGCTGGTGCTTCGCGGGGGACAGTGCCAGCCACCACCGACGCGTCATCGTACGAACCGACGCGTGAGGTGCGCCCGTATGCCGTTGGGCACCGTTGAGGTGACGCCGGTTGGGCTGCGGCGCGCACGGATGGCCGGTGGCCTCTGTGCGTGCCGCAGGCTGTGCGTCGACGCACCGCCGGTTCGCCGCCGCCTGCTGACGACCCCTGTCGCCACGGGCGGCCCGCCAGGCTCAGCCGCGCCGGCGGCGGCTGCGCAAGGCCGACTAGTCTCCCCCGCCTGGGTGCGTGCTCCGTCGGCGCGCCCGATCCGGGAGCCAGAAGGCCCGGGACATGACTTTCTGCTCGTGTTTGGTCTGCTCCCACGTGAGCTGCTCCCGGAACAGCCGACCGTGTGCCTTCAGGGCCTCGGTGGTGAGCCGTTCGGCGATCGTGCCCAGTCCGGCCGACTGCAGGGCTCCGACGAGGACCGCCTGATCGGCGAGGGAACGCGCCCGGACGAGGTGGTCCACGACGCGTCTCAGCACGCGTTCGGCCCGCAGGCCGGCACCGCCGGTGGAGTGGAGCCGCTTGGCCAGTGGGACGACATCGAGGACCGGGCACTCGACGTACCTGACGTGGATGGCCGCGTCGAGATGACTGGTGAGCGAGGCCGATTCGAGGGCCAGCATCAGGGACGCCAGGGTCGCCGGCTCCATGTCGCCGGCATGCCGGCACAGGACGTCCTGGCGGGCGTAGCGCGATCCGGCCTCGGCGAGGGCCTCGAGGAAGAGGCCCGACTGTCCTACGAGGTCGTCGTACACCGTGCACCGGAAGAGGGCATCGGCGTGTTCGGACAGTCCGTGCCACTCCAGCCAGGTGAGGAGTGCGGCGACCTCCGCGGGCGGGAGGACCCTGGCCGCCGCCCTCATGATCGACTCCGAGCCCGTGGCCATACCGCCCAGCATCTCCAGCAGCTCGGCGATCTGCTCCGCCGCTCTCGTACGCACGGCCAGGACCAGCAGGTCCGCCGCGAACTGATGGTGTCCCGTCATGTAGAGCTCGCTCATCAGGACGGCGACGTCGTGGACGGGACGGCACTCCGCGGCCCTGGACAGCACCGACCGGGCTCGGCCGTCCCGGAGGGCTTGGACGAGCAGGATCAGATGCCCGACACTGCGGTTCTGCGTCTGGACGAAGACGCTCTCGGCAT
Source organism: Streptomyces sp. NPDC048650 (assembly GCF_043199095.1). Taxonomy (NCBI): domain Bacteria; kingdom Bacillati; phylum Actinomycetota; class Actinomycetes; order Kitasatosporales; family Streptomycetaceae; genus Streptomyces; species Streptomyces sp. NPDC048650. Next base: position 302,251 of record NZ_JBICVM010000003.1, on the reverse strand, counting down.
CCTGCTCCAGGTTCTGGTGTGTCAGCGAACCCATCAACTCGGCCACGTCCGAGGCGGGCCGCCGGGCTGCCGCCGCCCGTTGCAGGACGTCGACGTGCCGGGCCAGGCATGCGTCGCGCAGCGCGACGCTCAGCGTCACCAGGTCGCACACCGATCTCTGGGCGGCAGCGGCAGACATGGCGGCGACCACCGCGTCGTCGAGTTCGCCGCCCGCCAGGGTGAGGGTCACGGACACCAGGTCGGGGACCGCACGGACCACGGCCGCCGCTCCCAGGAGACCCTCGGCGTGCTGCGGGAGTCCGGCCCGGTGCAGCGCGATTGCGAACTCGGCCACGTCCTCGGGCCGGTGGAACTCCACCGACGCCTGCACCAGGATCACCACGTACTCGTCGAGGCCCTCGCGGAGCAGTTCCCGGGCCAGGGCGCTGGTGTCGTCGACCGAGCGGGCCACCACCATGGGCGGCAGCACGGTCTGCGCGTACGCGTCGAACCCCGCCTGCCGCAGCGCGGACAGGAGACCCGCCACTTCCTCGATGGTGCGCGACTCGCTGGCCGACCTCACCAGCTCACTCGCCATGGCCTTCCGGGTACGCAGCTCCAGATCCCCCACGGCCCTCACCAGCTCGGACACCGAGGACCTGCGGTCCGCCTCCTCCAGCATCACCATGATCGAGGGTGCCCCGTCCGCCGCCTGCCCGTCCTCCTCCCGCCCGTCTCCGCCGCCCAGCTCCTGGAAGGTTTCGAGCCTGGTCTCCAACTGCTGGCACCGGTCCTCGGCGGCGATCAGCTCGGCGCGCGTGACCGCCAGTGACTCCTGCAGGTGCATCACCTGTTTCTGCAGGTCACAGCTTTCCTCCTGCAACCGCTCGTACTCGCCCTGCCACAGCTCCACTTCGCCCCGGCGGGCGAGACGCTGTTCCTCCAGCTGCGTCTCCAGATTCCGGCACTGGCCCCGCACCTTCGCCAGGCGGCCCTCCCTGTCCAGCAGCGCCTCCTCCAGAGCCCGCTGGCGTGTCGTGATGCGCCGGGTGTCCTCGTCCGCCTCGGCCAGCTTGTCCTGCAGCCCCTGCACCTCACTGCTGTGCTTGTTGCTCTTCAGCGCCGCCCGATGCAGATCCCGCAGGGCCGCCTCCGCCTCGGGGGTGAGGGGAGCCTGGTCCTCCTGTACGTCGGCGATGACGCCCGCGACGAAGGTCCACGGCGGTACCCGCTCGCCGTTGAGGTAGCGGGTCACAGAGCTCGCATTGAGGAACCGGCGTGCGGCGTAGCGCCGCACGCTGATCCCGAGCGTGAGGAAGACACGGCGCAGATCCTCCGCCAACGCCCGCTTCTCCGGCGCCAAGTCGTCTTTCAGCGGGGCCAGACCCACCGGCCGAACCGAGCCGGCCACGGCCATCTCGCCAGGGGGGCGCACCTGTCGGTCATACATCCCGCCAGTATCACGACATTCCCCTTCCCCAGGCGGGAAAGAGGTGTTGCCACCTGAGACGGCAACACCCCGGGTGCTGCCACCGCGAACGGCAACGCCCACAGCGGTCCTCGGCGCCCTTCGCCCGGCCTCGACAGGCCACGATCGGTCCCGGGGCGCATGCCCCGATCCCGAGCAGGAGGAAACACCATGACCACGACCGGCGACGCCGAGCGGCCGCGTACCGTCCGAGCGGTCTTCTGGCGACGGCTCGCCCGCCAGGCGGCTCTCGGTGCCGCCGGCGCGGCCGGTTCAGGGGTCGTGAGTCTGTTGTTGTGGTGGCTGCGGGGCAGCTAGGGCCGGTCGTCTGGATCACGTCGGATCGGGTCGGATCACGTCGGATCAGGTCGGATCGGGTCGGATCAGGGAGCGGGTCTGGTGCGCGGACGGCGCTTCGGCGGTGCTGCCAGGGCACCCTGGGGCTCGCGCGACGGATCACCCGCTCCCGACGAGGTCGGTGACCGGCCGGCTCTTGCCCTCGCCCGGAGTGCCGGTGGCCACCGTGAGGCGTCGGGTCATCGCCGAACGCAGCACGGCCTCCCCGTCTTTGCGACCGCGCCGCCGCAAACACCCTGTTGTTCCCGGCGCTCCCCCGCTGCGACGCAGGAAGCAACTCTTCCCTTTCTGCTCGCCAGTTCGAGTTGATGTTGTAGGTTCGAACGGCAATCGCGTTGCCGATCAGGGGCGGTCGTCACCATCAGTAAGCAAATTCTTGAATTCGCTGCGCTGGGTACCGAGGGCACCGTCCGACACCCGGACGCGGGGTGGCCCGCGCCGGGGCTTTGCGCAGCGTGACCGCGGCCGCCCGTCGGCAGGGCCCCGTCTCCTCGGGGCCGCTTCCGCGATTATCCGGGCGCGCGGGGACGGCGGGGACGCCGGACGCCACCGGGCGTGCCGGGCGGGAGCCGGATGAGCACACACGCAACTGGGCCGCCGTAGCGATGACTTCACGGCCGGAGCGGGGATTCGTGCTGCCCGGCCGGGCCCGGGGCTCGCCGGCCGGGTGTGCCGGAACCGGCCGCTCCGCCCTGTTCGCCCACCCCGTTCCCTCCCGTTCGAGGACCTGATGGATCTGATGTCACCCCTACCGGACGTGGCCTTCTGGCTGCTGGTGCTCGCCCTGGTCGCGGCCGTCGTCGCGGCGCTGCGGTACCGCCGTGTCGCCGGCCGGCGCGCGGCTCGCGTCGGCGCGCTCGAAGCGGCCGTGCGGATGCGGGACGACGAGGCCAGACACCTGGTCGAGCGGCGGTTGCCCGCCCTGTCGGACGGGCTGCGCCAGGGACGGCAGGCGGACGTGCCCGGGCCGCTGCACGGGCAGCTGAGCGGGACGCAGTTCGCCGACGACCAGGAGCGGGTGCTCGGCATGGTGGCGGCGGCCGAGGAGAACGCCGAACAGACGGCGCGCGGCCTGCTGCTGGATGTGGCGCGCAAGCTCCAGGGGCTGGCGAACAACCAGCAGGTGAAGATCACGGAGATGACGGCGCGCCACGACGACCCGGAGTTCCTCCAGGACCTGATGGACGTCGACCACACCAACGCGCAGATTCTGCGGCGGGCGGTGGGAATGGCGGTCATCTGCCGCTCCTGGCCCGGACGTCAGCACGACGCGACGTCGCTGCACGACGTGGTGCGCGGCGCCGTGGGCCGCATCCTGGACTACCAGCGGGTCCAGATCGTACGGATCGAGGACAGCCGGGCCGTGCAGGGGCGGGCGGTCGAGGCGCTGGTGGTGGCGCTGGCCGAGCTGCTGGAGAACGCCACCCGGTCGTCGCACCCCAACACCCCGGTGCAGGTGCATGTGCAGCTGACGCACGGCGGACTGGCCGTCGTCATCGAGGACGCCGGCGTCGGGCTGAACACCGCGGAACGCGCGAAGGCCACCCGGCTGCTCAACGACGCGGCACTCGGGGTGGCGGGTCTCGGGAGCCCGGCACGGTTCGGGCTGGCCGCGTGCGGGGCGCTGGCTCGGCGGTACGGATTCTCCGTATCGGTCGACTCGGCCTCCGCGTTCGGCGGCGTACGGGCCGTGGTGAACATCCCCGGAACGCTGCTCACCGACGCGCCCGCCACGGCCCCCGTGGCGGCTCTCGCACCGCAACCGGTGGCCGTCGCGACACCCGCGGCCCCCGCCACCACGGCGGGCGGGCTGCCCAAGCGCACCCGGAAGCGGCAGCCGGCCCCCGCGGAGACCGCGGGCCGGGCGGCAACGCCCGCCCGCCGCTCACCCGGTGAGGCGGCGGCGCCGCTCGGCGCGTTCCAGCGCGCCAGCCAGGCGGCCGCCCAGCAGCGCCGGGCCCACCCGGACCGGACACACACGGAAGGAACCCCCCAGCCATGACCACCCACAACCGCGATGCCTGGATGCTCCGGCAGGTGCTCGACCAACCCGAGGTGTACGACGCGATCCTGGTCACCGCCGACGGACTGGTGAAGGCCTTCTCGGAAGGGCTGAACGAGGACCGGGCGGACAGCATCGCGGCGGCGCTGGCCGGGGTGCAGTCCACCAGCAGCGCCACCGCGATGTTCTGCCGGGCGCCGGCCGACTCGTGGCAGCAGAGCCTGGTGCAGTTCGCCGGGGGCTACGTCGTCACCATCCGCGCCGCGGAGGGGACGTTCCTGTCGGTGGCGGCCTCCGGCGCCGCCGACGTCGGGCAGGTCGCCTACCGCATGCACGAGGTCGTGGACCAGCTCGGGCGGGAGATGGGCAGCCGGGCCCGGCTGGATGTCGGCAGTCCGACATGACGCCCCAACGCAGGCGGGACCTGGTGCGGTCGTTCGTCCTGACGGGCGGGCGGTCGCGGCCCACCCGCAACACGCACGTCCTGGACGTGATCACGATGGTGACCTCGGTGCCCGACAGACCGCTGAGCGGGCTGGGGCCCGAGCAGGCGGCCATGGTCGAACTGTGCCGGGGCGGCTATCTGTCCGTGGTCGAGGTCGCCGGTCATCTGGGACAGCCGCTCACCATCACCCGCGTGCTGCTCGCCGATCTCCTCGACTCCGGTCACCTCGTCACGCGGACGACCCACGCCCCGGCCGAGACCGCCACCGCCACCGCCACCGCCACCGCCAGCGACACCGACACCGACACCGCGTCCCGGTCCGACGACGCGCACATCCTGGAGAGGTTGCTGCATGGCCTCAACGCTCTATGACGGCATCTACGTCCGCGACTCGGTGCAGATCACCGCCAAGCTGATGGTGGTCGGGCCGTTCGGCGTGGGCAAGACCACCCTGATCGGTGCCGTGAGCGAGATCGAGCCGCTGCGCACCGAGGAGCTGATGACCCAGGCCGGCGCCGCGGTGGACGACCTGGCGGGCGTCCAGGGCAAGACGACCACCACGGTGGCGCTGGACTTCGGCCGGCTCACCCTCGCCGACGACCTGGCCCTGTACCTGTTCGGCACCCCGGGGCAGCAGCGGTTCACCCAGATCTGGCAGGACCTGGCGCGGGGGGCGTACGGAGCGCTGGTGCTGGCCGACTCACGGTTCCTCGACCAGTCCTTCGAGGCGCTGGGCCTGGTGGAGCAGTACGGACTGCCGTACATCGTCGCCCTCAACACCTTTCCCGACACCCCGGACCACCCGGAGGAGGAGCTGCGCGAGGCCCTCGACCTCGATCCCGGCACCCTGCTGATCACCTGTGATGCCCGGGACCGGGAGTCGGTCAAGTCCGCACTCGTCGCACTCGTCCAGTACCTGTTCAACCGTCACCAGGAGCAGCAGTCGTGACCTCGCCCCTTCAGGGCCACAGCCCCGTGCCGCCTCCGGGCTGCCCCGCCCACCAGCCCGCCGCGGACGGGCCGCCCGCCGAGCCCGCGGCGTCCGGGCTGCCGGTCCTGTACGGCGAGGCGTTCGCCGCCGACCCGGACGCCACCTACCGGCGGCTGCGCGAGCAGGGCCCGGCGCACGAGGTCGAGATCGCGCCGGGTGTCGAAGCCGTCCTGGTGACCGGTTACGACGCGGCGCTGGAAGTGCTGCGCAGCCCGTACTTCTCCAAGGACGCGCGGCGCTGGACGGCAGTGGCCGAGGGGAAGGTGCCGGCCGACAACCAGGTCGTGCCGTTGATGGGCTGGCGGCCCAGCCTGTGGTTCGCGGACGGGGACCGGCACCTGCGGCTGCGCACCCCGGTGGACGACGCGCTCGACCGCGTGAACCCGCACCAGTTGCGCGCCTCCGTGCAGCGCAGCGCCTCCGAGCTGATCGAGCGGTTCGCCGCGGACGGGCACGCCGATCTCGTCGCCCAGTACGCGGGGCCGATCCCGACGCTGGTCTTCGCCCAGCTCTTCGGCTGTTCCGGCGATCTCAGCCACCGGATGGCCGCGGCGTGTCTGCGGATGATCGACGCCGAACCCACCACCGCCCAGCAGGGTGGCATGGACCTCGCGCAGTGCCTGGGTGAGCTGATCGGCAGGAAGCGCGGCGCCCCGGGCGCGGACGTCACGTCATGGATGATGGCCCACCCCGCCGGCCTCACCGACGAGGAGATGGTCCATCAGCTGGTGGTGCTCATCGGTGCCGGCACCGTGCCGCAGTCGGCATGGATCTCCACCGCCACGATGATGCTGCTCTCCGACGACCGCTTCGCCACCCACCTGACCGGCGGCAGCCTGACCGTCGCGGACGCCCTCAACGAAGTGCTGTGGCTGCATTCGCCGTTGTCGAACTTCTCCTTCGTGTATGCCGTTCAGGACTACGTCCTCAAGGACCGGCGCACCGGCGCGCAGACCCGCATACCGTCGGGTGTTCCCGTGCTGATCAGTCATGCCGCGGCCAACACGGACCCCGCCCTCGCCACCGACCGGGGACTGCGCGCGGCCAACACCTCCCACCTCGCCTGGGGCGCGGGCCCGCACGCCTGCCCCGCCAGCGACATCGCCGGCATCATCGCCGACGTCGCCATCGAGACCCTGCTCGACCGGCTCCCGGACATGTACCTGGCCGCCGACGCCGACGCCCTGACCTGGCGGCCCGGCCCCTTCCACCGCACTCTCACGGCGCTGCCGGTCCGTTTCACGCCGAGCGCCACGACTCCACCACCGCCCGCGACGAACGATGGAGCACTGCCATGGAAGCCCAGTCCTGCCCCGTCCTCGACCCCTCCGGCACCGACCTCCACGGCGAGGCCGCCCGCCTCCGTGCCCGAGGCCCGGCCACGCCGGTGGAGCTTCCTGGGAAGGTCCAGGCGTGGTCGGTGACCCGCCACGACCTGATCAGGCAGCTCGCCGCCGACCGCCGGGTCTCCCGCGACCCGCGGCAGCACTGGCCCGCGCTGGAGTCCCTGCCCCAGGACTGGCCGCTGAACGTCTGGGTCCGCGTCACCAACGCCTTCACCTCCTACGGCGCGGAGCAGCGGCGGCTGCGGCGGCTGATATCCGTGGCCTTCACCCCGCGCCGTACGGAATCGCTGCGCCCCCTCGTCCAGGACCTCGTCGACCGACTGATCCGCGAGCTGGCGGCCGTGCAGCCGGGCGAGGCCGTCGACCTGCGCAGCCGATTCGCGTACGTCATCCCCACCGAGGTCATCTGCGACCTGTTCGGCGTGCCGGACAGCATGCGGGACTGGACCCGGCGGGTCATCGACGCCGCGCTGCACACCGCGGCGACCCCGGAACAGGCGAAGGCCGACTTCGACGATCTGCTGGCATGCATGGGCACGCTCGTCGCGGCCAAGCGCGAGACGCCGGGCACGGACCTGACCAGCGACCTGATCGCCGCCCGCGACGGCGAGGCCAAACTCGACGAGGAGCAGCTGGTCTCCACGCTGATCCTGATGATCGGCGCGGGCAGTGAGACCGCGGTCAACCTCATCGTCAAGGCGACGCTGGCGCTGCTCACCCGCCCCGATCAGCTCGCCCTGCTCCGTGCCGGGACGGTCACCTGGGACGACGTGATCGAGGAGACCCTCCGCAGGGACGGGCCCATCATGCACATGCCGTTGCGGTACGCCGTCGAGGACATCGACCTCGGCGAGGGCGTGCTGATCAAGAAGGGCGAGGCGATCCTCCTCGCCTTCGGCGCCGCCGGCCGGGACCCCGCCGTACACGGCGACTCCGCCGACGACTTCGACGCGGCGCGCGCCGTCAAGGACCATCTCGCCTTCGGACACGGCGTCCATTACTGCCTCGGCGCGCCGCTCGCCAAGATGGAGGCCGACCTCGCGCTGCGGGCGCTGTTCGGTACGTTCCCGGACCTCCGACTTGCCGTTCCGGAGGGGGAGTTGCGCCCCCAGGAGTCGTTCATCGCCAACGGACACCAGAAGCTGCCGGTGGTGCTGCGGGAGCGGTGAACGAGGGTGGGGGGCGAGGGCGGCGGCGGAGCCGTGCGCAGGGCCGCCGCGCCGCACCGACCATGCGTCCACCGGTCGACCGGACGCCGATCGCCTGCACTCCGCCCGCCCCCCGCCACCCCGCCACCTCACCGCTCGGTCGGCGCCCCGCAGCCCCGCCGGCCGTCGCACCGGGCCCTCGCACCGGCCCTCAGGCGGCGCGTATCGGCTCGGCCGGTGGCGGCCCACATCGCCCGGAGGGCGGCGGGGCACCGGCCGTAGCGGCGGCGCGGGCGGGCCGGGCGGCCTGCCGGCGCCGGCCCGTTCGCGGCCGGGGTGCGCTGGGCCGCGCGCAGGCTACAGCCGCGCGGCCCTGCGCGGCTGTTCCTTCGCGCCCGTCAGCAGGCCGTGCAGCGAGGCGAATTCGTCGACGCATTTGGCGGTGCCGTTGACGACGCAGTCCAGCGGCTGGTCGGCGACCGTCACCGGCACCCCCATCTCCCGGCGCAGTCGCCGGTCCAGGCCGCGCAGCAGGGCGCCGCCGCCGGTGAGGGCGATGCCGTGCTCGATGATGTCGCCGGAGAGCTCGGGCGGGCAGGCGTCGAGGGTCTGGTGGACGGCGCGGACGATGGCGTCGACGGGCTCGGCGAGGGCTTCGCGGATCTCCTGCTCGGTGATTTCCTGGACGCGGGGCAGACCGCTGACGTGGTCGCGGCCGCGGACGGTGTAGGAGCCGGGGCGTTCGGGCTCGCCGTCCGCGGCGGTGGCGACGGGCGTGTGGTCCGCCGAACCGATGGCGATCTTGATGTCTTCCGCGGTGCGTTCGCCGATGGCCAGGGAGTGCTTCTTCTTGACGTACGCGGCGATGGTGGCATCGAGGGCGTCCCCCGCGATCCGTACGGACCGGGCGGTGACCAGGCCGCCCAAGGAGACGACGGCGACCTCGGTGGTGCCGCCGCCGATGTCCACCACCATGCAGCCGACGGGTTCGCCGACGGGCAGGCCGGCGCCGATCGCGGCGGCCATCGGCTCCTCTATGAGGTGCACCTCGCGGGCGCCGGCGGCGCGGGCGGAGTCGATGACCGCGCGGCGCTCGACGCCCGTGATCCCGGAGGGGACGCAGATGACCACCCGCGGCCTGGCGAAGCGCCGGCTCGGCAGGGCCTTCTTCATCAGGGCGCGCAGCATCCGCTCGGCGGCGTCGAAGTCGGCGATGACGCCCTCGCGCAGGGGACGCATCGCGGTGATCCCGGAGGGTGTGCGGCCGATGGTGCGCTTGGCCTCGGCGCCGACGGCGATGACCTCCCCGGAGGCGTTGACGGCGACGACGGACGGCTCGTTCAGCACCACGCCCTTGCCGCGGACGTACACCAGGGTGTTGGCGGTGCCGAGGTCGATGCCTATGTCGTACGTGCCGGCGGACCTGCCGGTGGCGGTCTTGCGGGACGGGGGACCGGAGGAAGTGCTGGACACCATGGGGAGTTCGGGTGCTCTCTCGCGACGGGGGACGTGCCGTGGGCGGTGCGGCGCGGACAGCACCCTTGCCGTTCCCGGAGCGACCAGCGGCAAAGGTGTTGATTGCGGGCAATTATGAAGACTGCCGGGGACGCGGAATGGTTCCCGGCGGGGACACCCGCCGCCTCGGCGGCCGATGGTTCAGCGGCCGGTGTCCCGCGCGCCACGCGCCACCCGGCTGTGGCCACCCGTCCCCGCGGACAGGGCCTCGGCGAGGTCGTCGAGGGCGTCCAGGAGCAGGTCCGCCACGCGCAGGGCGACACCCTGGCTCTCGGAGGCGGCGTCCCAGCACTCCCAGACCGCGCGCGGCGCGCTCCAGTCCAGCCGGCCGCGTTCGCGTACGGCGCGGGCGGCCCGCTCCAGGGCGGGGCGGAGTTCGGCGGCGAAGGCGGCGGCGCCGGGGGACGGTTCGGCGTCCTTGTCGGGGAGGTGGGCCTCCAGGATCATCGCGACCCGGCCCATGGTGGCGAGGGCGGCGCCCGCGCCGGTGGCCGCGGTGCGGGACAGGCCGCGGTGGCGTACGGGTTCCTTTTCGGCGCGGGCCTCGCTCTCCTCCCAGGCGACGCGGGCCGCTCGGGAGTCCAGCAGGGCCTCCCGGACCTGCCGGGGGCGGCGGCCGGCGGGCCGGGCACAGCTGTCGAACAGCGCCAGTGCGTAGCGCCCGTTGGCCTCCAGCCATTCGGCGAGGCGGTCGCGCAGCTTGGGTGTCTCCCAGGCGGGGAACAGCGCGTACGACAGCAGGGCGAGCAGCCCGCCGAGGAGCGTGAGCACGATGCGTTCCTCGACGGTCTGCTCCCAGCCCTCGCCGGCGATGCCGAGCAGGAAGATGACATAGCCGGCCACGCAGGCCGAGGTGACCGAGACCCCGGTGCGCATCAGCAGGTACATGAGGAACACGCAGATGACGGCGAGGCCGGCACAGACGGAGGGGCCGGGGTGGGCCAGCGCCAGCAGGGCGCCGCTGATGGCGACGCCGACCAGGGTGCCGCTGAAGCGGGCCACGCCGCGGGAGTAGGTCTGGCCGAAGTCGGGGCGCATCACCATGACGGAGGTGAGCGGGGCCCAGTAGCCGTGGCCGAACGGGAGGGCGGTGCCCAGGAGATAGCCCAGGCAGGCGACGGCGCCGACCCGCAGGGCGTGCCGGAGGATGCGGGAGGACCAGCGGGCCTCGCGGTGCAGGGCGCGCAGGGCCACGGGGACGAGCCGGGGGACGCTGGGCCGCAGCAGGTGACCGCGTTCGGCCGCAGTGGTGGGGCGGGTCGCCCGGACGGGTTCGTCGGTGAGTTCGACGGCGTCGACGAGCAGGGAGATCAGGCGGTAGGCGGAGCGGCGGGCGGCGCCCTTGAGCATCGGGCCGGAGGCGGGGACCTCGAGCGTGGCCATCGCCTCGGGCGGCAGGCGGACGGGCCTGGCGTGCCGTACGGCGTGGGCCACGGCGTCCAGGACGGTACCCGCGGCCTGAAGGAGGTCGCGGACGCGGTCGCGTTCGGGGCCTTCGAGCGGGGCGCCGACGACGGGGTCGGCGAGCGACGCGAGGACGGGCCGGACCCGTTCGGCCAGGCCCCGGGGACCGTGCAGCTGAACGGGGCGGCGTCTGGCCTGACGCGGGGTCACCTCGGAGGCGAGGCGGGCATCCATCAGGGGCGCCGGGTCGAAAGGGGCCACCGGGTCGTGGCGCAGGCGCCGGGCGTAGTCGGCCTCGGCGGCCAGGGCGTCGGCGAGGGCGTCACGCTGCACCCCCCAGGGGCGTACCGGGAGGACGACGATGAGGGTGGCCTGGACGAGGCTGCCGAAGAAGATCAGGGCGGCGTGCTGCAGGGCGCCCAGGACGGAGGTCGGCAGGGTGACGGTGACCAGCATGATGGCCACGGTCTGGGTGCCGGCCAGGCCGGAGACCGGGCCGATCGCCCAGGCCATGCCGGCGAGCACGGTCCAGCCGGCGAGGAGCGCGACGAAGAGCACGAGGTGGGCGGCGGCCAGGTAGCCGAGGAACGTGGAGAGGGCCAGGCCGCCGGCGACGGCGAGTGCCAGGACGGGGCGGGGCCGCATGCTGCGCTGGAAGGTGACGAGGCCGGAGGCGAAGGCGCCGAAGGCCGAGGAGACCGCGAGGGCGGGATCGCCCCGCCACAGGCACAGGCCGATGACGACGGCCACACCGGCCGCACCGCGCACGGCGATCACGGGAGTGAGCTTGGCCCGCTCGATGGTCAGCCCGGAGCGGGCGGTCTGCTTCAGCGCACGCGGCCAGGTCATAGCGAGAGAATACGGTCAGGGGACGAACGTTCCGTAAGGGGCACTACCGGTGATTCCGGAACTCCCCGTGCGACGCGGGGCGGAGTGTGCGGGCAGGCGGGCGCGTCCGACCCCACCGGGGCCCGCGCCGCGGCCCGCACCGGGAAAATGACGGTCGGGCCCGGGTCCGCGACGCGTAAAAACCCCAGGTCAGGGCGGGGCGCCCGGATGCCGGACGTCCGGTGCGACGCATTCGACACGTCCGGGAGGAAACCTTCCCGCGACGTCGCTCCCTCTTGCTGGCCGGCCGGGGCTGCTCCCGGCCCGATCGGCAAGGAGAAGGCGTCGTGCGCAGAGCCCTGTTCACCCCGGTGGTCACCCTGATCACCCTGACCGTGCTGGCCGCCACGGCCGGCTGCGGCACCGGCGCGGCCGGGACGGCCCCGGTGCGGTTCGGCGGCCCCGGGCCGGGCAGCGCCGCGGCGCCGGGGCACGTCGAGCGGTCGCTGGTGCGCCTCCCCACGCATCCGATCGACTTCGCGGAACAGAGCCGGGTGGGCGGGGCCGGGAAGAACACCCCGATAGGCGTGACCACCCTGCACGGCCCCAAGTCGGGCTTCACCGGGAAGGTATGGGTGTGGGCGCCGCCGGAGTACTACGAGAAGCGGAACGCGGACAAGGGCTTCCCGGTGATGGAGGCGCTGCCCGGCTCGTACGGCTATCCGTACAACTACTGGATCGGCTCCGACCTGAAGTTGGAGGAGAGCCTCGCCCAGTGGTCGAAGGACGGCACCAGCCTGCCCTTCATCCTCGTCATGCCGGTGCTCAACCCCGACGACAAGCAGTACTACGACGGCAGTGACATACCCGGCCGGCCGAAGATCGGCACCTGGCTGAGCAAGGACGTGCCCGACCTCGTGCGGCAGAACTTCCGCACGCTGCGCACCCGTGACGCCTGGGCGATCATGGGCTCCTCGTCGGGCGGCTTCGCGGCGCTGAAGAACGTGCTGCAGAACCCGGGGACGTTCAAGGTGGCGATCCCCAATGGGCCGGACATCGTGCCCGACTCGCCGCTGTGGAACGGCCATGCCCGACAGGAGCGGGAGAACAACCCCGAGGTGCTGGCCCGCCGGCTGATGGCGCGCGGCGGACCGACGGTGTATCTGGCGTTCCAGGACGGGTCGAAGGAGAACACCGTGCTGCCCAAGGTGCGCAGGTTCATCGCGCAGTACGGGCACGGGCCGGTCAGGACCCGGCTGGAGGTCGTGCCGGACGGCACCCACAGCGCCGCGACCTACGTCCGGGGATTCGGCCGGGGCACGCTGCGCTGGGTCAGCTCCCACATGCAGGGGCCGACCGCCTGAACTCCCCCGAGCGCGGCGGCCGGCAGCGGGTCACGGTGCGCAGTCGACGTCCTGGAGCCCGATCGGCCGGGAGTCGAGGTCCACATAGGCGGTGAAGGTGTCGCGGGCCCCGCCGTCCCAGAGGGTGGTGATCGTCGCCCAGCCCATCCCGGCGGACTGGGCGGTGGTCACCTTGCCGACGGAGATCTCCCGCGGCGTGTTCTGGGCGCACAGCAGCAGGTCGTAGCCCTCGGTGTGGGCCGCGCGGTCCTTGAGGTAGTCCGAGACCTGGTGTTCGCGGGCCCAGGCGGTGGGGCCGTGGTGTCCGTAGAACGTGGTCAGGAAGCGGCGGATGTCCGTCGCGTCGTGGCGGCCGTTGGGGTCGGTGCGGACGGTGTACGAGGCCGGTCCGGCCGGCTGCCGGGCGGCGGCCGGACCGGCGGCGACGAGGGTCAGGGGCAGGGCCAGACCGAGGGCCGCGACGGCGGCACCACGCAAAGCGGTACGGAACATGGAATGTCCTCACCTTCCGGAATTACCGGTGTATGAACGCTGTGTACGCCTAGACACCCGGGCCGCCCGAATGGTTGCGGAGCCACCGCCCTACGACACCACGTCCTTGCGCGCGAAGCCCCGGAACGCCACCGCGACGAGCACCAGCGCATACGCCACCGAGACCGACGAGCCCTGCACCATCCCCGACCACTCCATCCGGGGCGCCAGGGCGTCGGCCCACGCGTACTGCCAGTGGGCGGGCAGCGCCTGACGCCAGCCGCCCAGCGCGGTGACCTGGTCGAGCACATTGCCCACGATGGTCAGTCCGACGGCGCCGCCCACCGCGCCCAGCGGCGCGTCCGTCACCGTCGACAGCCAGAACGCGAGCGCCGCGGTGACCAACTGGCTGACGAAGAGGTACCCGACCACCACCGCCAGCCGCGGCACCGCGTCCGCCGCCGGCAGGGCGCCGCCGGCGGGCAGTTGGAGCGGCCCCCAGCCGTACGCGGCCGTGCCCACGGCCAGCGCGACCAGCGGCAGCAGCACCATCGCGGCGGCACTGAAGACCAGCCCGACGGTCAACTTGCTCAGCAGCAGCCGGGCCCGCGGCACCGGCGCCGCGAGCAGATAGCGCAGCGAGGACCAGCTCGCCTCGGAGGCCACGGTGTCCCCGCAGAACAGCGCCACCGGAACCACCAGCAGGAAGCCGGCCGAGACGAACAGGACGGTGGCCGCGAAGTTGCCGCCGGAGGCGGTGGCGGTGGCCATCAGTGTGATCCGGCCGTTGCTGCGGCTGCCCGGATCGCCGCCGATCGCGAACGCGGCGACCAGGACGAACGGCAGCAGCACGAGGACCGCGGCGATCACCAGCGTGCGCCGCCGCCGCAGCTGGCGCAGCGCCTCGACGCGCAACGGGAGCGTGCGGCGCGGCAGATAGCCGGGGGCCGATGCGGTGGGGGTGGCGCTGCTCATCGGGCGTCGTCTCCGATCAGGGTGAGGAAGGCGTCCTCCAGGCGGCGGTGCGGACCGATACGGGCCACCGGGATCTCCAGCCCGACGAGGCCGGCGACGAGCCCGGGGGTGTCGTCCGGATCGGCCAGCCGGATCAGCAGCCCGTCCTCGGCGCGGGCGGCGGAGACGACACCGGGCAGGGCGGCGACCTTCTCCACCAGCGCCGCGGGCAGCGGCCCGGGGCCCGCGACACCCACCAGGACGGTGTCGCCGGAGCCGATGATCTCAGCGACCGGCCCGGCCTGGACGAGCCGCCCGCGGTCCATGACGACCAGATGCGTGCAGCTCTGTTCGACCTCCGACAGCAGATGGCTGGAGACGATGACGGTGCGACCGGCAGCGGCGTAGCGGATCATCACGGCACGCATCTCGCGGATCTGCGGTGGGTCCAGGCCGTTGGTGGGCTCGTCGAGGATCAGCAGATCCGGCAGGCCCAGCATGGCCTGCGCGATGGCCAGCCGCTGGCGCATGCCCTGCGAGTAGGTGCGCACCGCGCGCTGCAGGGCGTCGCCGAGGCCGGCGATCTCCAGCGCCTCGTCGAGGTGCGCGTCGGCGGCGGGACGACCGGTGGCCTGCCAGTACAGCTCCAGATTGGCGCGGCCGGACAGATGCGGCAGGAAGCCGGCGCCCTCCACGAACGCGCCGACCCGGGAGAGCACCGGTGCGCCCGGCCGGATCGCCTGCCCGAAGACCCGGATCTCGCCCGCATCGGGCCGGATCAGGCCCATCAGCATCCGCAGCGTGGTGGTCTTGCCCGCGCCGTTGGGCCCCAGCAGGCCCAGGACCTGCCCCTTGCCGACGCTGAACGAGAGGTCCCGCACGGCGTACCGGTCCGCGGCCCCGGCATAGCGCTTGCTCACGTCGGCGATCTGCAGCGGCACGTCGGCGAGTGCCGGGTCGGGGGCGGGCGCGGACGTGCGGCGGCGGGCGGTGAGCAGCAGCAGCGCGGCGATGACGGCCGCCGCGGCGGGCAGCGCCCAGGTCCAGGCGGGCAACGGGGCGGCGGCGCCGTGCACCTGGGGCGCGGTGGGCACGCGCAGCTCCCTGCCGCCCTTGAGGGAGACGGTGTAGGTGGCGGGCTCGGCCGGCGAGGCGTAGCCGAGGTCGGTGGCGGAGAGCACCAGGCGCATCCGGTGCCCGGCCGCGAAGTCGTGGTCGACGGCGGGCAGCCGCAGGTGCACCGTCCTGCCGGCACCGGCGTCCTGGACCCGGTACGGCGTGACCAGCTGGGACGGCAGCACCTGGCGGCGGCCGCCCGGGGCGACGTCGTAGACCTTGGCGAAGAACACCGCGTCCCGGGAGCTGGACCGCAGGTGCACGGTCGCGGTGGGGCTGCCGGTGAGGTGGGCGGGGGTGCGCAGCGGCGCCGACTCGAACTGGGCGTACTGGCCGGCGAAGTCCACCGAGAGGCCGCCGGCTCCGATGGAGGAGAGGTTGCCGAGCGCGCCGACACCGGGCACGGCGGAGATGGCGGGCGGTCCGGCACCGGGCGGGTTGCTGAAGGTCTGGGTGCGGCCGGCCAGCGGCACCCGGCGCGGGTCGTTGTCCAGACCGGGGTAGCGCGCCGCGCTCGCGCCGCGCAACCGCACCGCGCCGTCGGTGGAGTCCACTCCCCCGGTGCGGCTGATCCGGAACGCGGGGCCGGTGTCGGTGTGCTCGTCGCCCTTCAGGTACCGGTCGAACCAGGATTTCGTGCGGGCCTCCAGCCGGCCCGCCTCACGGTCCCCGCCGTCGTGGCCGCCCGCGATCCAGTCGACGTCGACCGGTGCGCCGTTGCGGCGGATCGTGCGCTGCATGGCGTCGGCGTGGTCGAGAGTGAAGAGGGAGTCGGTCTGCCCCTGCATGATCAGGGTCGGCACCTTGATGCGGTCGCCGACGGCGGCGGGACTGCGGTCGGCCAGGAGCTTGCGCGCCGCGGCGTCCGGTCTGCCGTTGACGGCGACCCGCTGGTACATCCGGCACAGCTCGGGCTCGAACCGTCCGCAGCCGCCGGATGTCGGGGGCGCGGCGTTCGGGGCGGCGGTGGCGGCGCCCGCCGAGCCGGTGGTGAAGAAGATCCCCGCCCACAGCTTCTTGAACACGCCGTGCGGGAACAGGGCGTCGGCGAGGTTCCAGTACGTGATCTGCGGGGCGATGGCGTCGACGCGGCGGTCGTGGCCGGCCGCCAGCAGGGAGATCGCGCCGCCGTAGGAGCCGCCCGCCACACCCACCCGGGGGTCGCCGGCCTTGTCGAGCCGCACCTCGGGGCGGTCGGCCAGCCAGTCGATCAGGTGGCCGACGTCGGCGACCTCACCCTTCGGGTCGTTCAGCCCGATCTTGCCGGTGGACCTGCCGAAGCCGCGCGCGGACCAGGTCAGCACCGCATAGCCGTCCCTGGCCAGTTGCTCGGCCTGGGGGCGGAGGTTGGCCTTGCTGGCGCCGAAGCCGTGGGCGAGCAGCACCGCCGGCCGGCGCCCCGCGGACCGTCCTCCGGCGGTGAAGTAGGAGGTGTCGATGTGCACCTTCTTCGCGCTGCCGGGCCGGTCGGGCAGCGTCATGACGCGGTCCTCGCGGTGCACGGCCGGCGCGGCGCCGGAGGACGAGGACGCCCAGGTGCCGCCGCCTATGAGCACGGCGAGGGCGGCGACGGTCGCGTACAGGCGCCGTCCGCGCAGTCGGAGATCCATGCTCCGCATCCTAGGTTCGGCCGGCGGGCAGGCGCCCCGTCCCCCCGGCGGAGCCCTGTGACCTCCGGGGGCAGTAGGCGGGCCGGGCCCCGTACCACGGTCGTGGTACGGGGCCCGGCCCGGCGCCTGTGACGGCTCAGTACTGCGGGGGCCCGAAGCCGCCCTGCTGCGGCGGGCCCGAGGGCGGCGGCGGCATCGGGGGAGCCTGGGGCGGCGGCATCGGCGGGCCCTGGGGCGGCCCGGGCGGCGGCGCCATGGGCGGACCCGGCTGCTGCCAACCGGCCTGCGGCGCGCCCTGGGGGCCGGGCTGCGGCAGGAAGCCGGGGCCGCCGAACTGCGCCGGGGCCGGCGGATACCAGGCCTGGGCGACGGGCTCGCCGCGCCCCATCACCGCGAACAGGGTCACCGAGCCGATCAGCTCCAGCAGGAGCTGGATGTGGTTGAGGACGTCCAGGCCCGGCATGGCGTCGCGGAACTCGAACAGGCTGCCGTTGCTGATCATCGCGATCACGGTGATCAGATCGCAGGGCAGCAGCACGACCCCCAGACCGATGGCGAGACCGCGGGCGGCACTGCCCCGCATCAGGCAGTTGACGGCCGCCGCGGCGGTCAGCAGCAGAAGCAGCGTGGCGTACCAGCCGGGAGCCATCTGCATCAGGGAGCTGAGCAGGCCCCGGCCGAGGTAGAGCGTGGTGAACGCGCCGCTGCCGCCCTGCACCAGCATGTAGATGTGCCAGGCGAGGTAGGTCAGCGCCATGGCACCGAGCAGCAGGCCACCGACCACGCCCGCCGCCTTGGCCGGACGCTTCGGCGGCTCACTGGGCCTGGCACGCGGCCAGCCGCGCATCCCGCTCAGCAGCACGATGCCGGCGACGGTGGTGAAGATGATCAGCCACAGGCCGCCGATGAAGACGCCCTCGAACGCCGGCGCACTGTTTTCGGCGTGCCGGAACCACCGGTCGTCGCTGGTGTGCTGACCGGTGCTGATGACGGTCTGCAGCGCGGTGGCGAAGGTGAAGGCGGTGGCGACGGCGAGCAGTCCACCGGCCGACCGCGCCCCGGCGAACGCCGCGAAGGCCGCCACCAGCTGCAGCAGCAGGAGACCGAACTGCACCGGCCCGGTGATCTGGTTCATGCCGTACGCGCCCGAGCCCCTCCAGGCGTCCCAGACACCGTCCGGGCCGAACTCGCCGAGGTCGATGGCGAGCCACGTGGCGCTCGCGAGGAAGAACAGCAGGCAGAAGACTCCGCCGGTGATACGGGCGCCCTTGGCGAGCGCCATGGACTGTGGCATGTGGTTCCCCCGGTGGATGTCGGTGCTCTGCCAAGGGAGCACGGTAGCAACGGGGGCCACCCCTCGGCGGGCCCCCGGACCTGTCCGGCGGCCGCTCCCGTCGCCGGACGGACGGACCCCCTGCCGGCGCGAGGGGCCGGCAGGGGGTCCGAGGGTGTGGCGCGGTGTCAGTGGTTGCTGGGGAAGCCCAGATTGATGCCGCCGTCGGACGGGTCCGGCCAGCGGGTGGTGACGACCTTGCCACGGGTGTAGAAGTGCACCCCGTCGTTGCCGTAGATGTGGTGGTCGCCGAAGAGCGAGTCCTTCCAGCCACCGAAGGAGTGGTAGCCGACTGGCACCGGGATCGGGACGTTCACGCCGACCATGCCGGCCTCCACCTCCAGCTGGAAGCGGCGGGCCGCACCGCCGTCCCGGGTGAAGATCGCGGTGCCGTTGCCCCACGGCGAGGCGTTCATCAGCGCGATGGCGTCGTCGTAGGTCTCGACGCGGACGACGGACAGCACCGGGCCGAAGATCTCGTCGCGGTAGGCGTCCATCTCGGGCGTGACGTTGTCCAGGAGCGAGACGCCGATCCAGTGGCCGTCCTCGTAGCCCTCGACGGTGTAGCCGGTGCCGTCGATGACGACGTCGGCGCCCTGGGCCGCCGCGCCCTCGACGTAGGAGGCGACCTTGTCGCGGTGCACCTTGGTGATCAGCGGACCCATCTCGGAGGCCGGGTCGTCGCCGGGGCCGATGCGCAGCTTGTCGGCGCGCTCCTTGATCTTGCCGATCAGCGGGTCGGCGGTCTCCCCGACGGCCACGACGACGGAGATCGCCATGCAGCGCTCGCCCGCCGAACCGTAGGCGGCGTTGATCGCGGAGTCGGCGGCCAGGTCGAGGTCGGCGTCCGGCAGGACCAGCATGTGGTTCTTGGCGCCGCCCAGCGCCTGGACCCGCTTGCCGTTGGCGGTGCCGGTGGTGTGGATGTACCGGGCGATGGGGGTGGAGCCGACGAAGGAGACCGCGGCGATGTCCGGGTGCTCCAGGATGGCGTCGACGGCCACCTTGTCGCCGTTGACGACGTTCAGCACGCCGTCGGGCAGGCCCGCCTCGGCGGCCAGCTCGGCCAGCTTGAAGGCGGCGCTGGGCACCTTCTCGCTCGGCTTGAGGACGAAGGTGTTGCCGCAGGCGATGGCGAGCGGGAACATCCACATCGGCACCATGGCCGGGAAGTTGAACGGCGTGATGCCGGCCACGACGCCGAGGGACTGACGGATCGAGGAGACGTCCACGCGCGTGGAGACCTGGGTGGACAGCTCACCCTTGAGCTTCTCGGGGATACCGCAGGCCAGCTCCACGATCTCCAGACCGCGGGCGACCTCGCCGAGCGCGTCGGAGTGCACCTTGCCGTGCTCGGCGGTGATCAGCGCGGCGATCTCGTCGCGGTGCGCGTCGAGCAGCTCGCGGTACTTGAACAGCACCGAGGTGCGCTTGGCCAGCGAGCTCGTGCCCCAGCTCCGGAAGGCCTCCCGTGCGGCGGTGACCGCGGCGTCGACCTCGTCCACCGAGGCGAAGGCGACCTGCTTCTCCTGTACGCCGGTGGCCGGGTTGTAGACCGGGCCGTAGTTGCCGGAGACGCCCTCGACGGGCTTGCCGCCGATCCAGTGGCTGATGGTCTTCATGGTCGGGCCTTTCGTACGGTGGTGCGGCGGATGTCAGAGGTGGCGACGGCGGGCGGCGGCCTGGCGGTCGTACGCCGCGCGGGCGGCGACCGCCGCCGGACGCGTCGCGGTCTCGGCAACAGGTACATCCCACCAGGCCTGAGCCTCGGGTGCGCCCGGCACAGTGTCGGCCGTTTCGGTCTCGACATAGACACATGTGGGCCGTTTCGCGCCACGCGCCTTGACGAGCGCCGCGCGCAGCTCCCCGACGGTGTCGGCCCGCAGGACGTCCATGCCGAGCGAGGCGGCGTTGGCGGCGAGATCCACCGGCAGCGGCGCGCCGGTGTAGCTGCCGTCCCCGGCCCGGAAGCGGTACGCCGTGCCGAAGCGTTCGCCGCCGGTCGCCTCGGAGAGGCCGCCGATGGAGGCGTAGCCGTGGTTCTGGATCAGGACGACGGTGATGTTGACGCCCTCCTGGACGGCGGTGACGATCTCGGTGGGGTTCATCAGATACGTGCCGTCACCGACGAGCGCCCACACCGGCCGGTCCGGCGCGGCGAGCCGGACGCCGATGGCGGCCGGGATCTCGTATCCCATGCAGGAGTAGCCGTATTCGAGGTGATACTGCCTGCGGGACCGCGCCCGCCAGAGTTTGTGCAGGTCACCGGGGAGGGAACCGGCGGCGTTGATGACGATGTCGGTGTCGTCGACGACGGCGTCCAGGGCGCCGAGGACCTGGGTCTGGGACGGCCGCGCCGACGGGTCCGGGGCGGCGTACGCCGCGTCCACCCGGCGCTCCCACTCCGCCTTCGCCGCTCCGTAGTCCGCCTCGTACTCCTTCGCGACACGGTGGCCGGACAACGCCCCGGTGAGGGCTTCGAGTCCGGCGCGGGCATCGGCGACCAGGGCGGTGGCACCGAGCTTGTGGGAGTCGAAGGGCGCGATGTTGAGGTTGAGGAAGCGGACCTCGGGGGCGGCGAAGAGGGTGGCCGAGGCGGTGGTGAAGTCGGTGTAGCGGGTGCCGACGCCGATGATCAGGTCGGCCTCGCGGGCGAGGGCGTCGGCGGTGGCGGTGCCGGTATGACCGATGCCGCCGACGTCTGCGGGGTGGTCGTGGCGCAGCGAGCCCTTGCCGGCCTGGGTGGAGGCGACGGGGATGCCGGTGCTGTCGACGAGGGCGCGCAGCGCGTCCTCGGCCTCGGAGTGGTGGACGCCGCCGCCCGCGACGATCAGCGGCCGGCGGGCGGCGCGGACGGCGTGCACCGCCTCGGCGAGGGCGCCGCTGTCGGGGGCGGGCCGGGCGACCCGCCAGACGCGGTCGGCGAAGAACTCCTCGGGCCAGTCGTACGCCTCGGCCTGGACGTCCTGCGGCAGGGCGAGGGTGACCGCACCGGTCTCCACCGGGTCGGCGAGGACCCGCATCGCCTGGAGGGCGGCGGGGATCAGCGCCTCGGGGCGGGTGATGCGGTCGAAGTAGCGGGAGACCGGGCGCAGCGCGTCGTTGACCGACACATCGCCGGCGCCGGGGAATTCGAGCTGCTGGAGGACCGGCTCGGCGGCTCGGGTGGCGAAGCTGTCGCCGGGCAGCAGCAGGACGGGCAGGCGGTTGACGGTGGCCAGGGCGGCACCGGTGACGAGGTTGGTGGCGCCGGGACCGATGGAGGTCGTGACGGCCTGGGCGGAGAGCCGGTCGCACTGGCGGGCGTGGCCGACGGCGGCGTGCACCATGGCTTGTTCGTTGCGGCCCTGGAGGTAGGGGAGCGCCTCCCCGGACTCCAGGAGGGCCTGGCCGATGCCGGCGACGTTGCCGTGGCCGAAGATGCCCCAGCAGGCGTCGACCAGGCGGTGCCGCCGGCCGTCGCGCTCGGTGAACTGGTGGGCGAGGAAGGCGACGAGGGCCTGGGCGACCGTGCGGCGTCGGGTGGTCATCGGGCGTCTCCTGCGGGTGCTTCGTAGAGAGGGAGGCGGGGGTCGACGGGGCTGTCCGGCCAGGTGTCACGGATCCAGCCGTGGTCGGGGTGGTCGCAGATCAGCCACTCGCGGACCTCGCCGGGCCCGGCCATGACGTTGAGGTAGTACAGGGTGTGCCCGGGGGTGGCGATGGACGGGCCGTGCCAGCCGTCGGGGATCAGCACGGCGTCGCCGCTGCGGACCTCGGCGAGGACGTCCGTGCCGCGGCCGCGGCCCGACGGTGTGACGCGCTGGTAGCCGACGCCTTCCGTGCCGTGGGCGGGCTCGACCTCGAAGTAGTAGATCTCCTCCAGCTCGGACTCCTGGCCGGGACGGCATTCGTCGTGCTTGTGCGGGGGGTAGGAGGACCAGTTGCCGCCGGGGGTGAGTACTTCCACCGCGATGAGCTTGTCGCACGCGAAGGCACCGGCCGCGCCGAAGTTGTTGACCTGGCGGGAGCAGTTGCCGGTGCCGCGCAGCTCCACCGGGACGTCGCAGGCGGGTCCGTAACGTGCCGTCAGGCGGCGCTCGCAGCGGGCCCCGGTGAGGGCGAAGCGGCCGCCCGCCGCACTGGTGATCCGCACCCGGGTGTCGCGGGGGACGTAGGCGAAGTCGGTGACGCCGCTGAACACGCTCTCCCGACCCGTCAGTTCGAAGACCTCACCGGAATCGGTGACGACCGTGCAGCCGCCGGACAGCGGCAGCACGATCCACTCGCTGTCACCGGCGGCGAAGGAGTGGTGGCCGTCCGGCGGCAGGCTCAGGACCCGCAGCGAGGAATGCCCCCAACCGGCCCGCTCCGGGTCGATGTCCAGGTCGTACGGGCCGTCGTCCGCCCGCCCGGCCCGCCCGGCCCGCGCGGCCCGGCCCGCGCGGAGATGGAAGTCCATGGAATCCGTGGTGCGCTCACTCATGACGTCAAGTCTCCTCCTCGCCACTGACAGTTACCCGAATCCGGTCGCCGCGGGCCGCTACAGCAGGCCGACGGCGGTGTCGACGGCCGCCGCGACATCCCCGTCGGCGGGGTAGAGCAGCGAGCGGCCCACCACCAACCCCTGGACGGTGGGCAGCCGCAGCGCCTTGCGCCACTTCTCGTACGCGGCCTCCTGGTCGTGCACGGTGCGGCCGATGTCGCCGCCGAGCAGGACGGTGGGCAGCGTGGAGGTCTCGCAGACCCGGGCCATCGCGTCCGGGTCGTCGGTGACCGGCAGCTTGAGCCAGGTGTAGGCGGAGGTGCCGCCCAGGCCGGAGGCGATGGCGACGGAGCGGGTGACCGCTTCCGGGCCGAGGTCGTTGCGGACCCTGCCGTCCACCCGGGAGGAGAGGAACGGCTCGACGAAGGTGGGGAGACGGAGCTCGGCCATCGCGTCGATGGCACGGGCGGTGGCCTCCATCGTGTCCAGCGAGCCGGGGTCGTCGTAGTCGATGCGCAGCAGCAGCTTGCCGGCGTCGAAGCGGAGCCGGGCGATGTCCTGGGGGCGGTGGCCGGTGAAGCGGTCGTCCATCTCGAAGGAGGCGCCCGCGATGCCGCCGCGGTTCATCGACCCCATCACCACCTTGCCCTCGAGGGCACCGAGCAGCAGCAGGTCCTCCAGGATGTCGGCGGTGGCCAGCACGCCGTCCACGCCGGGCCTCGAAAGCGCCAGCACGAGGCGTTCGAGCAGGTCGAGGCGGTTGGCCATGGCCAGCTGCCGGTCGCCGACGGCGAGTGCCCCGCGGGCGGGGTGGTCGGCGGCGACGATCATCAGCCGGCCGCTCTCGCCGATCAGAGGGCGGCGGGTGCGGCGGGCGGCGGCCTCCGCGACGGCTTCGGGGTGCCGGGCCCGCAGCGCCGGGAGGTCGCTGATCCGAGGAGTCAAGGCTCAACTCACCTTCTTGAGTGCACAGGTGGGGCGGGGCGGCCGCGGGGCGGGCGCGGCCGGGGACGTCATCTCTCCGCCAGGAACGCGTCGACCTCACCGGCCGTCGGCATCGCGGAGGAGCAGGCCAGACGGGAGGCGACGATGGCCCCGGCGGCGTTGGCGTAGCGCATCATCGACTCCAGGTCCCAGCCGGCCAGCAGTCCGTGGCAGAGCGCGCCGCCGAAGGAGTCGCCGGCACCCAGACCGTTGACGACCTCCACCGGGGTGGGCGGGACCTCGGCGGTACGGCCGTCGCGGTGGACGGCGAGCACCCCCTTCGGCCCCTGTTTGACGACGGCGAGCTCGACGCCCATGTCCAGCAGCGCCCGGGCGCAGTCCGCGGGCTCGCGCAGCCCGGTGGCGACCTCGGCCTCGTCGACGTTGCCGACGGCTACGGTGGCGTGCCGCAGGGCGGCCTCGTAGTACGGGCGGGCGGCGGCCATCGCCGCGGCACCGGTGTCCCCGCCGTCCCCGGAGGCGCCGCCCTCACCACCCCAGAACATCGGCCGCCAGTCGAGGTCGAAGACGGTGATGCCCGACTTGGCGCGCGCCTCCAGGGCGGCGAGGGTGGCGCCGCGGCTGGGTTCCTCGCACAGCCCCGTACCGGTGATCCAGAAGATCCGGGCCGCCGCGATGGCCTCCCGGTCGAGTTCTTCGCGACGGATGACCAGGTCGGGGGCCTTGGGCCGGCGGTAGAAGTAGAGCGGGAAGTCGTCCGGCGGGAAGATCTCGCAGAAGGTGACCGGGGTCGGGTAGGCGTCCACCGGGCTGACCCAGCGGTCGTCCACGCCGAAGTCGCGCAGCGCCTGGTGGATGTAGTCGCCGAACGGGTCGCGTCCGGTGCGGCTGATCACCGCGCTGCGGCGGCCGAGCCGGGCGGCGGCGACCGCGACGTTGGTGGCGGAGCCGCCGAGGAACTTTCCGAACGTCTCCACCTGGGCCAGCGACACGCCGGTCTGCAGCGGATAGATGTCGACCCCGATGCGGCCCATGGTGATCAGGTCGTACGGCTCGGTCATGTGCGCCCCTTCGGGTCAGCCGGCGCGGCGGTTGGGCGGTTCGGCGGTTCGGCGGTTCGGCGGTTGGGCGGTTGGGCGGTTCGGCTCTGAGGAAAGGTCTAACAAGGTCTAACGGGGAGGGTCAGACCCTGTCAACAGTTTGTCCTTACATTCTGACGTCAATGGGAGGGATGGCGATCGGGAGGGGCGACGGCCGGGCGGCGGCCGGTCCCGACGAGGGCAGTCGACGGACGGGAGGCGGCCCCGCCACTGCGGAGCGATCGGCGGGCAGCCGACGGACGGGAGGCGGACGAGAGGCGGTCGACCGGGAGCCCGAACGGCCGAGGCCAACGGAAGGCCGATGGAGGGCCAACAGAGACCGGCAAGGGGCCACCCGAGGACGGAACGCCGCCACCGGCAGACGGAAGGGCACCCGAAGGCGGAAGGCCACTCGAAGGCGGAAGGGTGCCAGAAGGGCGCGGGAAAGGGCAGGAAAGGGCGGCGAGCGGAGGAAAAAGAGCACAGTCGAAACGTGACGAGTCGACAGCGGGAGCAGGGCGCCGCGGGTGACAAAGTCCTTAAGTCCTTATGTCAGGACGAAGTCTTGACACTCTCCGGGGCGACAGCAAGGCTGTGCCCCACACCTCACCCCCGACCACCCACCCCAGCGCCTCCCGGTCACCGCCGACCGGCGAGAGGAGAGCCGCAGCATGTCCGCACCCCGTGCCGCCTCGCCCGTCCTGGACCGCATCCGCGTCGGTTCCGCCCCCGACTCCTGGGGCGTGTGGTTCCCGGACGACGACCAGCAGGTCCCCTGGCAGCGCTTCCTGGACGAGGTCGCCGAGGCCGGCTACGAGTGGATCGAACTCGGCCCCTACGGCTATCTGCCCACCGACCCGGCCGTGCTGCGCGACGAGATCGCCCGCCGCCGCCTCAGCGTCTCGGCCGGCACCATCTTCACCTCACTGCACCACGGCCCCGACGTCTGGGACAGGACCTGGGCACACGTCAGCGAGGTCGCCACCCTCACCCAGGCGATGGACGCCAAGCACCTCGTCGTCATCCCCTCCTTCTGGCGGGACGACAAAACCGCCGAGGAGCTGGAGCCGCGCGAGCTGACCCCGGAGCAGTGGAAGCACCTCACCACCGGCATGCAGCGGCTGGGCAAGCGGGTGCGCGACGAGTTCGGCCTCGACATCGTCGTGCACCCGCACGCCGACACCCACATCGACACCGAGGAACACGTCGCGCGCCTCCTCGACGGCACCGACTCCGACCTGGTCAACCTCTGCCTGGACACCGGCCATTACGCCTACTGCGGCGGCGACAGCGTCAAGCTGATCCGCACCTACGGCGAGCGAATCGGCTACCTCCACCTCAAGCAGGTGGATCCGGACATCCTCTCCGACGTCATCACCAAGGGAACCCCCTTCGGACCGGCCGTCCGGCAAGGCGTGATGTGCGAGCCGCCACTCGGCGTGCCGGCACTGCCACCGGTCCTGGAGGCCGCCCAGGACCTGGACGTCGACCTCTTCGCGATCGTGGAGCAGGACATGTATCCCTGCCCGCCCGACCAGCCGTTCCCCATCGCCGAACGGACCCGGCGCTTCCTGCGGTCCTGCGGCGCCTGACCCCAGGCGCGGGTTCCGAGGCCGAGGCACGGGGGCGAGGGACGGGGCGAGGGGCAGGAGCCGCGGCCGGGAGGCCGAGTGCGGGAAGCCGAGGACGGGAGGACGGGGCCCGGGCCACGGGAGAGGCGCGAGTCGTCGCGACCGGACAGTCGGCCCGGACCGCCTGGCCCGGGCGGCAGAGGCCCGGGTGGCAGAGGCCCGGACGGCGAGGCCAGGCCCCCTCCCCCAAGCCGCGGCACCCCAGCCTCGCCCCCGAGCTCACCCTCTCCGCAAGGCCCGACACGCAGACCCCGCACCCCCAGGCTTCTCCCCCTAAGCCCCCGCCCGTGCCTGGCCTGTGCCTGACCTGCGCCCGGCCCGCGTCCGACCTGCGACTGACCTGCGCCTGGCCCGCACTTGACCACGCCCGGCCGCACCTGGTCCGCTCTTGGCGCGCCTGCCTCGCGGGGCCTTCCTTATCCGGCAACGATTACACAGAGTAGTCAGTTCCCAGGATATATCACACTCGGTAGTGTCTATGGATGTGAGGACGACATGACTTCGTACGGAACACTCGGCGTGGCGGTCATCGGTACCGGACGGATGGGTGCCGACCACGTGCGCCGGATCAACGAGGTGATCAGCGGGGCGCGGGTGGCGGCCGTGGCCGATCTCGACGCCGACCGGGCCAAGCATCTCGCCGACGGCATCGAGGGGTGTACGGCCTACACCGATCCGGCCGCGGCCATGGCCGATCCCGCGGTGGACGCCGTTCTGGTCGCCTCCCCCGGCCCGGCCCACGAAGCCACTCTGCTCGACGCCTTCGCCCGCGACCTGCCGGTCCTGTGCGAGAAGCCGCTGACTCCGGACCCGGCGTCCGCACTGCGCGTCCTGGAGGCCGAGCAGGCGCTGGGCCACCGCCGCGTCCAGGTGGGCTTCATGCGCCGCTACGACGCGGACTACCGCACCCTCAAGTCCCTTCTGGACCAGGGGGCATACGGCCGTCCGCTGATGCTGCACAACAAGCACCGCAACGCCGACACCCCGCCCGGCTTCACCAACGCGATGATGATCCACGACTCCGTGGTGCACGAGATCGATGTGACCCGTTGGCTGCTCGACGAGGAGATCACCGCCGTCCGTGTGCTGCGCCCGGCGCCCACCGGCAACGCCCCCGAGGGCCTCAGCGACCCCCAGCTGATCCTCTTCGAGACGGCCGGCGGGCAGGTCGTGGACACCGAACTCTTCGTCAACTGCCGCTTCGGCTACCAGGTCAGCTGCGAGGCGGTATGCGAGGGCGGCACGGCCAGGATCGGCGACGACCACGGGGTGTTCACCAACACCACGGGCCGCTGGGGCGGCACCATCACCCCCGGCTTCGTGGAGCGCTTCGAGGAGGCGTACGACCGTCAGGTGCAGCGCTGGGTGGACGCCACCCGGCGCGGTGAGGTCGAGGGCCCCAGTTGCTGGGACGGCTATGCGGCGGCCGCGGTGTGCGCGGCGGGCGTGCGTGCCCAGGAGACCGGCGAGCGGGTGGCCGTGGAACTGATCGAGCGTCCCGCGCTGTACCGCTGACGATGACCGCCCCGACCCGCCAGGTGGCGTCCGCCGGCCCGCGCGCGAGCGGCCCGGCCCGTAACGCCAAACGCTTCATCGTCGGCATCGCTGCCATTGCCGCCCTCGGGGGCGCCCTCTTCGGCTACGACACCGGGGTGATCTCCGGCGCCCTGCCCTTCATGGACCGCCATTTCGGGCTCTCCTCCCTCGGCGAGGGCTTCATCACCAGCGCCCTCCTGATCGGCGCCGCCTTCGGCTCGCTGGCCGGCGGGCGGATGTCCGACGCGCTCGGGAGGCGCAACTCCCTGCTGTGGGCGGGTGCGGTGTTCATCGGCGGCGCGCTGGCCGTCGCGCTCGCGCCCACGGTGCCGTTCATGGCCTTGGCCCGCTTCGTGCTCGGCCTCGCCGTGGGCAGCGCCTCGGTCATCACCCCGCTCTATCTCTCCGAGATCGCGCCCCCGCACATCCGCGGCCGGCTGGTCTCCTTCAACTCCCTGATGATCGTCAGCGGCCAGCTGCTCGCGTACCTCATCAACGCCGTCCTGGCGCACTGGGGAGCGTGGCGTTGGATGCTGGGCCTGGCCGCGCTACCGGCGGTGGCACTGTTCGCGGGGCTCTTCTTCCTGCCCGACACCCCTCGCTGGTACATCGGCAAGGGCCGACGGGACGAGGCCGCCGGGGTGCTGCGCCGTACGCTGCCCGCCGGCGACGTCGGCGCCGAGCTGGACCGTATCGATCGCGCCCACAGCCTGGAGGCCGACGCCCGGCGGGGCGCCTGGCGGGAATTGCGCACCCCCTGGGTCCGACGGCTGCTCCTGATCGGGGTGGGGCTGGCGATCGTCCAGCAGATCACCGGCGTCAACGCCGTCATCTACTTCGCGCCCAAGATCCTCGCCGCGACGGGCCTGGGGACGGGTGCCGCGATCACCGCGACCATCGCCGTCGGCGTCATCTCGGTGGTGGCCACCGCCGTCGGCATGTCCCTGATCGACCGGGTCGGCCGCCGCCCCATGCTGATCGGCGGCCTGGCCGGCATGGCGCTCGCGCTCGGGCTGCTCGGCGCCGCGTTCCGCCTTCCCCACTCCCCCGCCGTCAGCTTTCTCGTTCTTGGCCTGATGGTGCTCTATATGGCCTTTATGCAGGCCACGTTGAACACCGGTGTGTGGCTGCTGCTCGCGGAGATGTTTCCGCTCGCGGTGCGCGGGTTGGCCATGGGAGCCGCGGTATTCGTGATGTGGCTGGTGAATTTCTCCGTCGCGCTCGCTTTCCCGGTGCTGCTCGACGCGGTCGGGGCCGGCACCACGTTCTGGTTCTTCGGCGTGATGTGTGTGTTGTCGCTGATTTTCTGCAAACGGTACGCACCGGAAACCAAGGGGCTCGCCCTCGAAGATCTGGAGGACGAGCTGCGGAAGGCGGCCGCCCACTGATCCTTTGCCGTCCGGGGAACCGCGGGCTTCCGTAGCCGCGTCGGTACGGGTGGAATGACATCCCGAGGGACCCGACTCGCTCCCGGTCGGCACAGTGCACCCATCGATCACAAAGCAGTCAGGCAAGCAAGCGAGCAACAGGCAGGCGAGCAAGGGTATTCAGCGGGCTCTTGGTCGAAATGGATCAACCGGCTCCCTACGCGCCCCAATACGGCTCCATTGTTTCCGCTGGTTCCACCGGATTGATCAGCTCAGCCGGATCAGGTGTCCGATGGTCCACATCCGCGGAACCAGGGAACGGTGGAACAGCGGAAGCAGTGGTAGCAGTGGTAGCAGTGGAAGCAGTGGAAGCAGTGGAGATCTGGGGCGAGTTGAACGGTCGGGTCAATGGTGACCGATCGCATCGACGGTGACCGGTGGGATCGACAGTGACCGGTGGGATCGACAGTGACCGGTCGGATCCATTCCGTTCGTCCGCCGAGTGGTCATTCCTGAGGATCGCGTTCAACGCAGCGTCACATCCCATGCAGCATCACGTCCAACGGGGGAAACGATGGAATTCGTGAATGCCCGAACAACGCGTCGTACCGTCCGGCGCGCGGCCCTGCTGACCGCCACCGCGGGTCTGCTGACCGCCGGACTGCTCACCGGTCCGGCACACGCGGCCGGACCCGCCCCGGGGCCGGCCGGCGCCATGGCCGCCTGCGCCTACTACAGCGGCACCGCCCTCACCGTCTACGGCCAGCGCGGCGACCGTGTCTCGCAGGTGCAGTGCCTGCTGGCGAACCGCCGCTATCTCCCCTGGGGAGATGTCACGGGGTACTTCGGCCCCAAGACCCGGGCGGCGGTGAAGAAGTTCCAGGCGGGCCACCACCTGACCGCCGACGGCAAGGTGGGCTCGAAGACGTGGCGGGCGCTCTACGCCTGATCCGCACCATCACCGCGGCGGGCCGCCCCCGGCCAGGAACCGGGGGCGGCCCGCCGCTCTTCCGTCCCACGGCCGACGGCCCGGCCGCGGTCCCTCTGCCGTAACCGTCACAGCCGTCCCACCGTCGCAGCCCTCCCGTCGCCCGTCGCAGCCCTCCCGTCGCCGTCGCAGCCGTCCCGTGGCCGTCACAGCCGTGCCGCCGCTGTCACGGCTGTCACGGTTGTGCGGGTCTTCCGTCACAGCCGTTCGACAGCCCCTCCCCGCCGTTCACGCAGCGTCGTTGACCGGGCACAGGCTGAGTGACCGTCACGCCGTAAGCAGACGCCGCCGGCTCCCCCGGGGCGGTGCTGCACGCGGCGCCAAGGAGGTGCGCAGAGATGACCGACCGAAGGCTCTGGTCGTACAAGGAGATCGCCGCACATATCCAGGTACAGCCGGACACCGTGCGCTCGTACCGCAAGCACGGACTGCTGCCGGAGCCGGATCTGGTGGAAGGCGGCAAACCGTACTGGTTCGCCGATACGGTCAGAGCCTGGGTGGCGCGCCGCCCCGGGCACCGCAGTCGGCGGGGGCAGGGGGACTGAACCGCCCCTGGCGTCCGCCCTGGTGACGGCGGGCCTTGGGTCGCGCTGCGGCAGGTGGGACCCGCCCGGTACGGGAGTCCTACGATCACGGGATGACCCATCCGACAGCGCACCACCCGCAGGGCCGGCCGGCCGCCCGGATCGCGGTGATCGGCGCCGGTGCGATCGGCGGTTACACCGCCGCCCTCGCCCGGTGGGCCGGCCTCGACGTCACCGTGTGTGTCCGCAGCCCGCTGGAGCAGCTCACCGTCGAGGCCGGTGGCACGGAACGCACCGCGGCGGTGCGGATCGCCACCGCTCCCGAACAGGTCGGGCCGGTCGACTGGGTGCTGCTGGCCACCAAGGCGCAGGACACCGCGGGCGCCGAGGGCTGGCTGCGTCGGCTGTGCCGGCCGGGTACGGGCGTCGCGGTCCTGCAGAACGGCGTCGGCCACCGCGAGCGGGTCGCGCCGTACGTTCCGGAGGGCACCGAGATCCTGCCGGTGCTGGCGTACATGGCCGTCGAGCGGGTCGCGCCGGGCCGGATCCGCCATCACGCCGCGAGTGAACTGCACGTTCCGGCGGGGCCGCAGGCCGACCGGTTCGCCGTCCTGCTGGCGGGCAGCGCGCTGACGGTGCGGCCGGTCGGTGACTTCACCACGGACGCCTGGCGCAAGCTGTTCACGAACCTGGCGGCCAACCCGCTGACCGCCCTGCTCCAGCAGCGGATGGGGATCTTCGCCGACCCCGAGATGGCCGCCCTGACCGGGGACCTGCTGCGTGAGGCCGTCGCGGTGGCGCGTGCCGAGGGCGCGGATGTCGGTGAGCCGGACATCGGCACCACCTTGGAGATGTACGCGGCGGTACCACCCGACGGCGGTTCCTCGATGCTCTACGACCGTCTCGCGGGCCGACCGCTGGAGCACGAGTACCTCACCGGAGCGGTCGTCCGGGCCGGTGAACGGCACGGCATCGCCACGCCGTTGAACGGCATGCTGCTCACGCTGCTGCGGGCCGTCGACCGTGGCCTGCGGGCCTGAGGTCTGAGCCCCGCCGACGGCGCCACGCCGCGGTCCGCTCGAAGGGCCCCGGGCTCCGGGCGTTCCTGCTGGGCGGTGGCGAGCATTCCTACGGGGCGGTGCCCGGGCGTTCCTACGGGGGCGGTGCCGTGGTGCCGCGGATCTCCAGGGAGGGGGCCACGAGTTGCCGGGCGGCGGGCCGGGTGGGGTGCGCCATACGGTCCAGCAGGCACTGTGCGGCCCGTCGCCCGACGTCGTCGCCGGCGTTGTTGACGGTGGTCAGCCACAGGTGTCGGATGCGGGCGAGATAGGTGTTGTCGCAGCCGATCAGGGAGAGGTCGCGGGGTACGGCGAGGCCGAGTTCCTGCGCTGCCGAGAGCGCCCCGACGGCGGAGATGTCGTTGAACGCGAAGACGGCGGTGGGGCGTTCGCGGGCGGCGCCCACCTGTCCGCCGGCGGCAAGGGCAGCACCGGAGCGGCCGGACGCGCCGGAGCCGCCGGAGCCGCCGGAGCCGCCGGAGCCGCCGGAGCCGCCGAGCATCCGGACGGCGGCCCGGTAGCCGCCCTCCTCGGTGCCGTCGCCCGGCTCGATGGTCAGCTCCTCGCCGAGCCCGTGCTCGCGCATCGCCGCCGCGAAGCCGCGGCTGCGCAGCTCGCCGACGCTGCCGCGGCCGGCGATATGGGCGATCCTGCGGTGGCCGAGCCCGATGAGGTGCTCGGTGGCGAGCCGGGCGCCGCGTTCGTCGTCGTTGGCGACGGTGTCCACCGTCGGCAGCTTCGGGTCGTGGGTGCCCGCGATGACGATCGGCAGGCGTTCGGCGGCCTCGGCGAGTGCGGCCGCATCGGGCAGGGTGCCCACCGCGACCAGGCCGTCCACCTGTAGTTCCAGGAAGGCGCGGGTGGCGTCCTCGCCGGTCCGGCGGCCCAGTCTGCTGTCGGCCATCAGCATGCGCAGGTTTTCGGCGTGCAGCACGGAGTTCAGCCCGTCCAGGAGCTCGACGAACCAGGGGTTGCGCAGGTCGTTGAGCAGCACACCCACCGTGTGCGTCCGGCGGGCCACCAGGCTGCGGGCCGCGGCGTTGGGCCGGTAGCCGAGTTCCTCGATCGCGGCCAGGACGGCCTGCCGTTTGGCGTCGCTGACCCGGGGCGAGTCCTGGAGGACGAGGGAGACGAGGGATTTGGAGACGCCGGCGCGCTCGGCCACACCGCGGATCGTCGGGGGGCGGTCCACAGGACCCTGAGGGGACCGTTCCATGGTGCGGATCCTTCCATCGGGCCGGGGGGCCGTCAACGCGCGCCCCCGCGGCTCCGCTTCGCTCCCGACCGCGAGGGTTGACATGCGGACATCCGGACATGCAGGGTGCCGAGAACGAGGAATTGGACCGTTCCAACGTCGAGCCTCCCCACCCCCTCTCCCTCCCCCCCCCCGCACCATGGCCCTGCACCGTCGGCCCGCGCGCTGCCGCACCCTGCTGCCCCGCCTCCCCGACCTCCTCGTCCCGCCTCCCCGCCCTGCACATCGGAAGGATCCGACGCAATGAAGATCGGCCTGATCGGCACCGGACGCATCGGCGCGTTCCACGCCGAGACCCTCCGGGGCATCCCGGGCGTCACCGACCTCGTCGTCGCCGATGCGGACACCGCGCGTGCCGCGTCGCTGGCCCGGACGCTGGGCGTACGGGCGGCCCCGGGCATCGCGCAGATGTACGCGGACGGCCTGGACGGTGTGGTGATCGCCGCGGCGACCAGCGCGCACGCCGCACTCGTCCACCAGGCCCTGGACGCCGGGGTACCGGTGTTCTGCGAGAAGCCGGTGGCGCTGGACGTACCCGGCACCGTCGGCGTGGTGGAGCGGGCGCAGGCCGGCGCCGTGCCCGTGCAGATCGGCTTCCAGCGGCGGTTCGACGTCGGCTACCGCACGGCCCGGGAGGCGCTGCGCGCCGGCGAACTGGGCTGGCTGCACACCCTGCGCGCCTGCACCAGCGATCGGACGCCGCCGCCGGCGGGCTACATCCCCACCTCCGGCGGGCTCTTCCGGGACTGCAGCATCCACGACTTCGACATTCTGCGCTGGCTGACGGGCCGCGAGGTGGTCTCGGTCTACGCCCAGGGCGCCAACCGCGGCGCGTCCTTCTTCGCCGACGGCGATGACGTCGACACCTGCGCGGCGCTGCTGCGCTTCGACGACGACACCCTGGCCACCGTCACGGCGACCCGCTACAACGGTGCGGGCCATGACGTCCGGTTGGAGGTGTGCGGCTCGGAGGGTGCCCGTTTCGTGGGCCTGGACGACCGTGCGCCGCTCCCGTCGGCGGAGGGGAAGCTGTCGTGGCAGCGGTCGGCCGCCCCGTACGCGACGTTCATGGAGCGCTTCCATGACGCGTACGTCACCGAGCTGGGCGTCTTCACCGAGGTCGCCGCGGGGCGGACGCCGAACCCGTGCTCGCCGGCCGAGGCGCTCGAGGCGCTGTATGTCGCCGAGGCGTGTGAGCTCTCCCGCCGGACGGGCGGGCCGGTCGCCGTCGCGGACGTCCGTGCCGCCGCCGCGGGGGCCGCCGGCCGGTCCGCGGAGGGCGACGGCAGCGCACCGCGGGGCGCGTGACGGCCCGGTGCCGGGTCCTGGACCTGGCACCCGCTCCAGGACCGGGTGCCGGGCGGCGGCCGGCACCCGGTGCGGTCGGCCGCGCGTCGGACCGCGGGCCTCAGGCCAGCTCCACCCGCCAGTTGTTGGCCCGCATCGGCCGTCCTTTGGGGTATTCGATGTCGCACTCCTCCTGGAATCCGAACCCCGCCTTCCGGCATACGGCGTTGGAGGCGGAGTGCTCCACCGAGGGAAAGGCGTGCAGATGGCGGTGCCGGCCCTCGGCCCTGGCCGCCGTGATGACCGCCCGTGCCGCGACCGCCGCGATGCCTCTGCCCTGATACTCGGGCAGCACGCCCCAGCCCGTTTCGTACGCCCGCTCGCCGCGCCAGGTGAGCTCCCAGTAGCCGACCGATCCCACGACCGCGTCCCCCGTGCGGCTGCCGGGCCCGGCGTCCGCCGTGCCGTCCTCGGCGGCCACCACGATCCGGAACATCCGTCCTGGGCCGTCGAGTTCGAGATACCGCCCGTGCCGGGCGGCCACCTGCGCCTCGGTCTCCGGGCCGCCGAGATGCGCGGTCATCTCCGGCGCATTGAGCCTGCGCAGGAGGTCGATGTCGTCCGCCGTCCACCGCTCGATCCGCACCCGAGGTGCGCCTGTTCCCCTCGTCATACAGGAAACGGTAGGACCTGCCACTGACAATCCGCCGCCGCCGGGAAGCGGCCCGGCGGACCCGGCGGCCGGGGCACCCGCGCCGGTGCGGGACGGCGGCGCCGGCACGGGACAGCAGCCGTCACGGGGGCCCGGGGTGGGACTCCGGTGCGGCGACCGCCTCGGCGCATCCCCCGTGGCCGTCCGGCACGCTCCCGCCCCCTTCGGCCTCTCCCGCGCCGTTCGTCGGCGCGAGAGGCTCCGTTCCGCAGGCGCTCCGGACCGCTGTCGCCCGCGGGGCGCGGCGGCGGGCGGCCCACTGGAGGCCCGAGCCCGCCGCGGCGACGGCGCAGGAGACGCCGATGCCGATGCCCGCGGCGTAGAGCGGGTCACCGGCGGCGGCGCTGCCGAGGTAGCCGAGGCCGACGGAGTAGGTCGCCCACAGTGCCTCGGCGATGCCGGCGCCGATCACGTAGGTGCGTACGGGGTAGCGCACGACCCCGGAGGCCAGCGCGCCGGCGATCCGCCCGCTGGGCAGGAATCGGACACCGATCACGAAGGGCAGGCCGTAGCGCTGGATGTGGTGGAGGGTCCAGTCCAGCAGTGCGCGCCGGCGGGGGCGGCGGCGCATCCAGGACCGTGCGGGGCCGCCGAAGCGCCGTGCGGTGAGGTACATCAGGAGGTCGCCGACGAGGGCGCTGCCCGCGGTGACGAGGAGGATCAGGGGGAGGGAGGCGTGGCCCTGGGACGCGAGCACTCCGGCCGTGACAAGCAACGCGGAGTTGGGGACCAGCGGTGGCAGGCTGGTGAGCACCAGCAGGCCGTAGGCGATTGCGTCCATGCGGCCGCCTCCTCGGATCCGCCCCGAGTCCGTACCCCAAGGCTGACGCGCGACGGGGGACACGGCAACGCGTGGCGGGGCGAGGTGGGCTTGGTACCCCCTAGGGGTATACAGTGCAGGAGTGGGGAGGCACCGGCCGCACTCGGTTCGCCCCGCATTCGGCACCACGTGTTACCCACGGAACGCATCGCACCACGAGGAGATTTCCATGACTGCCACGTCCGCCACGTCAGCCACCTCCGACACGGCCGCCGTGCCGGCGAGCGACTCCTGCTGCACCCCCGAGAGCTCGTGCCACTCGGGCGGCGGCACCGCGCAGGCCGGCGAGGTGACCACCACGTACAAGGTCACCGGGATGACCTGCGGCCACTGCGAGGGCGCCGTCTCCTCCGAGATCGACGAGCTCGAAGGGGTGACGTCGGTGCAGGCGGTCGCCGCCACCGGGCTGGTGACCGTCACCTCCGCCGCCCCGCTCGACGACGAGGCCGTGCGCGCGGCGGTCGACGAGGCCGGTTACGACCTCGTGGGCAGGGCCTGACACCCATGCCCGGCCCCACTGCACAGGCGCAGGTCGAGCTCGCGATCGGCGGGATGACCTGCGCCTCGTGCGCCGCACGCGTCGAGAAGAAGCTCAACCGCATGGCGGGCGTCGACGCCACCGTCAACTACGCGACGGAGAGGGCGAAGGTCTCGTACGAGGACGGGGTCTCGGTCGAGGACCTGATCGCCACGGTCGAGAAGACCGGGTACACGGCGCAGCCGCCGGCGCCCCCCGAGCCCGATCCCGAGCCGGCCGCCGGGGCTCCCCCGGACGAGGCCGCCGACGGCGGCGCGGATACGGCGGCGCTGCGGCGGCGGCTGACGGTCTGCGTCGCGCTGGCGGCACCCGTGATCGTGCTGGCGATGGTGCCGGCCCTGCAGTTCACCAACTGGCAGTGGCTGTCCCTGACACTGGCCGCGCCGGTGGTCGTCTGGGGCGGCCACCCCTTCCACCGCGCCGCCTGGACCAATCTGCGGCACGGCGCCGCCACGATGGACACGCTGGTCTCCCTGGGGACGCTGGCCGCCTTCGGGTGGTCGTTGTGGGCACTGTTCTTCGGTGACGCGGGCATGCCCGGCATGCGGCACGGCTTCGACCTCACCGTCGCGTCCACGGCCGGGTCCTCGCAGATCTACCTGGAGGCCGCGGCCGGCGTCACCGCCTTTCTGCTGCTGGGCCGCTATCTGGAGGCCCGTTCGAAGCGGAAGGCGGGGGCCGCGCTGCGGGCGCTGCTGCGGCTGGGCGCCAAGGACGTGACCGTGCTGCGCGACGGGCGCGAGGTGCGCGTCCCGGTGGCTGAGCTGGCGGTCGGCGACCGGTTCGTCGTACGGCCCGGGGAGACGATCGCCACCGACGGGCGGGTGGTGTCGGGCGCTTCCGCGGTGGACGCGTCGATGCTGACCGGCGAATCGGTGCCGGTGGAGGTGTGCTCGGGTGATGCCGTCACCGGGGCGACGGTGAACACCGCGGGCCGCTTGGAGGTCGAGGCCACCCGGGTGGGCGGCGACACCCAGCTGGCGCGGATGGCGCGGCTGGTGCAGGACGCGCAGAGCGGCAAGGCGGCGGTGCAGCGGCTCGCCGACCGGATCTCGGCGGTGTTCGTGCCGGTGGTGCTGGTGATCGCGGTGGGCACGCTGGCCGGCTGGCTGCTGGCGAGCGGGGATGTCGCCGCGGCGTTCACGGCCGCGGTGGCGGTGCTGATCATCGCCTGCCCGTGCGCCCTGGGGCTCGCCACTCCGACGGCGCTGATGGTGGGCACGGGGCGCGGCGCCCAGCTGGGCATCCTGATCAAGGGCCCGGAGGTGCTGGAGTCGACCCGCCGTGTGGACACCGTCCTGCTGGACAAGACCGGCACGGTCACCAGCGGGCGGATGCGGTTGAAGGGCGTCGTGGCGGCCGACGGGGTCGCCGAGGAGGAACTGCTGCGGCTGGCGGGGGCTCTGGAGCACGCCTCGGAGCATCCGGTGGCACGGGCCGTGGCGGAGGGTGCGGCACAGCGGGTGGGTGCGCTGCCCGCCGTGGCGGATTTCGCGAACGTACCGGGCCTGGGCGTGCGCGGGGTGGTGGCCGGGCACCGGGTACTGGTCGGCCGGGCCCGGCTGGCCGAGGAGGCCGGCGTGGCGTTCCCGGTGGAGCTGCGGGCGGCGCTGACGGCGGCCGAGGCCGGGGGTCGTACCGCCGTGGTCGCGGCGTGGGACGGCCGGGCCCGGGGGGTGCTGGCGGTTGCCGACTCGGTGCGGCCCACCAGCGCTCAGGCGGTCCTGGGGCTGCGGGCGTTGGGGCTCGAACCCATCTTGCTGACCGGGGACAACGAGGCCGTTGCGGCGGCGGTCGCGGCCGAGGTGGGCATCGACGAGGTGATCGCCGAGGTGCTGCCGGAGGAGAAGGTGGCGGTCGTGGAGCGGCTGCGCGCCGAGGGCCGTACGGTCGCGATGGTCGGTGACGGCGTCAATGACGCGGCGGCGCTGGCCACCGCCGATCTGGGGCTGGCGATGGGCACGGGTACGGATGCGGCCATCGAGGCCGGTGATCTCACGCTGGTGCGGGGCGACCTGAGGGTTGCGGTGACGGCGATCCGGCTGGCGCGGGCCACGCTCGCCACGATCAAGGGCAATCTGTTCTGGGCGTTCGGTTACAACGTGGCGGCGCTGCCGCTGGCGGCGGCCGGGCTGCTGAATCCGATGATCGCGGGCGCCGCGATGGCGTTCTCGTCCGTCTTCGTGGTCACCAACAGCCTGAGACTGCGGACCTTCACATAGTTCCCACAACCGACACAACACCCATACGGACTCACGGTGATCTCCAACTCGCACCCCTTGACCGCATTCGCCCCTTATGGCAAGAGACCCAGATCACACTCAGAGCAACGTAACCATTGCGGGGGGTCGTGAGTCTAACCGGGCAGTGCAGGCACCCCGGCGGCGTCTGCACAGCACAGGCCGTGCCGATCTTGGGGGATCGCGCCCGGCTACGCGTGGCCGGGGCGACGCGCCCGGGGAGCTTTGAGCGGCCCTCCCGATGTGCGCGTCCCGGCAGAGCGCGGTGCAACCCGGAACGCCCGGACGGATCCCGTGGGGGGAATCCAACCGGGACAGTGGGAAGCGCCCCGCACTCTGGACCCGTGGGGGGATCCGGAGGCGGGGCGCTTTCGCTTCTGCGCGCGGCGGCGGTCAGGGCGCGGCGGTCAGCGCTCCTCGACGGGCACGAAGTCGCGCTCGACGACACCGGTGTAGATCTGCCGCGGGCGGCCGATGCGGGAACCGGGCTCCTTGATCATCTCGTGCCACTGGGCGATCCAGCCGGGCAGCCGGCCGAGCGCGAAGAGCACGGTGAACATCTCGGTCGGGAAGCCCATGGCCCGGTAGATCAGGCCGGTGTAGAAGTCGACGTTCGGGTAGAGCTTGCGCTCGACGAAGTAGTCGTCGCTCAGCGCGTGCTCCTCCAGCTTGAGGGCGATGTCCAGCAGCTCGTCGGACTTGCCCAGCGCCGAGAGGACGTCGTGCGCCGCCGCCTTGATGATCTTTGCCCGGGGGTCGAAGTTCTTGTAGACGCGGTGCCCGAAGCCCATGAGCTTCACGCCGTCTTCCTTGTTCTTCACCTTGCGGATGAAGGTGTCGACGTCGCCGCCGTCGCGCTGGATGCCTTCGAGCATCTCCAGCACGGACTGGTTGGCGCCGCCGTGCAGGGGGCCCCACAGGGCGTTGATGCCCGCCGAGATCGAGGCGAAGAGGTTCGCCTGCGAGGAGCCGACCAGGCGGACCGTGGAGGTCGAGCAGTTCTGCTCGTGGTCGGCGTGCAGGATCAGCAGCTTGTCCAGGGCGCTGACCACGACCGGGTCGAGGTCGTAGTCGGCGGCGGGCACCGAGAAGGTCATCCGCAGGAAGTTCTCGACGTACCCGAGGTCGTTGCTCGGGTAGACGACCGGGTGGCCGACCGACTTCTTGTAGGCGTAGGCAGCGATCGTCGGGAGCTTGGCCAGCAGCCGGATCGTGGAGATGTGGCGCTGCTGGTCGTCGAACGGGTTGTGGCTGTCCTGATAGAAGGTCGACAGCGCGCTCACGACCGACGACAGCATCGCCATCGGGTGGGCGTCCCGCGGGAAGCCGTCGTAGAAGCGCTTGACGTCCTCGTGCAGCAGGGTGTGGTACGTGATGTCCTGCTTGAAGGTGGCCAGCTCATCGACGGTGGGCAACTCACCGTTGATCAGGAGATACGCGGTCTCGACGAACGTGCTGCGCTCTGCGAGCTGCTCGATCGGATACCCGCGGTAACGAAGAATTCCCTGTTCACCATCGAGATAAGTGATCGCGGATTTGTATGCCGCGGTGTTGCCGTAACCGGAATCCAGGGTCACCAGACCGGTCTGGGCGCGCAGCTTCGAGATGTCGAAGCCCTTGTCGCCGACACTGCTGCCGACGACCGGGTAGCTGTATTCGCCGTCCCCGTAACGCAGTACTACAGAGTTGTCGCTCACGTCATCCCTCACCGACGTTGTGCCTCTTCTTCGAGGTGCCCTGACTGCCTATACCTTCCCCCATTTGGACGTTGGCTGTGCACTCGGGGTCGGCCATAGGGCCCTATCGCGGCACTCAGTGCCGCGACGGTGTCCATCCTGCTCCCCTTCGCCCCGATTGGGAAAGAGGAGTGACATCACATCGCACCGGCGAGCCGGTGATCGAGCGCCGTACACCGCCGACCGGCGGATACGGTGCGTACGGCCTGCCCGAGGGCCTTCCGGGAGCCGACCAGCACCACCAGGCGTTTCGCCCGGGTCACGGCGGTATACAGCAGATTGCGCTGCAGCATCATCCAGGCTCCGGTGGTGACCGGAATCACCACCGCTGGATACTCACTACCCTGCGAGCGGTGGATCGTCACGGCATAGGCGTGTGCCAATTCGTCCAATTCATCGAAGTCGTAAGGGACCTCCTCGTCCTCGTCGGTACGCACGATCAGCCGCTGGTCGTCGGTGCTGAGGTCCGTGACGACGCCCACCGTGCCGTTGAAGACGCCGTTGCGGCCCTTGTCGTAGTTGTTTCTGATCTGGGTGACCTTGTCGCCGACCCGGAAGACCCGGCCGCCGAACCGGCGCTCGGGCAGATCGGGGCGGGCCGGGGTGACGGCCTGCTGGAGCAGGCCGTTCAGGGCGCCGGCGCCGGCCGGGCCGCGGTGCATCGGGGCCAGCACCTGGATGTCCCGCCGCGGGTCGAGCCCGAACCTCGCCGGGATGCGCCGGGCCGCCACGTCGACGGTGAGCCGCCCGGCCTCCTCGGTGTCCTCCTCGGCGAACAGGAAGAAGTCCCGCAGACCGGTCGTCAGCGGCGGCACCCCGGAGTTGATGCGGTGCGCGTTGGTGACCACCCCGGACTGCTGCGCCTGGCGGAAGATCCTCGTCAGGCGTACGCACGGGACGGGCCCCGCCTCGCCGAGCAGGTCCCGCAGCACCTCGCCCGCGCCCACCGACGGCAGCTGGTCGACATCGCCGACCAGCAG
The DNA here is from genome assembly GCF_043199095.1 of Streptomyces sp. NPDC048650. NCBI lineage: Bacteria > Bacillati > Actinomycetota > Actinomycetes > Kitasatosporales > Streptomycetaceae > Streptomyces > Streptomyces sp. NPDC048650. The sequence goes on along the minus strand of NZ_JBICVM010000003.1, from coordinate 260,759 downwards.
CAGATGGGCGCCCGGCGGCACCGCCTTGACGAGCTTGTTGGCCAGCAGCAGGTCCAGCATCGACGCCTCGTCGACCACCACCAGATCGGCGTCCAGCGGGCGGTCCGCGTCATAGGCGGCGTCCCCGCCGGGCTTGAGCTCCAGCAGGCGGTGGACGGTGGAGGCGTCCGCCCCGGTGAGCTCCGAGAGCCGCTTTGCCGCCCGGCCGGTGGGGGCCGCCAGGACCACCTTGGCCTTCTTGGCGCGGGCCAGCTCCACCACGGACCGCACGGTGAAGGACTTGCCGCAGCCGGGGCCGCCGGTCAGCACCGCCACCTTCTGCGTCAGCGCGAGGCGCACCGCCGCCTGCTGCTCCGGCGCCAGGTCGGCTCCCGTGCGCCGCGCGAGCCAGGCCAGCGCCTTGTCCCAGTCCACGTCCCCGAACGCCGGCATACGGTCGTCGTCCGAGCGCAGCAGCCGGGTCAGCCGTCCCGCCAGCGAGATCTCCGCGCGGTGGAACGGCACCAGATAGACGGCCGTGACCGGCTCGCCGCCCGTGCCCGGCACCTGCTCGCGGACCACGCCCTCGGGATCCTGGGCCAGCTCCCCCAGGCAGTCGATGACCAGGCCGGTGTCCACCTGCAGCAGCTTGACCGCGTCCGCGATCAGCTGTTCCTCGGGCAGGAAGCAGTGCCCCTGGTCCGTCGACTGCGACAGCGCGTACTGCAGGCCCGCCTTGACCCGGTCGGGGCTGTCGTGCGGGATGCCGACGGACTGCGCGATGCGGTCGGCCGTCAGGAAGCCGATGCCCCAGACGTCGGCGGCCAGGCGGTAGGGCTGATTGCGGACGACGGAGATGGAGGCGTCGCCGTACTTCTTGTAGATCCGCACCGCGATGGATGTCGAGACGCCGACGCCCTGGAGGAAGACCATCACCTCCTTGATGGCCTTCTGCTCCTCCCACGCCGCGCCGATCATCTTCGTGCGCTTGGGGCCCAGGCCGGGCACCTCGATCAGGCGCTCGGGCCGCTGCTCGATGACGTCCAGGGTGTCGGTGCCGAAGTGCTCCACGATGCGGTCGGCGATCCGCGGACCGATGCCCTTGATCAGCCCGGACCCCAGATAGCGGCGGATGCCCTGGACGGTGGCGGGAAGGACGGTGCGGTAGTTCTCGACGGTGAACTGCTTGCCGTACTGCGGATGGGAGCCCCAACGGCCTTCCATCCGCAGGGACTCGCCCGGCTGCGCGCCCAACAGGGCCCCGACGACCGTGAGGAGGTCGCCCGCGCCGCGGCCGGTGTCGACCCGCGCGACGGTGTAACCGTTCTCCTCATTGGCGTACGTGATCCGCTCGAGGACCCCTTCCACCACCGCTGCGTCGACCATGCCCCGACCGTACCGCCGGGGTCCGACAGTGCGATCGCCGCGGCCGGCACGGTAGCGACCGAGGGGCCCGCCTGATGGCCGGGCCCCTCGATTCCCCCCTACCCATCGGCCCCGGATCCCCCCCGGGTTCCTCCCCCATGACGGCCGACGCCTGCTATGACATGCGTGAGGGGCCAACGGTTGCGCTCATCCGCCGAGTTGTTTTCCGGCGTCCGGGGGCGGCGCCCGGTGGGCGGTCCCCCTCATCCGACGTGCGCAGCGAAGCGGTCCACGATCTCGGCCAGCACCTCCGCCCCGTCCCGCCGCCACAGCGCCGGGCTGAAGATCTCCACCTCGATCGGCCCCCGGTAGCCGGCCGCGTCCACCCGCTCCCGGAACCACCGCAGATCCACCGATCCGTCGCCGAGCTGTCCGCGTCCCAGGAGGACGCCCTCGGGCAGCGGGGTGACCCAGTCGGCCAGCTGGAAGGCGGCGATGCGCGGCCCGCCCCCGGCCGCGCCGCCCGCACGGGCGATCTCCGCGCCGACCGTGTCGTCCCACCAGAGGTGATAGGTGTCCACCACCACTCCCACCTGGTCGGCGGGGAACCGTTCGGCGAGGTCGAGGGCCTGGGCGAGGGTGGAGACCACACACCGGTCCGCCGCGTACATCGGGTGCAGCGGTTCGATGGCCAGCCGTACGCCCCGTTCGGCCGCGTAGGGGGCCAGTTCGGCGAGGGCGTCCGCGATCCGTTCGCGGGCGCCGGGAAGATCGCGGCTGCCGGACGGCAGTCCGCCGGAGACCAGGACCAGGGTGCCGGTGCCGAGCGTGGCGGCCTCCTCGATGGCGGCCCGGTTGTCGGCCAGGGCCGCCGCACGCTCCTGCGGGTCCTCGGCGGTGAAGAAGCCGCCCCGGCACAGGCTGGTGACCTCCAGCCCGGTGCTCCGTATCAGCCGGGCGGCCGCCGCCACCCCGTATTCCTGCACCGGCGCGCGCCACAGGCCCACGCCCCGCACGCCCGCCCGCGCACACCCTGCCGCGAGTTCGGGAAGGGACCACTGCCTGACGGTCTCCTGATTGAGGCTCAGCCGGGCGAGCGGGCCGTCGGCCGTCATGCGTCCGCCGTGCCGTACACCGCGAGCAGGTTGCGCATCCGGGACGCGGCGCGTTCCCGGTCGGGGAACAGGCCGAGGCCGTCGGCCAGTTGCCAGGCACGCCGCAGATGCGGCAGCGAGCGTGCCGACTGGAGGCCGCCGACCATGCTGAAGTGCGACTGGTGTCCGGCGAGCCAGGCGAGCAGGACGACGCCGGTCTTGTAGTAGCGGGTGGGCGCCTGGAAGAGATGCCGGGAGAGGGCGACGGTGGGGTCCAGTGCGGCGCGGAAGCCCGCCCGGTCCCCGGTGTCCAGGAGGCGTACGGCCGCGGCGGCCAGTGGTGCCAGAGGGTCGAAGATACCCAGCAGGGCGTCGCTGTGGCCGTGTTCGTCGCCCGCGATCAGTTCGGGGTAGTGGAAGTCGTCGCCGGTGTAACAGCGCACGCCCCGGGGGAGGCGGCGGCGCAGCCGCACCTCCCGGTCGGCGTCGAGCAGGGAGACCTTGACGCCGTCCACCTTGTCGGGTCGGTCGGCGACGACCGACAGGAAGGTGTCCGTGGCGGCGTCGAGGTCCGTGCTGCCCCAGTAGCCCTCCAGCGCCGGGTCGAACATCGGGCCCAGCCAGTGCAGGACGACCGGGCCGGTGGCCTGGCGCAGCAGGTGGCCGTAGAGCTCCCGATAGTCGTCGGCGCCGGTGGCGGCCGCGGCGAGCTGCCGGGACGCCATCAGGACGGGCCGGCCGCCGGCGTCCTCGACGAGCGCGAGCTGTTCCTCGTAGGCGGCCCGGACGTCCGCCAGGGAGGCTCCCCGGGCCGGGAGTTGATCGGTGCCGACGCCGCAGGCCAGCAGGCCGCCGACGGTGCGGGCCTCGGCGGCGGAGCGGCGGATCAGCTCGGCGGCGGCGGGCCAGTCCAGGCCCATTCCGCGCTGTGCGGTGTCCATCGCCTCGGCCACGCCCAGGCCGTGCGACCACAGGTGGTGGCGGTAGGCGAGGGTGGCGTCCCAGTCGAGGACGGCCGGGCCGTCGGGGCCGGTGTCCGCGCGGGGGTCGGGGACGACGTGGGCGGCGGCGAAGACGGTACGGGAGCGGGGGCGTCGAGCGGTGGTCACAGGGCCAGCTCCGGAACGTCCAGGCGGCGTCCCTCGGCCGACGACTTCAGGCCGAGTTCGGCGAGCTGGACGCCCCGGGCGCCCGCCGCCAGGTCCCAGTGCCAGGGCTCGTCGCGTACGACGTGCCGCAGGAACAGCTCCCACTGGGCCTTGAAGCCGTTGTCGAACGCGTCGTTGTCGGGGACCTCCTGCCACTGTTCGCGGAAGCGCGCGTCCGCCGCCAGGTCCGGGTTCCAGACCGGTTTGGGGGTGTGGGCGCGGTGCTGGACGCGGCAGCTGCGCAGGCCCGCGACGGCGGAGCCCTCGGTGCCGTCCACCTGGAACTCCACCAGTTCGTCGCGGTGCACCCGCACCGCCCAGGAGGAGTTGATCTGCGCGACGGTCCCGTCGGCCAGCTCGAAGATGCCGTACGCGGAGTCGTCGGCGGTGGCGTCGTAGGGGGCTCCGGACTCGTCCCAGCGGCGCGGGATGTGGGTGGCCAGGTGTGCCTGTACGGTCCGGACCGGCCCGAACAGCTCGTGCAGGACGTACTCCCAGTGCGGGAACATGTCCGCCGCGATGCCGCCGCCGTCCTCGGCGCGGTAGTTCCAGGAGGGGCGCTGCGCCTGCTGCCAGTCGCCCTCGAAGACCCAGTAGCCGAACTCGCCCCGGACGGACAGGATCCGGCCGAAGAAGCCGCCCTCCACCAGGCGGCGGAGCTTGATCAGGCCGGGCAGGAAGAGCTTGTCCTGGACGACGCCGTGTTTGATGCCGGCGTCCTGGGCCGCGCGGGCCAGTTCCAGGGCGGCCGGCAGGCCGGCGGCGGTGGGCTTCTCGACGTAGAGGTGCTTTCCGGCAGCAATCGCTTTCTTCACGGCGTCCGGGCGCGCGGCGGTGGCCTGGGCGTCGAAGTAGATGTCGATGCTGTCGTCGGCGAGTACGGCGTCGAGGTCGCAGCTGAACTCGGTCAGGCCGTGCCGTTCGGCCAGGGCTCGCAGCTTGGGTGCGGAGCGGCCGACGAGTACCGGTTCGGGCCAGATCACCGTGCCGTCCCCGAGGTCGAGCCCGCCCTGTTCGCGCAGGGCGAGGAGGGAGCGGACGAGGTGCTGGCGGTGGCCCATGCGGCCGGTCACGCCGTTCATGGCGATGCGTACGGTCGTGCGTGTCACGGTGCGGCCTCTCTCGCCGGGTGCGGGACGGGGTGCGGGGTGCGGACAAGCGCGGTGACGTGGCGAGCGTGGTGACGTAGCGAGCGTGATGACGTAGCGAGCGTGATGGGATAGCAAGCGCTTTCTATCGTGAGGGACGCTAGCCTGCGCGGCAGGACACCAACAAGGGGCCGGACCGAAGGGGCGGGAAATGGGGAGTGGGCGATGTCGGTGACGCTGGCGGACGTGGCGGCGCGCGCCCGGGTGTCGGCGGCGACCGTCTCGCGGGTGCTCAGCGGCAACTACCCGGTGGCCGAGAGCACTCGGGCCCGGGTGCTGCGCGCCGTCGAGGAGCTGGAGTACGTGGTCAACGGCCCGGCGAGCGCACTGGCCGCGGCCAGCTCCGACCTGGTGGGCATCGTGGTGCACGACCTCGCGGACCCGTTCTTCGGGATCCTCGCGGGCGCCGTCCAGACGGAGCTGAGCGGCGCGGCCGGCCCCGGTGGCGAGAAGTTGGCCGTGGTGTGCGGTACGGGCGGCTCCCCCGAGCGCGAACTGACCTATCTCACCTTGCTGCAGCGGCAGCGGGCGTCCGCGGTGGTGCTGACCGGAAGCGCTTCGCAGGACGCCGGGGACGCGCGGGCGCTGGCCGCCGCGCTGGCCCGGCTGACCGCCGCGGGCACCCGCGTCGTGCTCTGCGGGCGCCCGGCGGACACCGCCCGGGACGTCCCCGACACCGCCTCGCTCAGCACGCTGGCCTTCGACAACCGGGGCGGCGCACGGCAGCTGACGGCCCATCTGATCGGCCTCGGGCACCGCCGCATCGGCTGCGTGGCGGGGCCCTCGGGTCGCACCACCACGGCCGAACGCCTGGCGGGCCATCGCGCCGCGCTGGCCGCGCACGGCATCGAGGACGCACCGCGACGCATCGAGCACGGGGCGTACGACCGCGCCTCCGGCTACGACGCGGCACGGGAGCTCCTGCGCCGGGACGCGGACCTGACCGCGATCGTGGCGGCGAACGACACCGCCGCGCTGGGGGTCTGCGCGGCACTGCGCGACCAGGGGCGGCGGATACCGCAGGACGTGTCGGTCGCCGGGTTCGACGACCTGCCGTTCGGCACGGATGCGTCGCCCGCGCTGACGACCGTCCGGCTGCCGCTGCAGGAGGCCGGGGCCCGGGCCGGGCGACTGGCGACGGGGCGCGAGCAACGGCCGCCGGGCGGAGTGGCGACGCTGCGTGCGGAATTGATGGTGCGCGAATCCACCGCCGTCGCTTACTCTTGACTCAGTCAAGGGTGAGCCGCTTCGCTCGACCCGGTCACAGGCAATGGGGGTTGCGATGACGAACAGCACGTCGGCCGCGCAGAAGGCCGCCGGGGCGGGCGGGGCAGGCGGGGCCGGGACGGCGCCGCGGGCGACGGGCGATCCCGTCGTCCGTGAGCTGCGCAGATTCAACCGCTTCTACACCAACCTCATCGGTGCGCTGGACTACGGCCGGGCGCTGTACACCCCGTACACCCTCACCGAGGCCCGGGTGCTCTACGAACTCGCCCACCACGAGCGGGTCGACGCCGCCGATCTGCGCACGTCGCTGTCCCTGGACGCCGGCTATCTCAGCCGGCTGCTCGGCAAGTTCGAGGAGCGCGAGCTGATCACCCGACGCCGCTCGGAGCGGGACCCGCGGCGCCAGCGGATCGACCTGACCGACGGTGGGCAGGAGGCGGCCGGGCTGCTGGAGGCGCGCTCGCAGGATGCCGCGGGATCGCTGCTGCAACAGCTCCCGGAGGCGGATCGGGAGCGCCTGGTGGCCGCGATGCGGACGATCCGCACCCTGCTCGACGAGGACCGGGCACCCGGAGCGCCGGCCGGCCCGGCGCCCGAGGTCACGCTGCGCACCGGCAGGCCGGGCGATCTCGGCTGGATGGTGGAGCGCAACGCCGCCCTCTATGCCGCCGAGTACGGCTTCGATCTGAGCTATGAGGCGCTGGTGGCCCGCATCGTCGCGGAGTACGCCGAGCACTTCGACCCGAAGCGGGACCGCACCTGGACGGCGGAGCTGGCCGGCGAGCGGGTGGGCGCCGTGATGTGCGTCCGGGACGAGCTGCCGGGGGCGGCCCGGCTGCGGCTGCTGCTGGTCGAGCCCGGCGCCCGGGGACACGGGGTGGGCGGCCGGCTCGTCGACACCTGTGTGGAGTTCGCCCGCGAGGCCGGGTACCGCGAGCTGGTGCTGTGGACCAACTCCGTGCTCAGCTCGGCCCGGAGCATCTATCAGCGGGCCGGATTCGAGCTCGTCGGCGAGTCGGAACACCACAGTTTCGGGCAGGACCTGATAGGCCAGGACTGGCGTCTGGCCCTGTGACGCCGGGCATCGCACGAGCGGTGCGGCAGGCGGCGCGGCGGACGCCGGCGCGAGCGGCGGTGAGGGGAGCGGCATGGTGAGCGGAGCGGAGGGTCCGGGCGATCCGGTGCGGTTCGCGTTCTCGACGCTCGGGGTGCCCGGGATGCCGGTGGCCGACGTGCTGCGGCTGGCCTCGGACACCGGGTACCAGGGCGTGGAGCTGCGGGCCCACCCCGAGGAGCCGGTGCACCCACAGCTCGGCAGGCAGGAACGGTCCGCGGTGCGGCAGCAGTTCGCGCAGGCGGGCGTGCGGATCCTGACCGTCGCCGGATATCCGCGGGTCGCCGCCGCCCGGGACGCCGGGGGCGAGGCGGAGCTGACGCAGGAGCTGGCCGAACTGGTGCTGCTCGCCGCCGATCTGGGGGCACCGTACGTCCGGGTCTTCCCGGGTGGCGGCGACCGCCCGCCGACGGAGGCGGACGCGGACGCGGTGCGGCGGCTGGCCGCGGTGGCACCGCTCGCCGCGGACCGGGGCGTCCGCGTCCTGCTGGAGACCCATGACTCGCACCGTACGGGCGCGGCCGCCGCCCGTGTCCTGGACCGCGTGGGGCACCCCCGGATCGGCGCGCTGTGGGACGTGCTGCACACCTGGCTCGGCGGCGAACGGCCCGCCGACAGCCACGCCTCGCTCGCCCCGCACCTCGGCTACGTCCAGGTCAAGGACGTCGCCTCGGCCGCGGACACCACTCCCCTTGCGCTCGGCGCCGGCCGGCTGCCGCTCGCGGACGCCCTGGCAGCGCTCGGCTACGGCTCAGGCCCCCGCGGCTGGCTCTGCTGGGAGTACGAAAAGCGCTGGTACCCCGGGGCGGCCGCGCTCCCCGCGCTCCTCGCCCCGGGACGCGCCCACCTCCAGCGCCTCCTCGGCGCCGGGCCGGCCCGCTGACCGGCCGATTGCCCCGACGGACCGCCCGTCACCCGACCGCCGCCCCGCGTCCGCATCCATCACACATCCCCCTCCGCCCCGCAAACCCTGGGCGCCACCACGTTCCCAGTCATTGACCGGCAATAGTTTTCCGGCTATCCGTGTCTCCTTGGAAGTTTCCTTCACTTCGCCGAGGAAGCCCTCCGGAAGGAGCGCACATGCACTCCAGACGTACCGTCCTGACCACCGCCGCGGCCGCCGCGGCCGTCTGCGCCACCGGCGCCGCCGCACCGGCCGCCGGAGCCGCGAGCGGACACCAGCCGGCCTCCCCCGGCACCGAGCCGCCCACACCGGCCACCCGGGCCCGGCTGCACCGGCTCATCTCCCGGATGTCGCCGGAGGAAAAGGTCGGCCAGCTCTTCGTGATGCGCGTCTACGGGCACTCCGCGACCGACCCCGATCCGGCCGATGTCGCCGCGAACCAGAAGGAGATCGGCGTCGCCAACGCCGCCGAGCTGATCGCCGAGTACCACGTCGGCGGCATCATCTATTTCGGCTGGGCGCACAACACCCGCGAACCGCACCAGATCGCCGACCTCTCCAACGGCATCCAGCGGGCCGGTGCCGCCCAGCGGGTCCCCGTACCACTGCTGATCTCCACGGACCAGGAACACGGCATAGTGGCCCGGATCGGCGCGCCCGCCACGCTCTTTCCCGGAGCGATGGCGCTGGGCGCCGCGGGCTCCCGCGACGACGCCCGTACGGCGGCCCGGATCGCGGGCCAGGAGCTGTACGCGATGGGCATCCGGCAGGACTACGCGCCGGACGCGGACGTCAACGTCAACGCCGCCAACCCGGTCATCGGGATGCGGTCCTTCGGAGCGGACCCGCAGGCCGTTGCGCAGATGGTCGCCGCCGAGGTGCAGGGCTACCAAGGCGCCGGGGTCGCGGCCTGCGCCAAGCACTTCCCCGGGCACGGCGACACCGACACCGACAGCCACGTCGGGCTGCCCTACATCCACCACACCGCCGAGCAGTGGGAGCAGCTGGACGCACCGCCCTTCCGGGCCGCGATCGCCGCGGGCATCGATTCGATCATGACGGCGCACATCGTCGTCCCCGCCTTCGACGCCGGCGAGGACCCGGCCACGCTCTCCCGCCCGATCCTCACCGGCATCCTGCGCGAGCGCCTGGGCTACGAGGGGGTCGTGGTGACGGACTCGCTCGGGATGGAGGGCGTCCGGGTGAAGTACGGCGACGCCCGTGCGCCGGTCCTCGCCCTCAAGGCGGGTGTGGACCAGCTCCTCAACCCGCCCGACATCTCCGTCGCACACGCGGCGGTGCTGAAGGCGCTGCGGGAGGGCGAGCTCGCCGAGCGCGACATCAACAACAAGCTCCTGCGCATCCTGCTGCTCAAGGACCGGCGCGGACTGTTCACCGACCCCTACACCACACACCAGGCGGTGGACCGGGTCGTCGGCGTCCGCCGTCACCTCGAGACCGCGGACCGCATCGCGGACCGCACCACCACCCTGCTGCGCAACGACGGCGGCGTGCTGCCGCTGTCCCGGCGCCGGGAGCGCACGGTGCTGGTGGTGGGGGTGGACGCGGCCGCGCCGACGGGTACCGGAGGCCCCCCGACGACGGTCCTGGCCAACGCCCTCGGTGAGCTGGGCTTCACCGCCACCGCGCTGTCCACGGGCCTGACGCCGACGCAGACGCTGATCGACCAGGCGGTGACGGCGCTGCGCGAACGGGACGCGGTCGTGGTGGCCACCTACAACGTCACCGCGGACTCGCCACAGCGCCAGCTGGTCACCGCGCTGCTGGACACGGGCAAGCCGGTGGTGCAGCTGGCGGTCCGCAACCCCTACGACCTCGCGCATCTGGAGGGTGTGAAGGCGGGCCTGGCGAGCTACTCCTGGACGGATGTGGAGCTGCGGGCCGCGGCGCGGGTCATCGCCGGCCGGCGGAAGCCCGCGGGCCACCTGCCGGTTCCGGTGATGCGCGCCGACGCACCGGGCACGGTGCTGTACCCGATAGGGCACGGGCTGACGTACTGAACAGCCGGCATACCGAACCACCGCCCTACCGAACCGCCGGTGTACGGAAGCGGCGGTGTACGGAAGCGGCGCGCCCCCCGTGCGGGGAGCGCGCCGTTCTCCGTCACCGCTCACGGCCTCGCGGCGTGGGCGTTTCCCGGCCGTGCGGCCCGTGGGCTCAGGGCTGCAGGTGGGGCATGCGGCGGACTTCCTGCCGGTCCAGCTTCCTGTCGTACGGGGCCAGTGCGGCGGGCTTGCCGTTCGGGCCCCGGACCCCTGCCCACTTGAGGAGTTCGGCGGTGGCCTTCGTCCGGTCGGCGTCCTTCAGCTTGGCGATGTTCGAGCCGTGGTTGCCGCCGGGCACGGTGAACACAGAGGAGTCCCGGGCGCCCTTGCCGAGCTCGAAGTGCTCCGAACTCCACGGGTCGTACTGGCCGTTGACGAACATCATCCGGCGCGCGTGATGGCGCACCCAGCGGTCGACGTCGGGCATCGCGCGCGGGTCGAACCGCATCGGGATGTCCTTCGGCACGAACGACCGGGAGTTGTTGATGCCCGGGTACTTGAGCAGATCCGCCAGCTGCGGGTAGCGGTAGCCGGGCTCGCCGAGCTGGGTGCCCGCCTGGTAGTAGTACGGCGTGTACGACTCCATGCCCTGGTCGGTGTAGCTCGCGAAGCCGCCGACCTCGTCCATCCACTTCCACAGGCCGTCCGTGGAGACGGTCGGCTTGGGGACCTCGGCGCAGGCGGTCTCGGCCGGCTGGTACTGCCAGAACCCGAACACGAGGTCCGTGACCATGACTTCATAGGCCCGGTCGGCGCTGCCCACGGTCTTGAAGGTCTGCTTCTCCTTCTGCGCCCAGGCCCGGAAGCGCTCCACCATCTCCGTGCGGCGCACCAGGGCCTCCCGCTCGATGGCGGCGAGGTCGGCGCGGCACTGCGCGGTCCCGACGGTGCGGAAGAACCGGTCGTACGCCGAGTCCTCGTCGTTGCGGACGTCGTTGGGCGCGACATAGGCGACGGTGCCGTTCATGTCGTGCGGGAAGAAGCGGCGGTAGTACGTGGCGGTCATGCCGCCCTTGCTGCCGCCGGTGGCGATCCAGTTCTTCCGGTAGATGCGGTGCAGCGCGGAGAAGATCCGGTGCTGGTCACTGGCCGCCTGCCGGATGTCCAGCTTCTTCCAGTCCGTGGGCTGGGGCCGCGACGGCGTGAAGTAGCGGTACTCCAGGGAGACCTGGTTACCGTCGATGATCTTCGTGGGCTCGCTGCGCGTCGCTGTGGTGCTGACGTTGTAGCCGGAGGTGAAGAAGACCGTCGGGCGGTCCACCGACTTGTGCAGCAGGGTCAGCCGCTGCTGGAAGGTCCCCTTGGTGGGGTGCCGGTGGTCGATCGGCTGGGTGTACTGGAGGACGAAGTAGCGGTAGCCGTCGACCGGCTTCTCCTCGATGAGGCTCATCCCCGGAATCGCGAGAATCCGGTCCTTGATGTCCTTGTCCTCGTTGACGGTTGTGCTCTTCGGCGCGGCGGCGGTGGCCGCCTCCGCCGCCGCGCCGCCGGCTCCGGCCGTGCCTATGAGCACGACGAGCGACAGCAGCCATCTGAAGGCCTTGCGCATGCACCCTCCCCTTGGGATAGCAAAGGTCGGGCTGAAACCTATCGGCGCAACGGGGCCGCCACCAGCCCCCTTTGGCCAAGTCAGCAGGCGGGGCCGCGCCCCGGCGTGCCCGTGACACGGGCTACCCGCTCGGGCCGCGGCCTGCTGCGTCAGGCGGCGACCGACTCCTCCTCGCCCGTGAAGGTGCGCCACAGCTCGGCGTACCGGCCGTCGCGGGCGAGGAGCTGGGCGTGGGTGCCGTCCTCGGCGACGCGGCCCCGGTCCATGACCACGACACGGTCCGCGCGGGCCGCGGTGGTCAGGCGGTGGGCGACCACCAGGGTCGTACGGCGGCCGACCAGGCGGTCGGTGGCGTGGTTGACGACGGCCTCGGTGGCGAGGTCGAGGGCGGCGGTGGCCTCGTCCAGCAGCAGCACGTCGGGGTCGACGAGTTCGGCGCGGGCCAGCGCGAGCAGCTGGCGCTGGCCCGCGGAGAGGTTGCGGCCGCGCTCGGCGACCTCGTGGAGATAGCCGCCGTCGAGGGTGGCGATCATGGCGTGGGCGCCGACGGCGCGGGCGGCGGCCTCCACCTCGGCGTCGGTGGCCTCCGGTCGGCCGTAGGCGATGGCGTCGCGGACCGTGCCGGCGAAGAGGTACGGCTCCTGGGGGACGACCCCGAGCCGCCGGCGGTAGTCGGTCAGATCCAGGTCGCGCAGATCGCTGCCGTCGACGCGGACGGCGCCCGAGGACGGGTCGTAGAACCGCGCGACCAGCTTGACCAGGGTGGACTTGCCCGCACCCGTCTCGCCGACGAACGCCACGGTCTGTCCCGCGGGGATGGTCAGGTCGATGCCGGCCAGCGCCTGCTCCTCGTGATCGGCGTAGTGGAAGTGCACGCCGTCGAAGGTGATGTCGCCGCGCAGCGCGGGCACCTGGCGCGGCCGCTCGGCGGCCGGGGTGGTGGTCGGCTCGCGCAGCAGCTCCTGGATGCGGCCGAGCGAGACGGAAGCCTGCTGGTAGCCGTCGAAGACCTGGGAGAGCTGCTGTACGGGGGCGAAGAACAGGTCGATGTAGAGCAGATAGGCGACCAGCGCGCCGGCGGTCAGCGTGTGGGAGCCGATCCGGTCGGCGCCCACGATGAGCACCAGGGCCGCGGCCACGGACGAGAGCAGCTGGACGAAGGGGAAGTAGAGGGATATCAGGAACTGGCCGCGGACCCGGGCCCGGCGGTAGGCGTCGCTCCGGGCGGCGAACCGTTCGGCGCCGCGCCCCTCGCGGCGGAACGCCTGGACGATGCGCAGTCCGGCGACGCTCTCCTGGAGGTCGCCGTTGACGACGCTGATCCGCTCGCGGGCGAGTTCATAGGCCTTCACGCTCTGTTTGCGGAAGAAGTACGTGCCGATGATCAGCGGCGGCAGGGTGGCGAAGACGACCAGGGCCAGCTGGACGTCGATGGCGAGCAGGGCGACGAGTATGCCGAAGAAGGTGAGCAGCGAGACCACGGCGGTGACCAGGCCGGTCTGGAGGAAGGTGGACAGGGCGTCCACGTCCGTCGTCATCCGGGTCATGATCCGGCCGGTCAGCTCGCGTTCGTAGTAGTCGAGTCCGAGGCGCTGGAGCTGGGCGAAGATCTTGAGGCGCAGGGAGTAGAGGACCCGCTCGCCGGTGCGGCCGGTCATCCGGTTGGAGCCGATCTGCGCGGCCCACTGGGCGAGCACGACGCCCAGCGCGATCGCCGCCGCGGTCCACACGCCGGCCAGTGCGCCGACCCGGACGCCCTCGTCGATGCCCTGCCGGATCAGGATCGGGACCAGCAGTCCGGCGAGGGCGTCCACCGCGACCATGGCGAGGGCGAGGAGCAGCGGCCCGCCGAAGCCGCGCAGCAGCCTTCGCAGGCCGTAGGAGCGCTCGGGGCGCACGGCCAGGTCCTCGTCGATGTCCGGTTCGTCGGTGGCCGGGGGCAGCGCGTCGACCTTGGCGAGCAGTTCGGGTGTGGCGGGCATGCCGGCCAGGGCGGCACCGAAGCTGGGGCCGCCGGCCACGGCCGCCGTGGGTGCGGGGCCGGACCGGTCCGTCCCGGCGCCGTGCCCGCCGCGGATCCACAGCTCGGGGGTGATGCCGCCGGGCGGCGCGGTCCGGGCGGGCCCGCGGTCGGACGCGGCGCGCTCGGCGGGGTCGGCCGCGACCTCGTCGGCCTCGAGTTCGTCGACGCCCAGTGCGTCCGCCTCGAACTTCAGCAGGCCGGTGGCCGCGTACTCGCCGCCGAAGGTGCCGGCGGCCGCGCCCGCCGGATCGGGCTCGACCCCGCCCAGCTCGTCCGGGTCGGTCAGCAGCCGGCGGTAGAGCGGGCAGCGCAGCTCCAGCTCCTCCTGCGTGCCGATGTCGACCAGCCGCCCGCCGTCGAGGACGGCGACCCGGTCGGCGAGCGCCAGGGTGGAGGCGCGGTGCGCGATGAGCAGGGTGGTCCGGCCCGCCATCACGCCGCGCAGCGCCTCGTGTATCTCGTGCTCGACCCGGGCGTCGACCGCCGAGGTCGCGTCGTCCAGGACCAGCAGCCGGGGGTCGGTGAGGATGGCGCGGGCCAGGGCGACGCGCTGGCGCTGGCCGCCGGAGAGGGTCAGGCCCTGCTCGCCGACCTCGGTGTCATAGCCCTCGGGCAGGTCGCCGATGAACCCGTCGGCCTGGGCGGCGCGGGCGGCGGCGCGCACCTGCTCGTCGGTGGCCTCCGGATGGCCGTAGGTGAGGTTGTCGCGTACCGAGTCGGAGAAGAGGAAGCTGCTCTCGGGGACGAGGCCGATGGCGGCCCGCAGCGAGTGCAGGGTGAGGTCGCGTACGTCGTGGCCACCGATCAGGACGCGGCCGGCGGAGACGTCGTAGAAGCGGGGCAGCAGCAGCGAGACGGTGGACTTGCCGCTGCCGGAGGTGCCGACGACGGCGACCGTCTCGCCCGCGTCGATCCGCAGGGAGAAACCGTCGAGGACGGGCCGCGGCGCGGGGTGGGAGGGGTCGTCCTGGGCGGTGTCGCGCGCGCTGTCCACGGGGGCGTACCCGAACGTCACGGCGTCGAACTCGACGGTGGCCGGGGCGTCGGCGGGCAGCTCGCGGGCGTCCGGGCGCTCGTGGATCGACGGCTCGGTGTCGATCAGCTCGTAGACCCGCTCCACACCGGCGCGTGCCTGCTGGCCGATGGTGAGCATCATGGCGAGCATCCGGACCGGTCCGACGAGCTGCGCGAGATAGGTGGAGAAGGCGACGAAAGTGCCGAGGGTGACCTGCCCCTGGGTGGCCATCCAGCCGCCGAGGGCCAGCATGGCGACCTGGCCGAGGGCGGGTACGGCCTGGAGGGCGGGGGTGTAGCGGGCGTTGAGGCGGACGGTGCGCAGCCGCCCGGCGAACAGCCGGCGGCTGACCTCGCGGAGCTTGCCGGTCTCCTGCTCCTCCTGGCCGAACCCCTTCACCACCCGGACGCCGGTGACCGCGCCGTCCACGACGCCGGCCACCGCGGCGGCCTGGCCCTGGGCGTACCAGGTGGCGGGGAAGAGGCGGACGCGGCTGCGCTTGGCGATGAACCACAGGGCGGGCGCGACGGCCAGCGCGACGACGGTGAGCAGCGGCGACAGCACGGTCATCACGACAAGGGAGATCACGAAGAGCGCGACGTTCCCGATCATCATCGGCACCATGAACAGCAGGCCCTGGATCAACTGAAGGTCGCTGGTGGCCCGGCCGACGACCTGGCCGGTGCTGAGCTCGTCCTGGCGCCGCCCGTCCAGCCGGGCGATGGCGGCGAACATTCGCGTCCGCAGGTCGTGCTGGGCGTCGAGCGCGAGACGGCCGCCGTAGAAGCGGCGGACGTAGGTGAGGGCGTAGACGACGACGGCGGCGACGACGAGAAGGGTGGCCCAGGGGGCCAGCGACCGGTCGTGCCGCACGATCACGTCGTCGATGATCAGCCTCGGGACGAGCGGAACCAGCGCCATCACGGCCATCCCGGCCAGCGAGGAGCCGAGTGCGAGCAGCACGTCTCTTCTGTACTGCCAGCAGTCGCGCGTCAGGCGCCGCGCCCAGCCCTGTCGTTCCGCTTCAGTCCCCGCCACCGACGCCTCCCGCGCATCTCGTTCTGTGCCACCACTCACCAACATTGCGCGCGGCGGATTTCATCCCGCTGCAACATTCCGGGCCGGGAATGGGGGATGTCCCTGGTCGGGTGTCAGGGTCGGCACAGGGTCGGGTGCGGGTCGTCCCTGATGGACCAAGAGGGCTCGATCGGTCACGCTGAGTGACATGAAGCAACGGATTCCCCGCCGGTTCGCGGCGGCACTCGCAGGCGGCGCCGCCGCCGTCGCCCTGATCGCCGGCACGACCGCGCCCGCCGCGGCCGCCCCGTCTCCCGCCCCGCCGTCGCCCTCCTCCGGCGCGCCCTCCGGCCCGTTCGCCGAGACGCCCACCGACGCGTCCGCCGAGACGCCGTCCGGTCCCTTCGACTTCCGGGACTGTCCCGCGCTGCCGCCCGGCGTCGACGCCGCGAAGTGGCGCTGCGAGGTCTTCGTCATGAGGAGCAGCCTCCGGATCGGCGCGCTGGACGTCCCGGCCCTCGCCCCCATGACCGTCACCAACGCCGAAGGGCCCCTGCCGGACGGCAGCCGGGGCCAGGTCTTCGGCGCGCTGCGCGCCCCGACCGCACCGGCGGGCGGGCGGCTGCGCATCCAGCCGCAGTACGGGGGCCACGCCGACTTCTACCCGGACGGTGTGCACCGGGGCGCTCTCGACATGACGTTCCGTCTGGTGCATCCGCTGCTCAAGAAGGGCTGCGCCATAGGCACGGAGAACGACCCGGTGAAGCTGAGGTTCGTCCAGGACGGCGACACCGAGTGGGTCTCGAAGGAGCCGCCGGTCGTGACCTTCGTTGTCCACGACAGCACGTTCGCCGCGCCGCGCACGCACGGCTGCGGTCCGCTCGCCGCACCGCTGGACCGACGGCTCGGCCTGCCGGCGGCGGCCGGCGCGAACGCGCTGTCCGCGTCGGCCGCCTACACCTTCCGCTCGTACGCGCAGCTGCCGTACGGACGGTGACGTCGCCTCGCCGCCAGGGGTGTCCCGGCCCCGGGGCACCCCGCCTAGCGGGGGCCCCCGTCGGCGCTGCGGACGGTCAGACCGGTGATCCCCGGGTGCTTGTGCGGGGGCTTGCCGCCCGGCTGGGCCTTCTCGCCGTGCACCACGATGCGGATGTAGCGGGCCGGGGTCCGTCCCGCGTAGCCCGTGCCCGTCCAGTGCCGGCCGTCCTGCGACACCTGCGTGACAGAGGACTTCGGGCGGGTCGCGGTCCAGTGCGGGGTGATCTGGCCGACCGTCCTGATCCGGCCCAGGTCGACGGTGAGGGTGCCGTCGGGGGCGTCGGGGGTCCAGGCGGTGGTGGCGTTGCCGTCGACGGCCGCGGCCGCGTACATGCCGGGCTCTTCGGAGGTGGCCCGGGCGGGGGCGCAGCGGGCGGCGTCGGACGTCGCGGCCAGGTCCGGGCGGCGGGTCTTGAGGACGGCGGGCAGGCCGCGGCTCACCACCTTCTCGCCCTCCGGCGTGGCGACCGGCATCGGCGCTCCGGAGGTCAGCCGGACGGTGGTGTGGTGCGCACCGAGCGCGATCTCGTAGGTGCGTCCCTGCCAGTGGAGGCCGCGCAGGGTGACGCCGTCGGAGAGCTGCGGCGGCAGCATCGGGTCCAGGCGCACCCGGTTCTCCTCCAGCCGCAGGCCCGTCAGGCCGTGGGTGAAGGTCTGCAGGAAGCCGCCCTTGCCGGTGAGGAAGTCCTGTGCGGGCTGCCCGGCGTGCGGGTCGCCGGCGCCGGCCTTGTCACCGCGCGCCTCGGAGAACTGCGCGAACGGCCCGCGGACGAAGGGCTTGATGGAGCGCAGCAGGTAGCTGTACGTCGCGCAGCCGGGTTCGCCGATGCCGGCGGCGTCGATGGCGTGCACCGAGTCCGTCATGGCGGGGCCGTCCGGGTCGGTGTGCGCGGCGTAGTAGTCCAGGGTGTGCGCTGCCCGCTGTCGCGCCATGGGCCATTGCAGCGGGTACATCAGCAGGACGGTGTCGGCCTGTTTGATGGTGGTGCCGTGGTAGTCGGCGTACTGCCGAAAGACGTGCTGCTCGGCGTCGTAGGGGATGCGGAGCTTGTCGGCGACGGCGGACCAGGAGGCCGGGGCGTGCTCGCCGAGGACGGCGGCGGCGCGGGTGGCGTGCCGCAGTGCGGTGGCGGCGCCCGCGTTGGTGAAGACGCCGTCGTCGACGCCGTTGCTGTACTCGTCGGGCCCGGCGACGTTCTTGATCGAGTAGCTGCCGTCGGCGTTCCGGGTGGCCCGCGAGGCCCAGAATTCCGCGATGCCCTTGAGGACCGGCCAGCCGCGCGAGCGCAGCCAGGCGGTGTCCTTGGTGGCCAGGTAGTACTGCCAGGCGGCGAGGGAGATGTCGCCCATCAGGTGGTTCTGGGTCCGGCAGTGGGGCGGATCCCAGCTGTGGCACTCCTTCCACAGGTCGCCCTTGCTGCCGCTGGTCCAGGGGTAGAAGAGGCCGTCGTAGCCGAGCTTCCGGGCGTTGGCGCGGGCGCCGGCCCGGGTCCGGTAGCGGTAGTCGACGATCGACCGGGCGAGCCGGGGGTGGCCGGCCAGGAGACCGGGATACATCCAGGTCTCGGCGTCCCAGAAGATCTCACCGGCGTAGTTGTCGCTGGTCAGGCCGGTGGGGCCGATGCTGTTGGGGTTGCCGGCGCGGGTGCTGGAGAGCAGTCCGTACTGCGCGGAGCGCACCCAGGACTGCATGTCGCGTCGGCCCTTGACCTCGATGTCGGTGCGCCACAGCCGTTGCCAGGCCGCGGCGTGCCGGGTGAAGAGGGCGTCCCAGCCCCGGGCCGCGGCCCGCCGGGAGGCGGCGTTCGCGGCGGCACGCGGGGAGCGGGAGGTGAGCGCGGTGTCGACGCCGACGTACTTGGTCAGCTCGTAGGAGCGGCCGCTGCGGACGGGGAAGGTGAGCTGCTGACGGTTGCCGAGCTTGCCGGGCGCGGGGTCCTCCTGGGCCCGTGCGGCGTGGACGTCGCGGCCGGGGCGCAGGGTGGAGGCCACCGTGCCGTCGGTCTTCGTGCCGTCGGTGCGGAAGGGGACGTCCATGGTGCCGTCGGCGCCGGAGGCGGCGCCGGCCTGCGACATCCGGCGGGCGCCACGCCCGTCGAGGACGTCGGTGATCGTCGCCGGGCCGGTCCAGTGCGGCGTCATCCGCAGCCGTACGGCGCCGGTGTGCGCGTGGTTGCGGTCGGTGAGGACGTCGTAGACCAGGTCGGTGGCGCGACCGTCGGCAGCGGTCCAGGTCAGGGACGTGCGGACGAATCCGCACCGCAGGGAGAGCGTCTGCCGGTAGTGGGATATCCGGCCGGGCGCGGTGGCGGAGGAGAAGGTCTCGGAGTGCGCGCCGCCGGTCGCCACGTTGAGCGTGGTCCAGGTGGGGATCGCCGCGATGGCCTGCCGGCCCTTGAGGTCCTTGGGGCCCTTGGCGTAGAGGCCGGAGACGAACGATCCGTCGTAGGCCGGGGTCTTCAGCGGCCAGCCGGTCGTGCCGCCGGGAGCCGCATATCCGGTCCCGTTGGGCGGCACCCGCTGCCCGAGATAGCCGTTGCCGACGAAGGCGTGGTGACTGTCCTTGGGATCGATCCGGTGCGCGGTGGCCGTCCAGCCGTCGCCGCCCGGGCCGCCGCCCTTCGTGCACGGTCCCTGTGCGGGGCCGGGCGGAGCGGGTTCGGCCGCCGCCTCGGGCCCGGTGGAGGCCGAAGCGGGCGCGAGCGCCGCGACGAGGGCTCCGGCGAGCAGGGGGGCGACCAGCCTGCGCGAGCGGCGCTCCCCCGGTTTCGCCGGGCGGGCCGCCGGCCGAGCCACGGGGTCCTGCTGTGACCGTGCCGCGGGGTGATGTGTCGAGTGGTCCATGGTTCTCCGTCGTACATGCGCGGTCCGACCGGTCCCTCCGGTACGGACTGCGCCGTGAACGTGGCAATACATCGGCCCCCGCCGTGACGGCACCTTAAGTCGGCACCCCCGTTCGGGTCACGGGATCGGCTCCATCAAATTTCCGCTCCCCCGTCCGGTCCGTCACGTCGAGCGCCTCCGATTGGTCAACAAGGCCCCACATACGGCACACTTTTAGACTGACCAGTCAGAACAAAAAGGAGGGGTGTTGTGAACACCACCCGTCAGGGGGCGGCGGTCAACGCCAGGGGAATCGGAGTGGAGGGCCCGCGCGGCCCGGTGTTCAAAGGTGTCGACATCTCCGCGGACCCGGGCGCGCTGATCGCCGTCCAGGGCCCCTCGGGATCCGGCCGCACGTGTCTGCTGCTCGCACTCACCGGCCGGATGCGGATCACCGAAGGGCAGGCGACGGTCGCCGGGTTTCCGCTGCCCAAGCGCATGGGGGCGGTCCGCGGCCGCAGCGCGATCGCGCACGTACAGGGCGTCGCCGAACTCGAACCGGCTCTCACGGTCGGCGAGCACCTCAAGGAACAGGCCCTGCTGGGCCACCGGGTCAAGGGAACACTGCCCTGGGGGCGGCGCCACAAGGAGGCCACCCGGGCCCGGGTCGACGCCGCACTGGCGGCCGCCGGACTCGACCCCGACACCCTGGTCAAGGGCCTGCGCACGGCCGTCCGCGATCTGGAACGGCTCGAGGCGCTGCGGCTGTCCGTCGCGCTCGCGGTGATGCACGGACCGCGGCTGCTGGCGGTCGACGACGTCGACCTCAAGCTCTCCCCGCCCGAACGCACGGCGGCCTGGCAGATGCTGCGGGATCTCGCGGCGGCGGGCACCACCGTCATCGCCGCGGGCAGCGACGCCCCCGCGGACGCGCAGATCGTCCGCACGGCGCCGCCGGCCGGCGAGCAGACCGACAGTTCCGGCCCATCCCGCCCCTCGCCCCGGGGCCGGACCACGGAAATGGACGAGACGGCAATGGACGAGAAGGCAACGGACAAGGAGGAAGCACCGCATGCGTTCGCCGAAACTGGCCGCGCTTGAGCTCAGGCGTTTCGGCAGGGGAAAGCTCCCCCGGCTGGGTCTCGTCGCCCTGATGCTGATCCCGCTGCTCTACGGAGCTCTGTACCTCTACTCGTTCTGGGATCCCTACAGCCGCCTGGACAAGATCCCCGTGGCGCTCGTCAACGACGACCAGGGCGCCACCGCCGACGGCAAGAAGATCACCGCGGGCTCCGACCTGGCCCGGAACGTCAAGGACAGCGACACCTTCGACTGGGAGGAGGTCAGCTCCGCGGACGCCGCCAAGGGCATCGAGAACGGCACGTACTACCTGTCGCTGACGGTGCCCAAGAACTTCAGCGAGCGGATCGCCTCCAGTTCCGGCGACTCCCCGCAGACCGGCGCGCTCCAGGTCCGGACGAACGACGCCAACAACTACATCGTCGGCTCCATCTCGAAGACCGTGTTCTCCGAGATACGGGCGAAGACCTCGGCGAAGTCGTCGCGGGCCTTCCTCGACAAGATCTTCGTGTCGTTCTCGGACCTGCACGACGAGACGGCGAAGGCGGCCGACGGCGCCGGGAAGGTCGACAAGGGACTCGGCACCGCCAAGGACAA
Source organism: Streptomyces sp. NPDC048650 (assembly GCF_043199095.1). Taxonomy (NCBI): domain Bacteria; kingdom Bacillati; phylum Actinomycetota; class Actinomycetes; order Kitasatosporales; family Streptomycetaceae; genus Streptomyces; species Streptomyces sp. NPDC048650. The sequence continues at coordinate 239,572 of NZ_JBICVM010000003.1, read as the reverse complement.
GACCGGTGAACTGGCCGACGGGCTGGGCAAGCTGGACCAGGGCTCCGGGGCGGTCAGCAAGGGCGCGGGCGACGTCAGCAAGGGCGCCGGCGACCTGCACAACGGCGCGGACAAGCTCAACAAGGGCGCGTCGCAGGCCGTCGGCAAGGCCCGGCAGCTCAGCCAGGGCGCGGGCCAGGTCGCGGACGGGACCCAGCAGCTGGCCGAGAAGGTCCACGGGATCGCCAAGAAGGACCTGCCCTTCCTCCGGGCGCACGGCGAGGAGATCGGCCGGAAGGCGCGCCTCGTCGCCGACCTCACCCAGGATCTCGACGACGACCTGGGCACGCTGCCGGGCAACTCCGCCCGGGCCGCCACCCAGGCACGGCAGAACGCCGACAAGGCCGCGAAGCTGTACCAGGAGCGCTGCGGCGCCCTCAGCACCGACCCCGACTGCCCCGAACTGAAGGGCATCGCGGCCGGCGCCGCCCTGGCCGCCGATGCGGCCGAGAAGGTCGACGACACCATCGCCCACACGGACTTCGGGCACCTGCGCACCGAACTGCGGGAGCTGCACCAGGGTGCCGTGCTGGTCGCCGACCAGGCACCGGGCATAGCCGGCCGCGCGGACACCGCGATCGGTCAGATCAACCAGCTCAACGCCGGTGCCCACAAGGTCTCCCAGGGCGCCGGCCGGTTCGCCGACGGCATCGTCGCACTCGCCGACGGCAGCGGTGACCTGGCCGACGGCGCCGGCAAGCTGGCGGGCGGCGCGGGCAAGGTCGCCGACGGCGCCGGCAAGGTCCACAACGGGCTCGGGGACGCCAAGGACGGCGCCGACAAGCTCACCGGTGGCCTGTTCAAGCTCAAGGACGGCTCCAACCAGCTGGCCGACGGGCTGCACAGCGGCGTCGCCAAGATCCCGGACTACGACAAGAAGGACCGCGACGCCCGCACCGAGGTGATGGCCGACCCCGTGGAGCTGGCCGCCAAGTCGATGCACAAGGCGCCCAACTACGGCACCGGCCTGGCGCCGTACTTCATCCCGCTGTCCCTCTGGGTCGGCGCGATGGTCGCGTTCATGCTGCTCCAGCCGCTCGGCAAGCGCGCGCTGGCCGCGGGCGCGCCGGGCTGGCGGATCGCCCTGGGCTCCTGGCTCCCGGCCTTCGCCATCGGCGTCGTCCAGGTGCTGGCCCTGATGGCCGTGCTCCACTGGGGCCTCGGCCTGGAGATGGCCCGCTCGGCCGGCACCATCGGCTTCCTGCTGCTGGCCACGGCCGCCTTCACCGCCATCATCCAGTTCTTCGGCGCGAAGTTCGGGCCGGCGGGCCGGGTGCTGACCCTGGTCGTGCTGATGCTTCAGCTGACCTCGGCCGGCGGCACGTACCCGGTGCAGACCAGCCCCGGCTTCTTCGCCGCCATCCACCCGTTCCTGCCGATGAGTTACGTCGTCGACGGGCTGCGGCGGCTGATCACCGGCGGCGACGTCGGCATCGTCTGGCAGGGATCGGCCGTCCTGGCGGCCTTCACCCTGGGCGCGCTGGCGCTCACGGCCCTGACGGCACGCGGCCGCCAGGTCGTCCGGATGAAGGACCTGCATCCGGAGCTCAGCCTGTAGCCGTAGGCCACACAGCAGAGCCCTGGGGGCGGCGCCGGTTGCGGCGCCGCCCCCTTTGCCGTGCCCGGCCCCTGCGACCGGCCCCTGCGACCGGCCCCTTTGCCGTGCCCGGGCCCCTGCGGCCGACCCGTGGGCCGGCGCCGCCTTCCTCAGGCGCCCTGATGGGTCGGCGCGAACATCCGCAGCCGGGCCGGCAGGACGACGACGGAGGGGCCCGGCGCGGCCAGCGCCGCCGCCAGGTCGGTGTGCAGTCGGTCCGGGTCCGTACGCACCGCGGGCACGCCGAAGGACTCCGCGAGGGCGACGAAGTCCGGCCGTGCCAGTTCCGTGGCGGTGGCCTCGCCGAAGGCGTCGGTCATGTACTCGCGGAGGATGCCGTAGCCGCCGTCGTCCACGATGAGCCAGGTGACCGGCAGGTCGTACTGCCGCGCGGTGGCCAGTTCGGCGAGCGAGTACATCGCGCCGCCGTCGCCGGAGACGGCGAGCACCGGCCGGGCGGGGTCGGCGGCGGCCACGCCGAGCGCCGCCGGGAAGCCGTAGCCCAGGCCGCCGGCTCCCTGGGCGGAGTGCAGCGCGTTCGTCGCCCGGGGATCGAAGGCGGACCAGGCCCAGTACGCCAGGATCGTCATGTCCCAGCAGCTGACCGCGTCGTCGGGGAGCGCGTCGCGCACGGCGGACAGGATCCGCTGCTCCAGGTCGAGGTCCTGGCCGTCGATCCTCTCCCGCACGCGCGCCAGGAGGTCCGCGGCGGCAGCCTCGGGAGAGGTGCCGTCCCGTGGCGGCCGCTCACCGGTCGCCTTCGCCAGCGCGCCCAGCGCGAGCCGGGCGTCCGCGTGGATGCCCAACGCGGCGTGGTTGGACTCCAGCTTGCCCAGGTCCGCCTCGATCTGGACGACCCGGCCGCGGGGCCGGAAGGTGTGGTAGTTCGAGGAGAGTTCGCCGAGCCCCGAGCCGACCACCAGGAGGGCGTCGGCGTCCTCCAGGAAATCCGTGGTGTGCCGGTCCTCCAGCCAGGACCGGAGGGAGAGCGGGTGCTCCCAGGGGAAGGCGCCCTTCCCGCCGAAGGTGGTGGCCACCGGTGCCCGCAGGTGTTCGGCGAGCGCCAGCAGCTCCGCCTCGGCGCCGGCCCGCACGACCCCGCCGCCGGCCAGGATCACCGGCCGCTCCGCCGCCGCCAGCAGGTCGGCCGCCGCCGTGATCAGCTCCGGGCGCGGCGTCAACTGCCGCGGCCGTACCTCCAGTTCGGTCACCGGCGGCACCGCCACCTCGGCCAGCAGCACGTCCTGCGGGATCTCCAGCCACACCGGCCCGTGCGGGGCGCTCAGCGCCGACTCCCAGGCGGCCGCCACCGCGGAGGGGATCTGCGAGGCCGTACGGGCGGTGTGGACGGACTTGACCACACCCCGGAACGAGGCGCTCTGGTCGGTGAGTTCATGCAGATAGCCGTGGCGGCCGCCGCCCATCCCGGCCAGCGGGACCTGGCTGCCGATGGCCAGGACGGCGGCCGAGGCGGCGGCCGCCTCCTGGAGCGCGGCCAGCGTCATCAGCGCACCGGGGCCGGTGGAGACCAGCAGCGGCGCGACGCCGTGTGTGGTGCGGGCGTACGCGTCGGCGGCGAAGCCGGCGTTGTTCTCGACCCGCAGCCCCACATAGCGCAGCGGGGAGCGGCGCAGCGCGTCGAAGATCCCCAGCGCGTGCTGGCCGGGAAGCCCGAAGACGGTGCCGGCGCCGAGGGCGGTCAGTGACTCGACGACCAGGTCGCCGCCGCTGCGCCGCGTCCGCGGCGGGTCGGGGGTGGTGCTCATCGGTGGGTGACTCTCCGTCTCGTTGTGCGTGTGCGCGGCCCGACGGCCGCTCGTTCCCGATCCTGCGGGAGGCGCGACGCGGTGGCGCCTCAGACGCCGGACAGGCTCTTTGCGGTGTCCTCGGTGTCCGGCGTGCCGGCCAGCCGGGCGCGCCAGGCGTCCAGTACCGCGGCGTCGGTGGGTTTGGTGGCCAGGCTGACCACCACGTAGGCGAGCAGCGAGGCCAGCAGCCCGTAGTAGACGGGCTCGTTGGCGAGGACGCCGAGGGTGAGCATCAGGGCGACCACGGTCACGCCGCCCACCGCGACCGAGGCGAGGGCGCCCGCCCCCGTGCCGCGCTTCCACAGCAGCCCGCCCAGAATCGGCACCAGCAGCCCGCCGACGAGCAGGTTGTAGGCGACGGTGAGCGCCGCGACGACATCGTCGAGGGAGATCGCGACGACCACGACCACGATGCCCATCAGCAGGATGAACGCCCGGTTGCCGGCCACCTCGTCGTGCCCGGTCCGCCGGCCCGCGGGGCGCCATCGCGCCCAGATGTCGTTGTTGGCGACCGTGGCGCAGGCGATCAGCGCGCCCGAGGAGGTGGACATCACCGCGGAGAGCGCCGCCGCCAGCACCAGCCCCCGTACGCCCACCGGCAGGGAGTCCTTGACGATGGTCGCGAACGCGTCGTCCGGGCTGCCCAGATGGGGGTAGAGGACCTTGGCGGCGGTGCCGATGACGGCGCCGGCGAGCGCGTACACCAGGCAGTACGTACCGGCAGCGGTGCCGCCCAGCCGGGCCACCTTGTCGTTGCGCGCGGTGAACACCCGCTGCCAGATGTCCTGCCCGATCAGCATGCCGAAGGAGTAGATGAGGACGTAGGTGAAGACCGTCTGGCCGCCGATGCCCAGCGGCGCGAAGTAGTCGTGCGGCAGCTGGGCCTTCATCGCGGCGAAGCCGCCCGCCTTGATCACCGCGATGGGCAGCAGGAGCAGCAGCACACCGATCGTCTTGACGACGAACTGGACCATGTCGGTGAGGGTGATCGACCACATGCCGCCGAGCGTCGAGTACGCGACGACGATCGCGCCGCCGAGGACGATCGACACCGTGCGGTCGAGACCGAAGAGGACGTCGAAGATGGTGGCGTAGGCGATGGTCGAGGTCACGGCCAGCATGAGGGTGTACGCCCACATGACCACGCCGGAGATCAGGCCGGCGGAGCCGCCGTAGCGCAGGTCCAGCATCTCGGAGACGGTGTAGACCTTCAGCCGGGCGATCCGCGCCGAGAAGAAGACGCTGAGCGCCAGCAGTCCCAGTCCGATGGTGAAGACCATCCACGCCCCGGAGAGGCCGTACTGGTAGCCGAGTCCGACGCCGCCGATGGTGGAGGCGCCGCCGAGCACGATCGCCGCCATGGTTCCGGAGTACATCGCGGGGCCGAGGCGGCGCCCCGCGACCAGGAAGTCGCTCTTGGAGGTGGCGCGCCGCATTCCCCACCACCCCATGGCGAGCATTCCGGCCAAATAGATCACGATCACCGCGTAGTCGACAGCCATGGGCCATCCCTTCCAGCTGCGCCAAGGGGGAGAGGGGGTGTGGCGTAGGGAGCGACGGGCGCTCGGCGAGCGGGGGTCCCGCCGAGCGCCTCGTCCTGAGGGTTGACCCTAGGTGGCTGGAAAGCGACGCTGAAGTGTACGTTTCCGCCTTCCGCCGCCCTCCGATGTGGATGGTTCGCACATGCCGCACCCGGTCCCCCCACCCTCCACCCCGCCGGTCCTCCTGACGGATCTGCTCGCCCGCACGGATCTGGGGCTGCGTCAGATCGCCGGTCCCCGCGAGGGCGTCGCGATCCACTGGGTGCACACCTCCGAGATGGCCGATCCGGTGCCGTACCTCCTGGGCGGCGAGCTCCTGCTGACGGCGGGGGTGCATCTGGCCGAGGTGACCGGGGGCGCGGGCGAGGACTCCGACGCCGCGCTCGACGCGTACCTCGACGGCTATGCGGCCCGCACGGTGGCGGCCGGAGCCGCCGCGCTCGGTTTCGGGATCGCCCCGGTGCACGACACCGTCCCGCGCGCCCTGGTGGCGGCCTGCGACCGGCACGGACTGCCGCTCGTGGAGGTTTCGGCGGGCACCCCGTTCACCGCCGTGGAGAGCGCCGTCTGGCAGGCCGTGACGGAGGCCAGGCACCGCGAGTTGACCCGGCTCAGCGAGGCCCAGCGCGCGCTCGCCGCGGCCGCCGCCCGACCCGACCCGGCGTCCGCCGTGCTGCGCGCCCTGGCCCGCCATGTCCACGGCTGGACCGCGCTGCTGTCACCGGACGGCACCGCACACGCCACCGCCGGGCCCGCCCCCACCGCGGCGGTACGCGCCGCGGCGGGCCGGCTCGCGCAGGTCGTGGGCAAGGACGGGACCGGATCCGGATCCGGGTCAGGAGCCGGCAGCGGGGCGGGAGGCGGCGCCGGCCCGTCCTCGGCCACCGACACCCTGCCCGGCACCCACCTGTCCGCGTACGCGCTGACGGGCCGCGCCGCGGACCGTTCCCCCGGTTCTCGGCTCCTCCCCCACTCCCGGCTCCGCTCGAGCGGGGGGACCGGGACACCCCTGCACACGGGAGACCCCGTTCCGCTCGCGCTGGTGGTCGCCGCGGATCCGCACGCCCCGCCCGCGCACACCATCGCCGGGGTCGCCGCCGTACTCCTGTCCCTGATCACCGGCCCCGCCGCCGGACCCGGCCCGGTCGCCGCCGGGCACGGTGCGGCCCTGGTCCGGCTGCTCCTCGGCGCCCGTCCGGCCGAGGTCGCCCCGCTCCTCGGCCACCCCCGGTGGAGCGTCGTCCACGCCCGGCGCCGCCGCGAGACGGCGGAGCCGGCGAGCGCGCTGGCCGCGGCGCTGGGCACCACACTGGCGGCGCCGGAGCAGCCGGGCGCGGAGGGCCCGGAAGGCGCAGAAAGTACGGAAGGTACGGAAGGTGGGGAGCCCGCGGGGAGCGCGGAGGGCCCGGAGGACGTGGGGAGCCCCGAGCACGCGGGCACGGCGACGCCCTCCGCGCTACGGGCCCTGGTCCCCGAGGGGCACGAGATCACCGCGTACCCCGGCTGGACGCTCGGCGTCAGCGCGCCCGTCCCCGTCGAGGAGCTACCGGCCGCCGACCGGCACGCCGCGACCGCCCTGCGCCGCGCCCTCGCCCACCGCACCTCCCTCGTCCGCCACCACACCCCCGGCCGCCACAGCATCACCTCGCTGATCGCCCCCGACGACGCCCGGCAGCACGCCGAGGCCCTGCTGGCCCCGCTGGCCGGCACCCCGACCCTCCGCACCACCCTCCATCACTGGCTCTCGCTGCACGGCAGTTGGGATCGGACCGCGATCGCGCTGGGCATCCACCGCAACACCGTCCGGCAGCGCATCGCCCGGATCGCCGCACTCCTCGACACCGACCTCGGCGACGCCGACGTGCGGATGGAACTGTGGTTCGCGCTGCGGACGCTCGACAGCGGCGTGCCACGGGATTGACGCGCCACAGGATCGGCATGGCGTAGTGCCACGGTCGAGCGTTATCGGGATGACCGCCCGAGCCCCTTCGGGACGTTCATCGGGATCACGTTTTGTCAGCGGCGATCTCGCCCATCCACATGCGCCGGCCGAGCTCGTCCAGCTCTGTACGACGCACTTCGAACTCAGGCAGTGCCAGCCCCAGCAGCCGCCAGAAGTCCGTACGGTGGCCGGGCACCCTGACGTGAGCCAACTCGTGAGCGATGACGTAGTCCACCAGGTGCATCGGGAGCTGGAACAACGGCCAACCCAGGCTCATCCGGCCACGACTTTGCCCGTCATCCCCCGGCTTGTACGAGCCCCAGCGCTGACCGAGATCGCACACCTCCAGCGAAGGCTCGGACACCGCCATGCGGGCTGCCCATGGCTGAAGGCGGCCTGCTGCCCAGGCACACCCCGCCCGGCTGTACCAGTCCACAAGAGCCGCACGACCGCGTCCTGGATCCTCGGCTTCGGCCGTCCCGAGCATCAGGCGCCCGGCGATCAGGCGTACTCGTCCGTCGGCGGACACGTCGTCCGAGACCGTCAGCCGATACGTCCGCCCGAGATACCGGAACACCTCGCCTTCGATCAAGCGCTTGGCGGGATTCAGTGGACGCGTCCGCTCCCGCACTCCGAGCTTCGACCTCACCCAGGCGCTATGCGCTCGCACGAAGTCTTCCGCCTCCCTCGAGGGACGTCCCTCGGGGACATGCAGGGTGAGGCTCGCATCGGGCTCCACGGTCAGCGCGAACCGCTTTCGGCGCGCGCCGGCACGAACCCGCAACAGCAGACCGTCGACGGTGAGCTGATCACCTTCGGCTAGCGGTGGGGCGAGATTCTGGGAAGCGGGCGCGGTCACCCGTCTATTCTCCCCGTGCCCTTCTCAGGAACTGCTGACGGTTGTCCTCGGCGTAAGCGGCGAGCCGTTGCGCGATGCTCTGAAGCGGCGCCCAGTCGGCGACTGCCGGCCTGAGCCCACCCTGGATCAGTTGCATCTGGATCCCGTTCGCAAGGGTGTTGAGGTCCTGGTGCTGGCCTTGGTACGAGGCCGAACCCATGGTGCGCGCGGCGCTGTCACACACCGCACCGACCAGCGGCCGCGCATCCTGCCCACCCCGGGTGACGCCGGTGTTGTCTTCCAGAAGCTGGGCCAGCAGTCGGTAGACCTTCTGTTCCAGCGGGCCGAGCCCCGCCAGGGCCGGGTCTTCCTCGTCTTCCTGCCGGGCCTGCTCGATCAGCTTGCCGAACTGCTCGATCTGTTCCTCGAAACGCCCCGGCAGATCACGCAGGATCTCCTCCAGGCGCTGGGACAGCCTCTCGTACCGCTCGGGGTCCTCACGCTTGACCCGTTCCTCCAGGTGGAAGCGCAGGGCGTGCCCCATCTCGGCCGCGGCCTCGCGCGGCGGCAGGCGGCGCACCGCGTCGTCGAAGGCCGGTGAGGTGAGCGAGACGGGCGGGATGGCCTGCTCGATCTCCGGTCCCTCCAAGTGATCGGCGATCATGGCACGGACCTTGCGTCCGTAGCGGCGCATGGTGAACGTGCCGCCCGGGGCATCACGGTGCAGGCGCCTGATGCGCTTCTGGAGCAGCCCCCAGCGCCGCGCGTCCGCCACGTACGGCAGGGCGTCTTCGTGCGGCAGCACACGTTCCAGTACGGCGAGGAACTCGTGCAGCACCTCGTCGAACTCGAACCGCACGGACTCGTCCTCGAACGACAGGACGGCGGCCCGCAGCCGGGCTGCATCGGTGAGGTCGGTCTCCTCGATGCCCTGCCGGAGCAGGAAGTCACGCACCTCGTCGGCGGCCGGTTCCAGCCCTCCGATCTCCTCGGACAGGCTGCGCATGGTGTCGCTGACATCGGCCTGGCGGTATTCGGCGAGTGCGCTGGAGAGATGCTCGAAGACGCCGTAGTAGTCGACGACATAGCCAACCTTTTTGCCCGGCGCAGGCCGGTTCACGCGGGCGACAGCCTGGAGCAGCTCGGCGTCGCGGATCGGCCGGTCGAGGTAGAGAACCTGCTCCCGCGGGGCGTCGAAGCCTGTGAGCAGCATCGACTTCACGATGAGGAAGGCGACGGGACTCTCGGGATGTACGGGGTCGGGCACAGCAGGCTTCGCGAGAGCCGGCTGCGGGGCCGTCGTCGCGCCCGACCACGGGGTGTCGGCCCCGGTGATTTCCGGCGCGGGCACGTCGTGCGCAGGTGGGTTGAAGGGGGTCGCGACGACCCAGTCCGGCTCGGGCGGCAGATGAGGAAATGCCTCTTCCTTGAAACGCCGGATATACGCCTTCTGCCGTACCGCATCGGTCCAGTGCAGCCACTTTCGCTGCTTGCGTTCCGCACCTGGCGAGATCACGGGAACGAAATCGATGCGCCGCAGCAGCGAACGGTACTGGTGGGCCAGGAAGTGGTAGCGCAGGCGCCGGGGAAGCTCGTCCACCGGGATCCCCTCGACCGACTCCGGCTTGAAGTCGACAAGGTCGGCCAGCAGCGCATCGCGCGCCTCACGCAGCGCATGGTGGTACTCCACCGCCGCCTTGCGGCTGACGGCCGCGACCTGTGCCTTGAATCCCCCGCTGGGGAGCACCCAGCACACCCAGTGCTCCAGCATGTCCTCGGCCTTCGCGCGGATCATCGGCCGCGACTCGGCGACATCCCGTTCGGTGGGCCAGCGCCGCATGAGAGCGGCCCGTTCCTCGGCCGTACGGTCGCGGATCAGATCCTCGAAGTCGCGGTCCAGGCCGTCCTTGTCCTGAACCTTTCCCTCACCGGTGCGGCCCTCGTAGCGGATGCGCACGACGACGCCGTCGTGCTCCGCGTCCTCCATCCGGTACGTGTCGAGGAACCCGCCGTCGGCGCCGCCACTGAAGATCCGCCGAGTGTCTTCCTCCCGCCCCGTGATGATCGGCGTACCGGTGAAACCGATCTTCGCGGCCCGGGGGATGGCTTTGCGCAGGCCGGCGTGCAGCACGCTGGTGTGCGAGCGGTGGGCTTCGTCGACGAGGACGAGAATGTCGGGCGAGGTATTGCACTCCGGGAAGTCCGGCTCAGGTGGCGGAACTTCGGCTCGTTTGCGCTTCCTGACCTGTTCGGCGTCCTTGTACTCCCCCGCCAGATCGCGGTCATCGCCATCACCTCCGGAGTCCCCGGCAAAGGCGAGCCCGCCCCCGTACTTCTGGATCATCGCAAAGACGACCCGGCGCCCACCGTCCCGGAGCAGTCCTTCCATCTGCGTGCGGGTCTCGGCGGTCTCGACGTCGGACTCGCTGAGCTTGAGCGTGCCGGAGAGCTGCTCCTGCAGCTGGGTCCGGTCGGTGACCACCACGACCATGAACTCGCTGAGCCGATGGTGCAGATGGACGCGGCGCACCAGGAAGGTCATGGTCAGACTCTTGCCGGAGCCCTGCGTATGCCAGATGACGCCGCCACGCTCGTCGTCGAGGACCGACTCGCCACGGATTCGGCCGGTCAGCAACTTGCGTACGGCCTTCTCGGCAGCCCGGTACTGCTGGTGCCGAGCGACAGCCTTGACGGTCCGTACGCCCCCCGTCTCGGTCTCGACGGGCAGCGGGATGATGTAGTGACGTACGACGGTCAAGAGCGCGGCGGGACGCAGGACGACACCGACGAGCCTGTGCTGTTCACCGAGCGGAGCCGGCTTCTTGCCCGGCGGCGGATCCGGCAACAGGCCGGCGGTGCGGAGCTCCTGTCGGAGAAGCTGCTCGCTCTCCGGCTCGATGCTGCGCCACGGGTGGAAATGCTCAGGCGTGGAGGTGACGGTGCCGAGGTGCGCGGTCTCGCCGGTCGCGGCAACCAGCAACTGCACGGTCCGGAACAGCTCCGGTACGCCGCCGGGCAGCGGCAGGTCCGTCCCGGACCGTTCGTCGTCGTCGATCGGGTTGCCGGCGTAGTGCCGCAGATCCAGTACGGCGCTGCGGACCGGGTCGGCGAGATCAGGGCTCTTGCATTCGACGGCGACGAGCGGGATGCCGTTCACGAAGAGAACGATGTCGAGTATCGATACCTCACCGGCACGGTTCTTCACGCGAAGCTGGTCGACGACGGTGTAGTCGTTGAGAGCCGTCCGGTCCTCGTGCCACTCGATGTACTGCACGGTGGCGGAGGCTCCACCGTGCGCGGCGGAGGGGGCGGTGAGCACATGGCCGTTGAGCAGCAAGTCCGTCGCGGCGAAGTTCGCGGTGTCGATTCCCTTGCCGAGTGACACCGAAGCGAGCTCCGCGATGGAGCGGCGGATGTCCTGCACATCCATCCAGGACACACCGTCCGCCGCCCGGACATTGATACGCGGCAGCGCCTCCCGGAGCTTGTCGGTGAGCAGCGGCATCGAGACGTCGAGGGTCCCTATTCCCTTGCCGGGTACGTGCGTCCACCCCATGGCCTCAAGTTGCGCGACGAACGGCCGCTCCACCTCGTCCCGCTCCACCTGCACCACCACGCCCCCACACCTTCCGCCGACCGCTCAGGTGATCCATTCTGCGCCTGAGCAGGGTCGGGTGGGAGGGTTCCAGCCGCATGGGGCACGAGAAGGTCCGGGAGCATGCCGGGGTATACGCCGGTACGTCCCCGGACCTAACGGTGCGGCGATGGGCGGAACACCGCGGACCGGACGGGGCCGGATCAGGCTCCCGACTCGGGGCCGTCGCTCTCGTCCAAACCTTCATAGGCGGGTGCGGGGAGCCGTGCGCCCCGGCTCTCCGCGATCCGCCGGACGTCGCGCAGCGCCTCTGCCATACGGGCTGTCAGGAAGCGGAGTTGCGCGAGGGTGACCTTGCGGTCGGCGAGCATGTCCGCGGCGTGGTCCAGCAATTCATCAGCCATACCGAGCTGCACACACTCGACGTTGTCGGCGACGCGGGAGACGTATCCGGTTCCGTCGCCCAGCAGGTAACAGGGGTTCCCTTCCGGGCCGGGCCACGGAAGCAGCCGCACCGTGCCCGTCTGGGCGCTCATCACGCGATCACCTCCACTCCGTGGATGAGGCGGGGCCCGATATCGATGCCGTGCAGAGCCGGCCACAGCGCGCGCCGCCGCGCCCGCTGTTGCGAGCGGTGGCGCGCCGGGGAGGGCCACCGGGGCCGCATCAGCGGCTCCAGGACACGGGCGATGCAGTGCAACACGTCGTCAACTCCTCTTGTCCGATGGCCGCGCCCTGAGCGCCGGCCACAGCGGTCACGGGGCCCTCGGTTACGGCCGACCGATGAAGGGGCATCGCTGGGTAGCGATCCACTCACAGAGTGAGACGGAGCGGGCTAGGCTCGCCAGGGGGTTATCGGTGACGAAGCCTTTGTCACACGGGAGTTGGCAATGAGTAATACCTATGGGGACTGGTTCAAGGAACAACGCCTGGCGGCAGGGCTGACGCAACAGGAGCTGGCCGACGCGGCAGTCATGACCCGTTCGCACATCTCACACATCGAGGCGGGCCGCCGCACCCCCTCCAGGGAGGACGCACGCCGCCTGGACAAGGCCCTGAACACGGGGAATGTGCTGAGCAGCTTCCTGCCGGGGGAAGATGGAACGATTGCCGACTACTTCGAGGCTGCGCGGCAACTCGAACAACAAGCCACAATGATCCGCGAGTTCGCGCTGTCCCACGTACCTGGAATTCTTCAGACGGAAAGGTACGCGCGAGCGGTTCTGGGTGGTGTCTTCCCTCCTCGGAGTGACAAAGAACGTGACAGGCACGTCGTCACACGGCTTGAGCGCTCGAAGATCCTTGCCGACCCGGCGACGCCCGTAGTGTGGGCGCTGCTGGACCAGTCGGTGCTGCTTCGCCCCGTCGGAGGCCCTGACGTCATGGCGGAACAGATCATGCACATCGTCCGTCTGGTCGACGACGAGCGTGTGCGTGTACATGTGATGCCACTCAGCCTTGGCGCTTACCATCTCATGCAGGGGATGCTGACGCTGATGTGGTTCGAGGACCAGCCCCCGGTGGCCTATTCGGAGGGGCTGTCCATTGGCAAGGTGCATGATTCGCCAGCCGTGGTCCAACGGCTCCAGAGCGTCTACGATCTCGCACTAGGCGACGCACTGCCGCTGAAGGAGTCACTTGCCCTCATGCGGGCGACAGCGAAGGACTACGGACACGATGACTGAGAACACCATCCCGGACGCTGCCCGGCTGAACGGCTGGCGCAAGTCGTCGTACAGCGGGGCCGAATCGGGCAGCTGCGTAGAGGTCCTGGACGGCTATCCGTCGGGTGTCCCTGTCCGAGACTCCAAGACGCCGTACGGCCCCGCGCTGGTCTTCCCGACGGTCGGTTGGTCCTCGTTCATCACAGCCGTCAAGGGCGGGGAGTTCCCCGCTTGAGGGTTCCGGCAGCATCCATGCCGGCGCTGCTCACCCGCTCAAGCAGCCCAAGCGAAAAGGTCGTCCACCAGTCCGCGCTTGAGGCTCCGTAGTTTGGCCAGCTCTTCCGTCTCGGCGTTCACCTGACGAGACAGAGACGCAAGGGCTGCAAGCACTCGCGCCTGCTCCTCGCGGCCCGGCAGTGGAACGGGAATCCCCCGAACCGTCGTTGCTGAAATCTTCACCATGCTTTCCGAAGTGCCCTGCGCCATCGATCGGACGTAGCGGCGTGTACGAGTTGACATGAGAACGGCAGCCAAGAATTCCGCCGAGTAAACCTTGGGTGGCCGAACTCTCATCATGAGGTCCGGGTAGATACAAGGCACTCCCACCTGCCGGTACACTCCAGCCAATCCAACCAACTCTCGTGTGTTGGCGCGGCTCATCAACAGATCCCCATCCCGCAGCAGGGCAGAATGGCTAGCCGTTACGGACGACGGGGCGTTCTTAAGTTGGACCGGCTCAAACCCTGAGGGAGTGAGGCAGCCGAGCCCCAGCATCCGTACTCCGGTCCACTCCTCGCTCTCGACGGGAGAGAATCCGTTGCGGATAGCACCATCCGCCGCATCCGCCAGAGTGCAGTCCCAAGCAAACCCGTCAAGTAGCCCGTCCGATGCACCCGACTTCGTAGCCTTCAGCTTCTCGATGGATGCCTCGATGGCGCGCTCCTGCTCCGACAGAGTTTCGATCACCTCGACGATCCGCCGCTGCTCGCCCAACTCGACCGGATGTGCAACCAGGTGCTCAGCAAATTTGTCCTGCGGAAGATGGGCAATGCTCGTCTGGCTCACGCCGTCCACAAACAGGCCATGCCGAGCGGCGTAGGCCATGTAGTGGAGCATGTAACGCGGTTCAATCGCTCCCCGAGTACGCAGTCGGTGCAATGACATCTGGAAATAGCAATCCGTTCTCTGTCCCTCCCAAATGGCTGTTCGCCCCACCTCTCCTCCTTCTGTCACCAGGAGGTCGCCAGGGATCAACCGGAATCGCTCACGCTCAGCGGCGTTGAAGTTCATTCGATTCAGCTTCTTGAAATGAACCCGGTTCCACTGCACGTCCTTGTTGGTGACGTACTCGTGCTGTTCCAAGCCCGTCGATGCCTCTTTGTTGAGCTTCTTACCGATCTGCATGTCAAAGAGGTCGCCCACCCGAGTCAGGGTCCACCCCGACCGAAGCTCACGCATAGCCCAGCTCCTCCAGGAACCCATCCAGCGTCTCCGCCGCCTTCTCCCGCCCCGCACGGATCTCCTGAAGCGACACCGCGTACTTGTCGGCCCACGTCCCGTACGTCTCCGCCAACTCCCGGCGCCGTCGCACCACATGGCCGTCCAGCTTGCCTACAAGGTCGTCCCGCAGCAGCTCCAGCACCACCCGGCGCTCACCCTCCCGATCCAGCGCCTCCCGCGCCCGGAACAGCCTCGGCAGCTCCTCGCCCAGCTTGAGCTGGTCGCTCGGTTTGCGCTCGAACCAGAAGTCCGCCTCAAGGCGCTTGATCAGTGCGCCCACCTTCGTGCGATCCTTCTTGACCTGCGCCAGCTCCGCCAGCTGCTCGACGCTCAACGCGACTTCCTCGCGCGTCGGCGCATCGGCGTCATCCTCCGCCTCGCCGTCTCCCGACGGCTCCGGCTCCGCGTTCAGTTCCTTCCAGCGCGCGTCCAGCTTCGCCTTTCGCGCGTCCGCCTCCGCCAGCTCCTCCAGGAAGTCCCGGGCAATCGCCGCGACCACCTTGTGGTCATACGCCTGCCGGCGCTCAGCCGAAGTCCGCTTCCTCAACTTCCGCGTCTTCGGGTCCTGTTCGGGCGCGAGCATCGTCTCGACGTTCTCCACCCACCCGTCCAGAACCCCCGCGAACCCGTTCTCCGACAGCGCGAGCAGGTCGTACTTCGCCTCGTACCACCATCCGGCCACCGCGCCCGCCAGCGCATAGCGGTCCAGCAGGGCCACCTCGCCCAGCCGCTCCACGAACGACTCGATCAATGAGCCCCGCACCGCCATGAGCGCCGCCTTGCGCTCCGAAGGCGTCGTCTCCGCAAGGCGTACCGGGTCGGCGGCCACTGCCTCCACGTGCTTGGCTTCCGACGTCCACCACTCATCGAACGCCGCCCGCAGCGCGTCCTCCCTCGGGCGGGCCAGCTCCGTCAGCCGCGCCGCGTCCGGCCGTTGCCCCTCCGGCAGGAAGTCCACGTACTCCGCGTCCGCCGGCTCCCGCTCCACGAACAGGTCCGTCAGCCCGATCCCGTACGAATCGAGGAGTTCGCTCCGCGCCTCGATTTCGACACGCGGGACCCCACCCACCAGATGTGCCCGCACATCCTGCGGCTCCGGCGGCGGAGTGTTGTCCACGTACCGGCGGATGTTGAGGTTGTCGTCGTTGTCGCGCAGCTCCTTGCGGGTCACCACACGCGAGAAACCGGGCACCCCCTGGTACGCACCGGGTGCCTCCACATACGCGTGGAATTCCGATGTGATCTTCTCTGCGTGCTCCGGGAGAAGGACGTTCTGCGCCCGCTCCGAGTGGTACTCACGGTCGGCGTTGATGAACAACACCGGCTTCTCGTCGTTCTCCTGGCTCGACGCGCCCGCCGGACGCAACACCAGAATGCAGGCCGGGATGCCGGTGCCGTAGAACAGGTTGGGGGCGAGGCCGATGACCGCCTCGACCAGGCCCTCGTCCAGCAGCTTCGTACGGATCTCCTGCTCGCCGCCCCCGCGGAACAGCACGCCGTGCGGCATGACCGTGATGGTCATACCCCCGCGTCCTTCCCGCTTTGTCTCCCACAGCATGTGCTGGAGGAACATCAGGTCGGCCTTGCCGCGCTCGCTCGTCGCCCCGTAGGTCGTGCGCTGTGCGCCGTGCATGAGATCGCTGAGCGTGTAGTCCATGGAGAACGGCGGGTTGCTGAGCACACCGTCGAAGCGGTCGGCATCCGTTTTCGGCACATGCGCCGGTTCGGCGAGGGTGTCGCCGGTACGCAGGTCGAAGCGGCGTACTCCGTGCAGCACCATGTTCATCGTCGACATGATCCACGAACCGCTGTTGGCGTCCTGGCCCGCGAAGAACATGTCCGAGGTGTCACCGCCGTGCTCCTCCACGTATTCCTTGGCGTGGATGAGCATGCCGCCCGAGCCGACGCACGGGTCGTAGATCCGCATGCCCTGTGTCGGGCGCAGCAGCTCGACCATCATGCGGACCACGGCACGCGGGGTGTAGAACTCGCCGCCCTTACGGCCCGCCGAGTCCGCGAATTCCTTGATCAGGTATTCATACGCGGCGCCGATCAGGTCGGGGAACTCGAAGTCGTCCGTGCGCAGCCGGATGCGCCCGAAGTGGGCGATGAGCAGCTTCAGCCGCTGGTCGGCGAGCTTGGCCGCGCCGGCCGCCGCGCCGGAGCCGCCGATGCGGTTGAAGTCGAGGTGGTCGAAGAGACCCTTGAGCTTGCTGTTCTGGCCCTCAAGTGCCTGGAGGGCCGGGCGCAGCCGGTCCTCGGTAATGTTGTGGGTGGCTGAGGAGATCCACCTCCAGCGGGAATTAGTCGGGACGAACAGCACGTCGCGGTCGCTGTACGCGGACTCCTGCTCCAGGAAGCCGTCCAGCAGCTCTCCGGAGAGGCCAAGCTCCTTGGCCGCGTGGTCCCTGATCTGTTCCCGGGCCGCCTCGAACTCGTCGTTGGCCCGCTTCAGAAACAGCAGACCGAAGATGTAGTCCTTGTACTCCGAGGCGTCCATCGTGCCCCGGAGAATGTCCGCGGCGGCGAACAGATGCCGCTCCAACTGCGCGAGCGTGAGCTTGGCCACGTACGACTCCCTAGACCTGAGATGACGAAGGAACCCTACGGCCGTCGCGGGTCGGACTGAAATCCGGCTGCTCCGGGATGAGCCGGGCAGCTCGGCGCGCTTCCGACGCGTCAGTACGAAGAGATCCCGAGGCCGTCCTCGACGAACTTGAAGACATCGGTGTACGGGTCACGATGGATGAGCGAGACATGGTCGCCGTGCTGCGCGTTCATCTGAAGGGCGTGCTTCTTCGCGTCTGCGTAGCTGCCCTTCGCGATCTGCTCCGGAAGCACCATCTTGATATTCACGGCGTCCTTCGCGAACGGCAGCCTGGCTGTCGCCTGGCCGCACACACCGCCGAAGGTTCCACTGACCGTTTTGTGGTGCAACAGACGCCACACCTCGAAGCACGGATGCGAGAAGGCCACGTCGACATCCGCGTCCCGGGCCTGCTTCAACGCGGTCTCGATGCCCTCGTGTTCGTCTCGGTCGAAGAGACACCAGACCTGCGGCAGAAACTCCTTCTTCAGCTTGCTGCGCTTTGCCTCGCGGAGTTCGTCGCGCATCAGCCGGACCGCCGCCTCGACCAGCTTGAGCGGCTTGCGCTGGGACCCCGGTGCCGAGGAGTTCGCGATGCGCACCTCGACGGCGATCGTGGGGTCGGCCAGGACACCCTGTTCCCTGATGATCTCGATGTACGCGGGTTCGGTCACCAGCCCTTCGGTGAAGACGTGTACGACCCTTTTGCGCCGTCCACGCTGCTTCGCCGGACCCAGCGAGTCCTTCCCCCTCGTCCTCGCCATCAGTCCTGCTCCACCTCGTACTCATGTGCGCTCAGCAGCCGCCGGGCGATCTGGCCTTCCAAGAGGGACGGGACTGCCCCGAAAGCTCCCGCCAAATAGGACTTCATGAGGTCCTCGTCCTCCCCAGGGGACGCGGCGGTCAGCGGGTACAGCTCCGTCGCGCCGTCCTTGTCCTTCTCCGTCAGCCAGGCTTGCCCCGGCTCCAGCAGACGACCGCCGCTGGGTGTGGTGAGCACGGACGGGTCGTGGGAGGTGAAGATGAGCTGCGCGCCGTTCGGGTTGGCGTGCGGGTCGTGGAAGAGCCGGACGACCTCGGCGGCAAAGCGCGGATGAAGGCTCGCGTCCAGCTCATCGACGAGAAGCACCGCACCGTTGTCGAGCGCCAGCAGCAGGGGGCCCAACAGGGCGAACCAGGAGCGGGTACCGAAGGACTCCGTCTGCCAGTCGAAGGCGACTTCTCCCGTGGCGGAACGGTGGATCAGCTTCACCGTCCCCTGCCCTCTACTGTCCTGCACCACTTCCGCCCCGGTGATGCCGAGATCGGCGACCCGGAGCAGTTCCTCGATCCGGCGGGCCCGGTTTCCGGAGAGTTCCTGTGTGGTGAACGCCTCGCGCTGGGCGCGCTCGTCCTCCGGGTTGATGAGCCACAGGTTGCGGCGGAACCAGTGAAAGAGCGGAGACAGCTGGGGGTGGTTGTCCGTACCGGCCGTGGACAGCACCAGGGCGTTAGGACGAGTGCGCCGCACCAGCTGGGCACGATCCTTGACGCGACTACCGGGCCATTCGTATACCTCGGCTCGTGATGCATCTCGGTCGAGCCACACCTGACGGTGCCCGCGCGGGTAGCTGTGGATCCACTCGGCCTCGACGCGGCCGGCGCCCAACTCGAATCCGTACGTCCACCGCACACCATCGATCACGAGATCGACTTCGAAGAAGCTCGGTTCACTCACGCCCTCGGCGTCCAGTGCGAAGACCTTGCGCGGGACCCCGTCGTACGACGCCCAGTGTGCGTAGGAATTGAGGACGGCGTTGCGCATGTCGACCAGAGCCATCAGCACATTCGACTTACCCGAGGCGTTGGCTCCGAAGATGCCGATCAGGGGGAGCACACCTGGGGACCGGCCACCCGCCAGTTCGAGGGGACGCGCGGCGGCACTCGGCTCGTCGTCGGCAACGACGAAGGACAGCTCCTGCTCCTCGCGCAGGGAGCGGACGTTGGCCACGCGGAATCTCAGCAGCACACAGTCCTCCTCTCCACGCTCAGAGTAGTCGTACGGTCTGACATCGGCGCCGGTGGGCAGCGCGTTGGCCTCGGGGAACATATCGCTTCCCCGAGGCCCCAGACTGCCGAATGAGTGATCAGCCCCGCGCCGCCGCGATCTGCCGCGACATGATCGTCGTCAGCTCGTACGCGGTGTGCGAGGCGGCGACGGCGGTGATCTCCGCGTGGTCGTACGCCGGGGCGACCTCGACGACGTCGGCGGAGACCAGGTTGCACGAGGCCAGCCCGCGCAGGATCTCCAGGAGTTCGCGGGAGGTCATGCCGCCCGCCTCGGGCGTGCCGGTGCCGGGCGCGTGGGCCGGGTCCAGGACGTCGATGTCGATGGAGATGTAGAGGGGGCGGTCGCCGATGCGCTGGCGGAGCTGGTCGGCGACCTCGTCGGCGCCCCGGCGGTAGACGTCCGCGGAGGTGACGATGCCGAAGCCCATCTTCTCGTCCTCGGTGAGGTCCTTCTTGCCGTAGAGCGGGCCGCGGGTGCCGACGTGGGAGAGGGCGGAGGTGTCGAGGATGCCCTCCTCGACGGCGCGGCGGAAGGGGGTGCCGTGGGTGTACTCGGCGCCGAAGTAGGTGTCCCAGGTGTCCAGGTGGGCGTCGAAGTGCAGCAGCGCGACCGGGCCGTGCTGCTTGGCGACCGAGCGGAGCAGCGGGAGGGCGATGGTGTGGTCACCGCCGAGGGTCATCAGACGGGCGCCGGTGCCGAGCAGGTCGTCGGCCGCCGCCTCGACCGTCTCGACGGCCTCGTTGATGTTGAAGGGGTTGGCGGCGATGTCGCCGGCGTCCGCGACCTGGGCGAGCGCGAAGGGGGACGCGTCCTGGGCCGGGTTGTAGGGGCGCAGCAGACGGGACGCCTCGCGGATGGCGTTGCCGCCGAAGCGGGCGCCGGGGCGGTAGGAGACGCCGGAGTCGAAGGGGACGCCCACGACGGCCACATCGGCCCGGGAGACCTCGTCGAGGCGGGGCAGGCGGGCGAAGGTCGCGGGTCCCGCGTAACGCGGGATGCGGGAGGAGTCGACGGGGCCCACGGGCTCGTTCGATGCGCTGGCTGCGGTGGTCATGAGGGTGAGGGTAGGGAGCGGAACGGGAACGACCCATGGACATTTATGGCGGGCGGGCCGGTGGCGTTGGACGTTTTGGCCAGCAGCGGCGACGGGCGGGCCGGTGTCCGGCGTACGGAACTCCCCGGCCCCGGGCGAAGGGGACGGGCACAATGGCGCTATGCCGATAGCCGCTGAAGCCACCGCCCCCTCGCGCGCCGAGCTCGTCGATCATCTGGTGCGCACCCGGATCGCCGGTGATGTCGCCACCCCCCGCGAGAACAATCTCGACCACTACCGCAAGCTCGCCAACGGTGACCGCCACTACTGGCTGGGGCTGGAGCTGGGCGAGCGGTGGACGGACGAGCAGGATGTGCTCGCCGTGATGGCGGAGCGGTGCGGGGTGAACGACGACCCGCACCACCGGCAGGGGCAGGACACCATCGACCCCGAGCTGACGGTGGACGCGCTGGACCGGGCGGCGGCGGTGCTGCGCAAGGCGGCGGCCGGCGGGCAGCGGGTGCTGTTCGCGACCGGGCACCCGGGCGGTCTGCTGGATGTGCACCGGGCCACCGCCCAGGCGCTGCGCGCCCAGGGCTGCGACATCGTGGCCGTGCCGGGGGTGCTGGCCGTGGACGAGGGGCTGGTCGTCCAGTTCGCGGACGTGGCGGTGCTGGAACGCGGTGCGAGCCTGTGGCACACCCACTCCCCCGCGCCGATGGCGGTGATCCTGGACCAGCTGGAGCGGGACGGCCTGCCGCTGCCCGACCTGGTCATGGCGGACCACGGCTGGGCGGGCTGCGCGGGCCAGCGCGGTATCGAGGCCATCGGCTTCGCCGACTGCAACGATCCGGCGCTGTTCCTGGGAGAGGCCGAGGGCACGCTCCGGGTGACGATCCCGCTGGACGACCACGTGCTGACCCCGCGCTACTACGACCCGCTGACCGCGTACCTGCTGAACGCCGCAGGGCTGGCCTGACGGCCGTGCCGCCCCGGTCCCGCCCGCGACGTCCCGTTCGCGAGCGGGACGGGACGCTGCGGGGAGCCGCTACTCCCGCGGGACCCGGATCACGCCCTCCTGGATCACCGACACGGCCAGCTGCCCGTCCGCCGTGAAGATCCGGCCCTTGCCCAGGCCCCGGCCGCCCTGGGCGGTGGGGGACTCCTGGTCGTACAGGAGCCACTCGTCGGCGCGCAACGGCCGGTGGAACCACATCGCGTGGTCCAGGCTCGCGCCGACGACGTCGCCGACCGCCCAGCCGCCCCGGCCGTGTGCGAGCAGCACCGAGTCCAGCAGGGTCATGTCGGACACGTAGGTGACCAGGCAGATGTCCAGGAGCGGGCGGTCGATGGGCGCCGGGGCGTCCAGGGAGCCGGTGGTGCGGAACCACACCTGGGAGCGCGGCTCGCGCGGCTCTCCGACCGTGCCGAACGGCGGCTCGTCCACATACCGCAGATCGACCGCCGCCCGCGCCTCCAGCAGCCGCTCGGTGACGCCCGGCGCCACGAACCGGTCCGCGTAGCGCGGCAGCATCTCCGCCGCCGTGGGCAGCGTCAGCGGATCGGGCGCCTTCGGCATCGGCTCCTGGTGCTCCAGGCCCTCCTCGTGGATCTGGAAGGAGGCCGAGAGGTGGAAGATCGGCTGACCGTGCTGGACGGCCACGACCCGGCGGGTGGTGAAGGAGCGCCCGTCGCGGATGCGGTCGACGGTGTAGACGATCGGCGCGCCGGGGTCGCCGGGACGCAGGAAGTAGGCGTGCAGGGAGTGCGGCGGGCGGTCGGCGGGGACCGTGCGCCCGGCCGCGACCAGCGCCTGGGCGGCGACCTGGCCGCCGAAGACGCGGGGCACGACCGCCGCGCGGCTCTGGCCGCGGAAGATGTCCTGCTCGATCCGCTCCAGGGCGAGCAGATCGAGCAGGGACCGGAGTGCGTCGTTCACGTACGTATCGTTCGTCGCGCCGGACGGCCTACAGGCCCATGGACTTGGCGATGATCGACTTCATGACCTCGCTGGTGCCGCCGTAGATGCGGTTGACGCGGTTGTCGGCGTACAGACGGGCGATCGGGTACTCGTTCATGTAGCCGTAACCGCCGTGCAGCTGGAGGCACTTGTCGATGACGCGGTGGGCGACCTCGGTGCAGAACAGCTTGGCGGAGGCGGCTTCGGCCGGGGTCAGCTCGCCGGCGTCCAGGGCCTCGAGCGCGCGGTCGGCGACGGCGCCGGCGGCGTCCACCTCGGCCTGGCAGGCGGCCAGTTCGAACTTGGTGTTCTGGAAGGAGGCGACGGGCTTGCCGAAGACGGTGCGCTCCTGGACGTACTCCTTGGCGAACCGGACGGCGGCCTTGGCCTGCGCGTAGGCGCCGAAGGCGATGCCCCAGCGCTCGGAGGCGAGGTTCTGGCCGAGGTAGGCAAAGCCCTTGTTCTCCTCGCCGAGCAGGTCCTCGACCGGGACCTTGACGTCGACGAAGGCCAGCTCGGCGGTGTCGGAGACCTTCAGGCCGAGCTTGTCCAGCTTGCGGCCGACGGAGTAGCCCTCGGACTTGGTGTCCACGGCGAGGAGCGAGATGCCGAAGCGGCGGTCGTCCTCGCGGGGGGCGGCGGTGCGGGCGCAGACGATGACGCGGTCGGCGTGCACGCCGCCGGTGATGAAGGTCTTGGCGCCGTTGAGGACGTAGTGCGTGCCGTCGTCCGACAGCTTCGCGGTGGTCTTCATGCCCGCGACGTCGGAGCCGGTGCCCGGCTCGGTCATCGCGAGCGCCCACATCTCCTCGGCGCTGACGAACTTCGGCAGGTAGCGCTTCTTCTGGTCCTCGGTGGCGAGCAGGTGGATGTACGGCAGGCCGAGCAGCACATGCACGCCGGAGCCGCCGAAGGAGACGCCCGCGCGGGCGGTCTCCTCGTACATCACGGCCTCGAACTTGTGCGAGTCGATGCCCGCACCGCCGTACTCCTCGGCGACCCGGATCCCGAAGATGCCCAGCTCGGCGAGCTTGTAGTAGAAGTCGCGCGGGGTCTGGCCGGCGGCGAACCACTCGTCGTGGACGGGGACGACCTCGGCCTCGATGAACGCGCGTATGGTCTCGCGGAACGCTTCGTGATCTTCGTTGAACACCGTACGGCGCATTGCTACGTCGCCTCCTTGACCGCCACCACTGGCTAAGCGCTTGCTCAGTTCCTGTACCCGGCGAAAGCTACCGGCCGGTCACCGGAACTGTCCAGAGGCCGGGGTCGACGGACGACCACCCCCTGCGCCCCGCCGGCTACACCCCGACGGGCCCCGCCGGCTCCGCGGCGGCCACCGCCCCGAACGCCCCCAGCGCGAGCCGGTGCAGCAGCTGGGCCATCTCCGTACGACCCGGGAGCGCGCCGGGGCGGCCCAGGTGCGGAGTGGAGTTGAGCAGGCCGAACACGGCGTGCACCGCGGCGCGGGCCTGGGACTCGGAGGGGCCGGGGTGGACCTGGCGGACGACCGCCACCCACAGCTCGACGTACTGCCGCTGGAGCTGGCGGACCCGCTTGCGGTCGGCCTCCCGCAGCCGGTCCAGCTCACGGTCGTGCACCGTGATCAGCGGCCGGTCGTCCAGCGCGAAGTCGATATGGCCGTCGATCAGCGCGTCCAGCACCGCCTCGGGGCTCTCGCCGCCCTCCGCGACCCGCATCCGACCGCCTTCCAGCAGCCGCTCACTGATCCCGACCAGCAGCTCGGCGAGCATCGCATCCTTGCCCGCGAAGTGGCGGTAGAGACCCGGGCCGGAGATGCCCACGGCGGCCCCTATCTCGTCCACCCCGACGCCGTGGAAGCCGCGCTCCGCGAAGAGCCGGGCCGCCTCCTTGAGGATCTGCTCGCGGCGGCTGGTCGCGGCGGGCGCATGCGCATTACTCATACGGCCAATTGTAGACAGCCGGGTTAGTGCTCGTTAACCTGGGAGAAATGAAGTTAACGGCCATTAACTCAAGCGGCCGGACCGGGCGAACGACCGGACCGGACGACGGGCAAGGGGGCTCGTAGAGATGGAGCAGGCACCGGTGCTGGGGAGTGTCGCCGATCCGGCGTCCGACTCCTGGCGGGCCAATGAGGCCGCGCACCGCGAGCTGGCCGACCAGCTGCGCGAGAAGCTCACGGCAGCCCGGCTGGGCGGCGGCGAGAAGGCCAGGGCGCGGCACACCGCGCGCGGCAAACTGTTGCCCCGCGAGCGGGTGGACGCCCTGCTGGACCCCGGCTCGCCGTTCCTGGAGCTGGCGCCGCTGGCCGCCGACGGGATGTACGGCGGGGCCGCTCCGGCGGCCGGCGTGATCTCCGGCATCGGGCGGGTCTCCGGCCGCGAGACGGTGATCGTCGCCAACGACGCCACCGTCAAGGGCGGCACGTACTACCCGATGACGGTCAAGAAGCATCTGCGGGCGCAGGAGATCGCCCTGGAGAACCGCCTCCCCTGCCTGTACCTCGTGGACTCCGGCGGCGCCTTCCTGCCCATGCAGGACGAGGTCTTCCCGGACCGCGAGCACTTCGGGCGGATCTTCTACAACCAGGCGCGGATGTCCGGGGCGGGCATCCCGCAGATCGCCGCCGTGCTCGGCTCGTGCACGGCCGGCGGCGCCTACGTCCCGGCGATGAGCGACGAGGCGGTGATCGTCCGCGACCAGGGCACGATCTTCCTGGGCGGGCCGCCGCTGGTGAAGGCCGCCACCGGCGAGGTCGTCACCGCCGAGGAGCTGGGCGGCGGCGAGGTGCACGCCCGGACCTCGGGGGTCACCGACCACCTCGCCGAGGACGACGCCCACGCGCTGCGCATCGTCCGCACCATCGTCTCCACCCTGGGCGAGCGCGGCCCGCTCCCCTGGGCGGTGCGGACCGTCGAGGAGCCCAAGCTCGACCCGGCGGGCCTCTACGGCGCGGTGCCCGCCGACTCCCGTACGCCCTACGACGTCCGCGAGGTGATCGGTCGGATCGTCGACGGCTCCCGCTTCGCGGAGTTCAAGGCCGAGTACGGCACGACCCTGGTCACCGGCTTCGCGCACGTCCACGGCCACCCGGTCGGCATCGTCGCCAACAACGGCATCCTGTTCTCCGAATCCGCCCAGAAGGGCGCCCACTTCATCGAGCTGTGCGACCAGCGCGGCATTCCGCTGCTGTTCCTCCAGAACATCTCCGGCTTCATGGTGGGCCGCTCCTACGAGGCGGGCGGTATCGCCAAGCACGGCGCGAAGATGGTGACGGCGGTGGCCTGCACCCGCGTGCCCAAGCTGACGGTCGTCATCGGCGGCTCCTACGGGGCGGGCAACTACTCCATGTGCGGCCGGGCCTACTCCCCCCGCTTCCTGTGGATGTGGCCGAACGCCAAGATCTCGGTGATGGGCGGCGAACAGGCCGCCTCGGTCCTCGCCACCGTCAAGCGCGACCAGTTGGAGGCGCGCGGCGAGGAGTGGAGCGCCGAGGACGAGGACGCCTTCAAGGCGCCGGTGCGCGAGCAGTACGAGACGCAGGGCAACGCCTATTACGCGACCGCGCGGCTGTGGGACGACGGCGTCATCGACCCCCTGGAGACCCGCCAGGTGCTCGGTCTGGCCCTGACCGCCTGCGCCAACGCGCCGCTGCCCGCCCGCGACAGCGCGGCGCCCGGCTACGGCGTCTTCCGGATGTGATCTCCATGAGAGGGATGGCTACGTCAATGTTCGACACGGTCCTGGTCGCCAACCGCGGCGAGATCGCCGTCCGCGTCATCCGCACGCTGCGCACCCTCGGCATCCGCTCGGTCGCCGTCTTCAGCGACGCGGACGCCGACGCCCGGCATGTGCACGAGGCCGACACGGCGGTACGGATCGGCCCCGCACCGGCCGCCGAGAGCTATCTGTCCGCCGAGCGCCTGCTGGCGGCGGCGGCCCGGACCGGCGCGCAGGCCGTGCACCCCGGCTACGGCTTCCTCGCCGAGAACGCCCGCTTCGCCCGCGCGTGCACCGATGCCGGGCTGGTCTTCATCGGCCCGTCCGCCGAGGCCATCGACCTGATGGGCGACAAGATCCGGGCCAAGGAGACGGTCCGGGCGGCCGGGGTCCCGGTGGTGCCCGGCTCCTCCGGCAGCGGCCTGGACGACGGTCAACTCGCAGCCGCCGCACGGGAGATCGGCATGCCGGTGCTCCTCAAGCCGTCCGCGGGCGGCGGCGGCAAGGGCATGCGGCTGGTCCGCGAGGAGGCGCTGCTGGCCGACGAGATCGCCGCCGCCCGGCGCGAGGCCCGCGGCTCCTTCGGCGACGACACGCTCCTGGTCGAGCGCTGGATCGACCGGCCGCGGCACATCGAGATCCAGGTGCTGGCGGACGGCCACGGCAACGTCGTCCACCTGGGCGAGCGCGAGTGCTCCCTCCAGCGGCGCCACCAGAAGGTCATCGAGGAGGCCCCGTCGGTCCTGCTGGACGAGGCCACCCGCGCCGCCATGGGCGAGGCGGCCGTCCAGGCGGCCCGCTCGTGCGGCTACCGGGGCGCGGGCACCGTCGAGTTCATCGTCCCGGGCAAGGACCCGGCCTCGTACTTCTTCATGGAGATGAACACCCGCCTCCAGGTGGAGCACCCGGTCACCGAGCTGGTGACCGGCCTGGATCTGGTCGAGTGGCAGCTGCGGGTCGCGGCCGGTGAGCATCTCCCCTACGCCCAGGAGGACATCAGCCTCACCGGACACGCCGTCGAGGCCCGGATCTGCGCCGAGGACCCGTCCCGGGACTTCCTGCCGACCGGCGGCACGATCCTGGAGCTGCGGGAGCCGCAGGGCGGGGGAACGCGCACCGACTCCGGCCTGTCGCAGGGCACCGAGGTCGGCAGCCTCTACGACCCGATGCTCTCCAAGGTCATCGCGTACGGCCCGGACCGCCCGACCGCCCTGCGCACCCTGCGCGCCGCGCTGGCCTCGACGGTCACCCTCGGCGTGACCACCAACGCCGGCTTCCTCCGCCGGCTGCTGGCCCATCCGGACGTGGTCTCCGGCGAGCTGGACACCGGGCTGGTGGAGCGCGAGACGGCTTCCCTGGTGGACGTCGGGGTGCCGGACGAGGTCTATGCGGCGGCTGCCGCGGTCCGGCAGGCCGCGCTGGAACCGGCGGTGGCCGACGGCGCCTGGCGTGACCCGTTCGCCGCGCCCACCGGCTTCCGGCTCGGCGGCGAGCCCGCCCCGACCCGGCACTGGCTGCGGGTCCCGGGCCACGACCCGGTGGCGTACGACGTGCAGCCGGGCGAAGCCGGCGGATCCGTGGGCCCCGGTGTCGTACGGGTGACCGTGGACGGCGTGCTGCACACCTTCCACCGCGCCGGTCGATGGCTCGGCAGGGACGGCGACTCCTGGCACGTCCAGGATCACGACCCGGTGGCGGCGACGCTGCGCGGAGCCGCCGGGGCACACGGCGTGGACGCGCTGACCGCCCCGATGCCCGGCACGGTCACCGTGGTGAAGGTGGCCGTGGGCGACGAGGTCGCGGCCGGCCAGGGCCTGCTGGTGGTGGAGGCCATGAAGATGGAACACGTCATCGCCGCCCCGCACGCCGGCACCGTCACCGAACTGGACGTCACCGCGGGCGCCACCGTCGCCATGGACCAGGTCCTGGCCGTCGTCGAACCCCACGAGGACGCCGGGAGCACCGGACAGACCGCGACCGCACCCGACGGCGAGCAGGAGAGCGCATCATGACCGCAGCCGGCACAGCCACCTCCCGGCTGCCGATGGAGGTCCCCTCGGAGGGGCTGCCCACCCGCGTGACGATCCATGAGGTCGGCGCCCGCGACGGCCTGCAGAACGAACAGGGCGTCGTCCCCACGGAGATCAAGGCCGAATTCGTCCACCGCCTGGCCGACGCCGGGCTGCCGCTGGTCGAGGCCACCAGCTTCGTGCACCCCAAGTGGGTGCCCCAGCTCGCCGACGCGGAGGACCTCTTCCCGCTGCTCGGCGACCTCGACCCGCACCGGCTGCCGGTGCTGGTGCCCAACGAACGCGGCCTGGACCGGGCGCTGGCCCTGGGCGCCCGCCGGATCGCGGTGTTCGCCAGCGCCACCGAGTCGTTCGCCAAGGCCAACCTCAACCGCACGGTCGAGCAGGCGCTGGCGATGTTCGCGCCGGTCATCGCGCGGGCCCGGGACGCCGGAGTGCACGTCCGCGGCTATCTGTCGATGTGCTTCGGCGACCCCTGGGAGGGCGCGGTCCCCCTCGCCCAGGTCGTCCGGGTCTGCCGCGAGCTGGTCGACATGGGCTGCGACGACCTGAGCCTGGGCGACACCATCGGCACCGCCACCCCCGGCCACGTCCAGCACCTGCTCGCCGCCCTGAACGAAGCGGGCGTGCCCACCTCGCGGCTGGGTGTCCACTTCCACGACACCTACGGGCAGGCGCTCGCCAACACCTTCGCCGCGCTCCAGCACGGCGTCACCACCGTCGACGCCTCGGCGGGCGGCCTGGGCGGCTGCCCGTACGCCAAGAGCGCCACCGGCAACCTCGCCACCGAGGACCTCGTGTGGATGCTGCACGGCCTCGGCATCGAGACCGGCGTCGACCTCGGCCGGCTGACCGCCACCAGCGCCTGGATGGCCGAGGTCCTGGGCCGTCCCAGCCCGTCCCGCACCGTACGCGCCCTCTCCCACAAGGAGTGACCCCCATGTCCCTGGACCACCGCCTCCCCGCCGAGCTGGAAGAACTCCGGCGCACGGTCGAGGCGTTCGCGCACGACGTCGTCGCCCCCAAGATCGGCGACTACTACGAGCGCCACGAGTTCCCTTACGAAATCGTGGCGCAGATGGGCGAGATGGGCCTGTTCGGCCTGCCGTTCCCGGAGGAGTACGGCGGGATGGGCGGCGACTATCTGGCCCTGGGAATCGCCCTGGAGGAGCTGGCCCGGGTCGACTCCTCGGTGGCCATCACCCTGGAGGCGGGCGTCTCACTGGGCGCCATGCCGATCCACCGCTTCGGTACGGAGGAGCAGAAGCGCACGTGGCTGCCCAAGCTGTGCAGCGGCGAGATGCTCGGCGCCTTCGGTCTGACCGAGCCGGACGGCGGCTCGGACGCCGGCGCCACCCGGACGACGGCGGTGCGGGACGGCGACAGCTGGGTGATCAACGGCAGCAAGTGCTTCATCACCAACTCCGGCACGGACATCACCGGCCTGGTCACCGTCACGGCGGTGACCGGCCGCAAGGACGACGGCGGCCCGCTGATCTCCTCCATCATCGTGCCCGCCGGCACCCCCGGCTTCACCGTCGGCGCCCCGTACTCCAAGGTCGGCTGGAGCGCCTCGGACACCCGCGAGCTGTCCTTCGCGGACGTCCGGGTCCCGGCCGCCAACCTGCTGGGTGAGGAGGGCCGCGGCTACGCCCAGTTCCTGCGCATCCTCGACGAGGGCCGGATCGCCATCGCGGCGCTCGCCACCGGCCTGGCGCAGGGCTGCGTGGACGAGTCGGTGCGCTACGCCGGGGAGCGGACGGCGTTCGGCCGCCCGATCGGCACCAACCAGGCCATCCAGTTCAAGCTCGCCGACATGGAGATGCGCGCCCACACCTCCCGGCTGGCCTGGCGCGATGCGGCCTCCCGCCTGGTGCACGGCGAACCGTTCAAGAAGGAGGCCGCGCTCGCCAAGCTGTACTCCTCCGAGATCGCGGTGGACAACGCCCGCGAGGCCACCCAGATCCACGGCGGCTACGGCTTCATGAACGAGTACCCGGTCGCGCGGATGTGGCGGGACGCGAAGATCCTGGAGATCGGCGAGGGCACGAGCGAGGTCCAGCGGATGCTGATCGCCCGGGAGCTGGGCGTCGGGGCCTAGGAAGCACAGGGCCCGACGTGCCGGCCGGCACGTCGGGCCCCAGCGGCTCAGCGCGCGGGCCAGGGCACCTCCGGCGAGCGGTAGTAGTGGATCCCCAGGGCGTCCCAGCGGGGTCCCTGTGCCGCCAGCCGCTCGCGGTAGGAGGACCAGTCGTGCGTCCCGGCGGGCGACCAGCCCAGCTCCGCGATACCCGGCAGCCGCGGGAACGCCATGTACTCGATGTGCGCGGACGTGGACAGGGTCTCGGACCACAGCGGCGCCTCGACGCCCACGACCGCGTCGGCGGGCGCGCCCTGGAGGTAGCTGCCCGGGTCCCAGTCGTAGGACCGCCGCACCCCCACATAGCCCGCCCAGTGCAGCCCCAGCGGCGTGTCCTTGTCGTACTGCATGTCGAGGTAGGCGCGGTCGGCGGGCGAGAGGATCAGGCCGGTGCCGTTGGCGGCGGCGTCGGCGACCTGCTTGCGCTCGGCCGCGGAGGTGGCGTCGTAGCCCCAGTACTGCGCGACGGCGCCCTTCGCCGGGTGGGCGCCGGTCAGCTGGTGCCAGCCGATGACGGTCTTGCCGTACTTGGCGACCACCGGCTGCGCCTTGTCCATGAAGGCCGTGTAGTCCTCATGGCTGGTGGAGTGTGCCTCGTCGCCGCCGATGTGGAGGTACCGGCCGGGGGTGAGCGCCGCGATCTCGCGGATGACGTCGTCGATGAAGTCGTACGTCACCTTCTTCGGCACGCACAGCGAGCTGAAGCCGACATTGGTGCCGGTGTAGAGCGGCGGCGCCTGGCCGTTGCAGTTGAGCTCGGCGTAGGACGCCAGGGCGGCGTTGGTGTGGCCGGGCATGTCGATCTCGGGGACGACGGTCAGATAGCGGCTCGCGGCGTACCGCAGGATCTCGCGGTAGTCGTCCTTCGTGTAGTGGCCGCCCTTGCCGCCGCCGACCTGGGTGGAGCCGCCGTAGGTGGCGAGCTTCGGCCAGGAGTCGACGGCGATCCGCCAGCCCTGGTCGTCGGAGAGGTGCAGGTGGAGCCTGTTGATCTTGTACATCGCCAGCTGGTCGATGTAGCGCTTGACCTGGTCGACGGTGAAGAAGTGCCGGGAGACGTCGAGCATCGCGCCGCGGTAGCCGTACCGCGGGGAGTCGGCGATGGTGCCGCCCGCGATCCGCCACGGCCCGGGCTGCCCGGTGCGCTTCTCCAGGTCCGCGGGCAGCAGCTGGCGCAGCGTCTGGACGCCGTGGAAGAGGCCGGCGGGCCGCCCGGCGCTGATGGTCACCGTGCGGGCGCCGACGGTGAGCCGGTAGCCCTCCGCGCCCAGCCCGCCGGCCCCGGGGCCGCCGAGCCGCAGGACGATGCCGTCCCGGCCGTCCTTGGTGGTGACCGGCAGGCGGTATCCGGTGGCCGGGCGCAGCAGGCCGGCCAGCTGGTCGGCGATCCGCCCGGCCTCCGCCGATCCGCCGGGCACCCGGATCCGGGTGCCCTCGCCGAGGGTGTAGGCGTCCCCGCCGGGCCGCACGGAGGCGGGTGCCGGCACGACCCGGTCCAGGGGTACGGGGGCGGCGGCCGGCGGGGACGGTGCGGCGCCGGTCCCCATTCCGGCGGCGGCGACCAGCAGCAGCGAAAACAGAAGTCTGCGTCGTCTCATCGACGGTCCCTTCGGCGAACCTCGTGCACGGCATGTGAGGTCGATGTGCCGTGTCTGGCATGTCCTGCATGGCATGGAGCGACCGAACGGTGACCATGCGTACCGTGAGCCTCGTACGCGGTCAAGGTTCAGACCACTTTCCGGGCGCCATCTCAGGGACCTGCCCGAAATCGGGCAGATTTCTTGCGAATCCCGGCGCCGCCACGCAGTATCAACGGGTGCCCGATCATCGTCCGTCCCACGAGGACCTCGTCGACCACCTGATCCGCAGCACGCCGCTCCAACGCGGCGAGGCGACGCGGGTGGTCCTGGACGTGCTCGCGTACTTCGACGAGACCACCGAGGGGTTCGTCCGCCGCAGACACCGCGAGCTGCAGTCCCAGGGGCTGCGGAACGAGGCGATCTTCGAGCGGATCTCGCACGAGCTGCCGCACCGCGCCGTGACCCCGCCACCGCTCTCGATACGCCAGCTGCGCCGCGTCGTCTACGGCTGATCCGCCCACCCGGGCGGCCGGGCACACCCGGAACCGATCAAGAAACACCAGTACGTCCGTCACCACGAACGAACTCGTCACCACGATGCACCCGGAGGTCACTGTATGTGCGGGATTGTCGGCTATATCGGCAAGCGCGATGTTGCTCCGCTGCTCCTCGAGGGCCTGCAGCGCCTGGAGTACCGCGGCTACGACTCGGCGGGCATCGCCATCCACGCCGGCGGCTCCGGCAAGGCCGCAGGCGGCCTGAAGACCGCCAAGGCCAAGGGCCGGGTGCGTGAGCTGGAGGCCCGACTGCCGAAGCGGTTCGCGGGCACCACCGGCATCGCCCACACCCGCTGGGCCACGCACGGCGCGCCCACCGACGCGAACGCGCACCCGCACCTCGACGCCGGGAGCAAGGTCGCGGTCGTCCACAACGGCATCATCGACAACGCCGCCGACCTGCGCGCCCGACTGACCGCGGAGGGCGTCGACTTCGCCTCCGAGACCGACACCGAGGTCCTCGCCCACCTGATCGGCCGCTCGGCGGCCGAGACGCTGGAGGAGAAGGTCCGCGAGGCGCTGCGGCACATCGAGGGCACGTACGGCATCGCCGTGCTGCACGCCGACTTCACCGACCGCATCGTCGTCGCCCGCAACGGCTCCCCGGTCGTGCTGGGCATCGGCGAGCACGAGATGTTCGTCTCCTCCGACGTCGCCGCGCTGGTCTCGCACACCCGCCAGGTCGTCACCCTGGACGACGGCGAGATGGCCACCCTCAAGGCCGACGACTACCGCACGTACACCACCGAGGGCTCCCGTACGACGGCGACGCCGGAGACCGTCGAGTACGCGGCCGAGTCCTACGACTTGGGCGGCCACGACACGTACATGCACAAGGAGATCTCCGAGCAGGCGGACGCGGTGGACCGCGCGCTGCGCGGGCGGATCGACGACCGGTTCTCCACCGTGCACCTCGGCGGCCTCAACCTCGACGCCCGCGAGGCACGCGGCGTGCGCCGGGTGAAGATCCTCGGCTGCGGCACCTCGTACCACGCGGGCCAGATCGGCGCCCAGATGATCGAGGAGCTGGCCCGCATCCCCTCGGACGCCGAGCCGGCCTCCGAATTCCGCTACCGCAACCCGGTCGTGGACCCCGACACCCTGTACGTCGCCGTCTCCCAGTCCGGTGAGACCTACGACGTGCTGGCGGCCGTCCAGGAGCTCAAGCGCAAGGGCGCGCGGGTGCTGGGTCTGGTGAACGTCGTCGGTTCGGCGATCGCCCGGGAGACCGACGGCGGCATCTACGTGCACGCCGGCCCCGAGGTCTGTGTGGTCTCCACCAAGTGCTTCACCAACATGGTGGTCTCCTTCGCCCTGCTCGCCCTGCACCTCGGCCGCATCCGTGACCTGTCCGTCGCGGACGGCAAGCGGATCATCGAGGGCCTGCGCAAGCTGCCCGGCCAGATCGACGAGATCCTCAAGGGCGAGGACGAGATCAAGAAGCTGTCGACCCGGTACGCGGACGCCAAGTCGATGATGTTCATCGGCCGGGTGCGCGGCTACCCGGTGGCGCGCGAGGCCTCCCTGAAGCTCAAGGAGGTCTCCTACATCCACGCCGAGGCGTACCCGGCCTCGGAGCTCAAGCACGGCCCGCTGGCGCTCATCGAGCCCGCGATGCCGACCGTCGCGATCGTGCCGGACGACGACCTGCTGGAGAAGAACCGTGCCGCGCTGGAGGAGATCAAGGCCCGCAGCGGCCGCATCCTCGCCGTCGCCCACCAGGAGCAGGAGAAGGCCGACCACACCATCGTCGTCCCCAAGAACGAGCCCGAACTGGACCCCATCCTGATGGGCATCCCGCTCCAACTCCTCGCCTACCACACGGCCCTGGCCCTGGGCCGGGACATCGACAAGCCCAGGAACCTGGCCAAGTCGGTCACGGTGGAGTAGCCACCGGCCGCACCCGCTCCGGGACCGGCGGCGGGTCCGCGCGTGCCACCATACGCACGGAACCGCCGCCTCCCCTGGGCCGGCGTCGCCCGTACGCCGGCCGGATGCCGCCGCCCCGGAGACCGTCACCTCCCGGTGGGCGGCACGCCGCTGACGCGTGCGCGGCCCCCCGGATCCCGCGAGGAGCGCCGCGGACACGTGCCGGTGTTCTACCCCTCACCGGGGGACGACCCACCTCCGCACGCGGAGGGACGGGCGGACTACCCACAATCCCCATGACGCCCCCTCAACTGTGGACGGGGCGAGGAGAACTGATCACGCGCCGGGGCCGGAGCCGGGCGGGGTCAGGGGATGACGATGACCGGGCGCTGCGCGCGGCGCGCGAGCCGACCCGCCACCGATCCGAAGATCCGGCCGACGAGGCCGTGCGTCGAGCCGACCACGATGGCGTCGGCCTCGTACTCCCGGCCGACCTCCTCCAGCTCGTGGCAGATGTCCCCGCCGCGCTCGACGAGGATCCAGGGCACCTCGGTGAGATGGTCGGCGCAGGCGAGCTCCAGGCCCAGCACCTCGGTGCGGTGATCGGGGACGTCCACGAACACCGGGGGCTCGCAGCCGGCCCACACGGTCGTCGGCAGCCGGTTGGCCACATGGACGATGATCAACCCGGAGCCGAAGCGCCGGGTCATACCGATTGCATACGCCAACGCGCGTTCGCTCGACATGGAGCCGTCGAAGCCGACCACCACGCCGTGCTGGAAGGCGGGGTCGCAGGAGTGGCGTGTCTCTTCCGCCGCTTCCAGGTCCGCCGTCGGATCGGCGACCTGCTTGCGGTCCGCGGGTTCGGGGAATTCGTGACCGGCCATTGGTGTCTCGGCGAGAACGTCCTCTTGCGGAGGGGCGGACGGGGAACGGCGATTGACTTGATCCGGCAGTTGACTGAGCTGGCTCGATCGCGGAGCGGGAGCCATAGTTCAAAGAGAAACAATACGACTGGGAATCATCTTCCCAACCCGATACCCCAAGAGTACGGCGCCACTCCTCCGCTGCCCAGACTCCACCGTGGGACGCGGAGCGCCCGCCGGGCGGATCAGGGCCTCGAACGTTCCCCGGAGCATGCCGGAGCGTGGCGCGGATGGCAATGCCCCGGCCTGCCCCCGTACGTACCCATCGCGGTGACCCGTGATCGTCGGCGGCGTTGTAGTAGCTGCCCGCCGGAAGGGAGCCCGCGATGCCCGCGCCGTCCAAGAGATCACCCGACTCAGTGAGCGATGTGGTGCGCTGGGGCGCGTTCGGTTGCGCCCTGGTGCCCTTCGTTCTGATCGTCAGCGGTACCCCGGTCGCCGGTGCGGCCGGCGCGGCCGCCGGTCTCGCCGCGGTGACCTGCGCCTGCCGCGCACTGCTGCGGCAATCCGAACGGAGCGCGGCCCGGGTCCGGGTGCGCGAGGCCGGACGGCATCGGGACAGAACGGGACATATGGGGGCGGGAGCGCAAGGGGGCGGGCAGTACTGGGAGCGGCGCACGCCGGTCGATTGAGGCACTCGCAAGTCTGCGCACGCACGTTTTCAGCCAACTTGCAGCCGGGATCCGACCCCCGCCCCGACCACCCTCCAACCCGGGCTTGAGCAGGGCGGAAAGGACCGCTGGGCACGGTTGTGCCCTACTGCGAACGGGCAGAGCCGAGACGCGTACTTCCCATGCAGGGCCGACGAGTGGAACGCTTCGTGATCGAATGCTTCGCGCCAAGTTGCCATATCGACATACCAGTGGGTGGTGAACTTGGCCATCCATCCTCACGGGACACAGTAGATTCGATCTTGGTAGTGACGGCGGGGGAACTGTGCAGGACCGAGAGGGCGAGACGACCGAGGGGGGCTTAAGTGCCATGAGCCAGGACTCCGCTGCCGTACCAGACGCCGCACGCAAGCTCGCCGCCCGACGACGCCGCGAAATAGTCGCGGTGCTCCTCTTCAGCGGCGGCCCCATTTTCGAGAGCTCCATTCCGCTCTCGGTCTTCGGCATCGACCGACAGGATGCCGGCGTTCCGAGGTACCGACTGCTTGTGTGCGCGGGCGAAGATGCGCCTTTGCGCACCACCGGGGGGGCTCGAACTTTCCGCCCCCTACGGGCTGGAGGCGATCTCCCGTGCCGGGACGGTCGTCGTACCGGCCTGGCGCTCCATCACCCAGGCCCCGCCGCCCGCCGCGCTCGACGCGCTGCGTCGCGCGCACGAAGAAGGGGCCAGGATCGTCGGGTTGTGCACGGGGGCGTTCGTCCTCGCCGCGGCCGGACTGCTCGACGGCCGTCCGGCCACGACCCATTGGATGTACGCGCCGACGCTCGCCAAGCGTTATCCGTCCGTCCATGTCGACCCCCGTGAGCTCTTCGTCGACGACGGCGACGTGCTCACCTCCGCGGGGACGGCGGCCGGCATCGACCTGTGCCTGCACATCGTGCGGACCGACCACGGCGCGGACGCCGCCAACGCACTCGCCCGACGGCTGGTCGTACCGCCGCGCCGCACCGCCTCGGAGATGGGGCACCAGCGCTACCTCGACAGGTCATTACCTGAGGAGATCGGCGCCGACCCGCTGGCCGAGGTCGTCGCCTGGGCGCTGGAGCACCTCCACGAGCAGTTCGACGTGGAGACGCTCGCCGCGCGCGCTTACATGAGCCGGCGCACCTTCGACCGGCGCTTCCGTTCGCTGACCGGCAGCGCGCCGCTGCAGTGGCTGATCACCCAGCGGGTGCTGCAGGCCCAGCGGCTGCTGGAGACCTCCGACTATTCGGTGGACGAGGTCGCCGGGCGCTGCGGCTTCCGCTCGCCGGTCGCGCTGCGCGGCCACTTCCGGCGGCAGCTGGGCGCCTCGCCCGCGGCCTACCGCGCGGCCTACCGCGCGCGGCGGCCGCAGAGCGGCGCACCCGAGCCCGCGCTGCGGCCGGAGCGGGCCGAGCGGCCGCCGATGGGGTCGGGGGGTGCGGAACGCTTCTCGCCCGCGGTGGCCGGTCACGGCCCGGCGGCGCTGGCCGCCGTGGAACCGGGCGAGAACGGGAAACCGCAGTCGGACGCGTTCGCCGCCCGGCTGCCGGAGGTCCCCGTCGCACGCGGCGCGGGCCGCCCCGTGCTGCCCGGCCAGCGGGAGCGCCCCGTAGGGTGAGGCGCATGAACGATCGCATGGTGTGGATCGACTGCGAGATGACCGGGCTCTCGCTGGCGAACGACGCACTCATCGAGGTGGCCGCACTGGTCACCGACTCGGAGCTGAACGTGCTGGGCGACGGGGTGGATGTGGTGATCCGCCCCCCGGCCGAGGCACTGACCACCATGCCGGAGGTGGTGCGCACCATGCACACCGACTCCGGGCTGCTGGAGGAGCTCGACGGCGGCACGACGCTCGAGGACGCCGAGGCGCAGGTGCTGGCGTACATCAAGCAGCATGTGCCGGAGCCGGGGAAGGCCCCGCTGTGCGGGAACTCCGTCGGCACCGACCGGGGCTTCCTGCTGCGCGACATGCCGACGCTGGAAAGCTATCTGCACTACCGGATCGTCGACGTCTCGTCCGTGAAGGAGCTGGCCCGGCGCTGGTATCCGCGGGCCTACTTCAACAGTCCGGACAAGAGCGGCAATCACCGTGCGCTGGCCGACATCCGCGAATCCATCGCGGAGTTGCGGTACTACCGGGAGGCGGTCTTCGTGCCCCATCCGGGCCCGGACTCGGACACCGCGAAGACGATCGCGGCGAAGCACGTCGTGCCCGCCCCTGGGCGGTCCACTCCGTCGTGACACGGCTCGCTCCCGGGCGCGCAGAACCCGGGAGCGAGCACCCCTCAAGACCCTGTACACTTTTCCTCAGCCGGTGGGGAAAAAGAACCACACAGCACCGGTCATGGTGGGTATAGCTCAGCCGGTAGAGCACCTGGTTGTGGTCCAGGATGTCGCGGGTTCAAGTCCCGTTACTCACCCCACTGTCAAGGCCCCCGACCTCAGGTCGGGGGCCTTGCGTGTTGTGTACGGGCTCTCAGTACCCGCTCTCAGTACCCGACGGTGAAGCGCTCGCCGATGTGGCGGGGCCGCTCGATCTCGTCGACCAGGGCGACGGCGTAGTCCTCGGTGGAGATGCGGCTGGCGCCCGCGGCGTCGGCGACCAGGTCCTCGGTGGCGGTGCGGTACCCGCCGGTGCGCTCACCGGGCTCGATGGTGGCGGCCGGGCTGAGATTGGTCCAGCGGACGTCGGAGACGGTGCGGTAGTGGTCGAGCGCGTCGCCGTGCGCGTGCATGATCTGCAGCAGGAACTCGGGGAGCCCCTCGGCGTCCCAGACCTGCTTGCCGTCGGGGGTGCGCAGGGAGCCGGCGCCGCCGACGGTGATCAGGCGGGGCGCCCGGTCGCCGAGCGTGCGCAGACCGGCGACGAGGGACTTCGCGGCGGGCTCGATGGTGGCCAGGTGGCCCGGGCCGTCGCCGCCGCCGACGGCGCTGATCACCACGTCCCGGCCCTTCGCCGCGGCGGTGACGGACGCCGGGTCGAGGACGTCACCGGTGGTCACGGTCAGCCGGGGGTGCGTCGTGGTGATCTTCGCGGGGTCGCGGACGACCGCGGTGACGTGGTGACCGCGGCTCAGGGCCTCGTTCAGGATGCGGCTGCCGATGGTGCCGTTGGCCCCGAAGAGAGCGATCTCGGTGGACAAGGGGGTCTCCCAGCTGTGGTTGCGTCCGGTGTGACGGACTTCCTTTTTCCGTCAGCGGTTGCGCCGACGTCTTCTACGCTAGGAGCAGTAGCGGCGCATTTCGGGGTAGCGAGGGGACCAGGCATGGTCAGAAACCGACAGATGCGGCAGGAGGACGATCAAGCCGTCACGGAGATCCGGGAGGTGGCGTTCGCCGCGCCGGCCGGGCGGCCCTCGGGGGTGGAGGTGCTGACCCTGGCCGAGCTGCGCGAGCGCGCGGACGCGTGCCGGCTGTCGACGCCGCACCGTCCCGGCTTCCACCATCTGCTGCTCGTGGAGCGCGGCCGGCTGGTGCACAGCGTCGACTTCCGCGAGCACGTCCTGGCCCCCGGCGATCTGCTGTGGTCGCGCCCCGGACAGGTGCAGCACTTCGGCGACCTGACCGGGGCGGAGGGGCGGCTGGTGCTCTTCGAGGCCGGTTTCCTGGCCCCGGGCACCGCGGCGGCGGCCCGGGCCGAGGACTGGTACGGGCCCGCCGTCCGCCGCCCCGAGGGCGCCGCGGCGCGGGCTCTGGACGCCGCGCTGCGCGCACTGCACCAGGAATTCGGCGAACTGGGCGGGCTGCCACTGGAGGTGCACGTCGAG
The DNA here is from genome assembly GCF_043199095.1 of Streptomyces sp. NPDC048650. Lineage (NCBI taxonomy): Bacteria > Bacillati > Actinomycetota > Actinomycetes > Kitasatosporales > Streptomycetaceae > Streptomyces > Streptomyces sp. NPDC048650. The sequence goes on along the minus strand of NZ_JBICVM010000003.1, from coordinate 200,208 downwards.
GTGCTGCGCCATCTGCTGGCGGTGCTGGTGCTGCGGGCAGCCCATCCGGGCGGGGCCGTGGCCGGTGCGGACGGGACCTGTGAGGCGAGCGAGACATATCTGCGGTTCCGGGACGCGGTGGAGCGGGACTTCACCCGCAGCCGCCGGGTCGCCGACTACGCCCGGTCGCTCGGGTATGCGCCGCGTACCCTCTCCCGGGCCACCGAGGCCGGGGCCGGGATCGGTGCGAAGGAGTTCATCGACCGCCGGGTGGTGCTGGAGGCCAAGCGGCTGCTGGCGCACGGCGACCAGCCGGCGGCACGGATCGCGGACCGGCTGGGCTTCGCCGACGCCACCAACTTCAGCAAGTTCTTCCAGCGGCGGGCCGGGACGACGCCGATCGCGTTCCGGGCGGCCGTACGGGGCGGGGCGGGCGCGGTGTGAGGCGGCGGGGCGCAGCGGGTGGGGGGAGGCCCGCCGCGCCCCGCACGGGGACGGTGGTCCGGGACGGCTGGTGACCGGACCGCCGGTGGGGGTCAGCCGGTGTGGGCGCCGAGCGCCTTGGTGAAGGCCAGCGGGGCCTGGTCGATCGAACTGCACGTGGGCTGGGCGGAGTTGCCGCCGCCCGGGCAGGGCTTGTCGCGGGTCGAGGACCACATGGACAGCCAGCCCAGGTGCTTGTCCTGGGCGAACTTCACGAGTTCGGTGGCGTCGTCGGTCTTGAAGACCTCGTTCTGGACGTCGTTGACGCCGATCATCGGGGTCACCGCCACGGTCTTCCAGGCTTCCGCGTCGCCGAGCCCGAGGGCCTTCTTGAGCTGCCCCTGGGTGGCGGTGGCGGCCTTGGTGGCGTAGGTGCCCATGTCGCCGTTGTAGGAGGGGCCGTAGTCCATCGCCATGATGTTGACGGCGGAGATCTTGACGCCGTTCTTCTTGGCGTCGGCGACGAGGTTCACGCCGTCCTGGGTCAGGCCCTCGGGCAGCACCGGCAGGGTGAAGGAGACGTCGAGGTCCGGGTGCTTCTTCTGCAGCTGGGCGATGGCCTGGGCGCGGCGGGTGTTGGCGGCGGTGTCGGGCAGCGCGCCGCCCTCGATGTCGAAGTCGGCCTTGGTGAGCTGGAACCGGTCGATGACCTTGCCGTAGGCGGCGGCCAGTTGGTCGGCGGAGGTGCAGGCCGTGCCGAGCTCGGAGCCGTTGGCGCCGCCGAAGGAGACCCGGACGTCGCCGCCGGCCTTGCGCAGCGCGGGTATCTGCTTGGCCACCGCGTCGCCGCCCAGCTCGCCGGAGCCGCCCCACTTGGGGTCGCAGCCGCCGCCGGAGGTGATGAAGGCGAGGTTGAAGGTCTTCACCCCGGTCTTCTCGGCGGTGTCCACCAGGTCGTAGGCGGGGGCGAGGGAGGTGTCGACGTACGGGGAGAAGCCGGCGCCGGCCTTGGCGGGGGCGTCGCCCTGCGGCGCCTTGGTGGCCATGGCGGAGCCGGCGACGGCGAACGCGCCGCCGGCGGCGGCCGCGGCGGCCACGCCGGCCACGCCGGCCACGCCGGCCACGATCAGCTTGGTGGTGCGGCTCTTGTGCCGGCGGTGTGCCGAGGAACTCATCTCGTGCCTGCCTGTCGTCACGTGGGGGGAGGAGGGAACGCACCGGGGGTGCGCCACGGTGCGTCCCGCACGCTAGCGACAGGGAAACGGACAAATGCCGGGTTCGGTACGGCGGTCGGCGGACTTATGGACGCCTTAAGGAAGCGGAAGGGGGTGGTTAAGAGCCGCGGCGCGGGAACCGGTCCGGGCCCGGGGCGGGCGGGTGCTCAGGAGCCGGTGCGCGCCGCCCGTCGCCCCCGTACGACGAGCCGGCGCCGCAGCCGGTGGCCACGCCGTACGCCGTTCCGCCGGCTGCCGTTCTCCAGCGCCAGCCAGACCCGTACCTCGGTGCCGCCCAGGACCGAGCGGCCGATCCGGACATCCCCGCCGGTGGACTCGGCCAGCCGGCGCACGATGTCCAGGCCGAGCCCCGTGGAACCGTCCCCACCCGCCGAGTGGCCGCGGCGCAGCGCCGCGTCCGGGTCGGCGATACCGGAGCCCGCGTCCGAGACCAGCACGATCACCGCCTCCTCCGCGTTGTGGACGTCGACCGCGAAGGCGGTGCCCTCGGGGGTGTGCCGGAAGACGTTGCCGAGCATCGCGTCCAGGGCGGCGGCGAGTTCGGGGCGGGCCACCGGGATCCTTACGGGACGGTCGGCGCCGGCCACCCGCACGGTGCGGCCCTCGTCCTCGGCGAGCGCCGACCAGAAGGCCATCCGCTCGCGGATCACCTCGGCGGCGTCGCAGCCCGCAGCGGCGGCCGCCTGCCCGGCGTGCGCCTGCTGCTCCCGGGCGGTGCGGATGATCTGGTCGACCTCGCGCTCCAGCTGCTCGACGGCGGCCCGGGTCTGTTCGGCTGCCGGGGTGTCGCCGAGGGAGGCGGCGTTGAGCCGCAGGACGGTCAGCGGGGTGCGCAGGCGGTGCGAGAGGTCGGCGGCCAGTTCGCGCTCGTTGGCCAGCAGCTGGACCACCTGGTCGGCCATGGAGTTGAAGGCGGCTGCCGCGGACCGCAACTCCTTGGGGCCGTCCTCGGCGACGCGGACGCCGAGCCTGCCGTTGCCCAGGTCGTGCGCGGCGCCGGCCAGTCGCTCCGCGGGCCGCACCATGCGGGTGCCGAGCCGGTCGGCGACCGCGACCGAGCCGATGATGAGCGCGAGTCCGACGCCGGCCAGCACCACCCAGGAGGTGGCCACCCCGTTGGTGAGCGCGTCGTCCGGGACGAAGACCTCGACGACGGCGATGCCGGAGGCGACGGCGGTCGGCTGGAGCAGCGAGGAGCCACCGGGAACGGGCGAGATGGAGGCCCGGCCGAGCTTCACCGCGGCCGCCACGTCCTTCGGTGCGGCCCGCCGGGCGCCGATCTCGGCGGGATGGCCCTGCTTGCCGCTCGCCGGGACATGGACGCCGATCCGGCCGCCGGGGCCGGTCTCGGCGCTGGCGACGGCGCGTTCGAGCTGGGCGCGGTCGGTGGTGATGGCCAGGACCGGGCCGATGGTGGCGGCCTGCCGCTCGGCGTTGGAGAACGCGCGGTCGCGGGCCAGCTCCTTGACGACGAGCCCGAGCGGTATCGCGAACGCGACCACGACCATGACGGTGACCGCCAGCGCCACCTTGACCAGTGCCCATCTCACTGCGGCGGCTCCAGCTTCACGCCGACGCCCCGCAGGGTGTGCAGATACCGGGGCTTCGCCGCCGTTTCTCCCAGTTTGCGGCGGAGCCAGGAGAGGTGGACGTCGATGGTCTGGTCGTCCCCGTACGACTGCTGCCAGACCTCGGCGAGCAGCTCCTTGCGGGCGACGACGACGCCGGGGCGTCCGGCGAGGAAGGCCAGCAGGTCGAATTCCCGGCGGGTCAGGTCCAGCGCGGCGCCGTCCAGTTCGGCCTGGCGGCGCAGCGGATCGATGGAGAGGCCGCCTACCCGCATCACCCGGGAGGGGGGTTCCGCGCCGGCGGTGGCGGCACGGGAGCGGCGCAGTACGGCGGACATCCGGGCCGAGAGGTGTTCCACGGAGAACGGCTTGATGAGGTAGTCGTCGGCGCCGTCGTTCAGCAGCCGTACGATTTCGGCCTCGTCGTCGCGGGCCGTGGCGATGATCACCGGGACGTCGGTGACCCCGCGCAGCATCTTCAGCGCCTCGGCCCCGTCCAGGTCCGGCAGCCCCAGGTCGAGGATGACGACGTCGAAGCCGACGTGCGCCACCTCGCGCAGTGCCTCCAGGGCGGTGCCGACACTGCGCACGGTGTGGGCGGCCTCGGTCAGATGCCGGATGAGGGCCGAGCGTACGAACTGGTCGTCCTCGACGACGAGCACACGTGACATGGGCGGCACCGTACGCCATACGGGTCACCGCCCCTGCCCGAGGTTGACGCAGGGCCGGGGCGCCGGCCGTCCGGGACGGGCTGCAACGGGGCGTGCCGGTGGTGCAGTATGAGCCAAATGCAACGAGGACTGGTTCACGCGCTGGCCTGGACGCTGGCGACGGGCGCCGCGGTCACCCTGTCGTGGTTCGGCGTGCACACGGTGCTGTCCGGTACGGCCTACGACGCGCCCCGCGCGCTGCCGCTCTCCGGTCAGGTGACCGCATCCGGGGCCCGGGCGGACGCCGGGGTCTCGCCCCGCGCCTCCTCCACGCACCGCCCCAAACCGTCCGGGACGGCCGGGCACAGCGCGCCCCCCTCCGACGACAAGGCGTCGAAACCGGCCACGCCCTCCGGCGGCGGCGACGCGCGGTCCCACGCCCCCTCCCCCACCCCGCCGGCCGGCTCCGCGCCGGCCTCCGACGGTCGGGTCAAGAGCTATGCCACGTCCGGCGGCCGGGTCGTCCTCGACATGGGCGGCCGGTCCGCCTCGCTGGTGTCGGCGACCCCGAACGCGGGGTGGGAGATGCAGGTGTGGAAGCAGGAGCAGTGGATCCGGGTGGACTTCACGTCCCAGTCCGGGCACACCTCGGTGATCTGCACCTGGAACGGCCACCCGCCGACCGTACAGAGCAGCAACAACGCGACATAGCGAACCCCTCGGCGGAACCCTCGGCGAAACCCTCGGCGGGCAGCGTCAGTCGAAGGCCGCGGCCGGCGGGGCGGGGGAGGCGACCGCCGCGGCGTCATCGACGGGCGCCGCGCCGCCGGTGAAGTCCAGCAGCGCCCGCCCGTGTTCGACCCGTCCCGCATGCGGGTCCCCCGCCGCCCGCCGGGTCAGCTCGGCGACCGGCAACTCCCGGTCGGACGCCAGCAGTACGGCGTTGCCGAAGCGCTTGCCCCGCAGCACGGCCGGGTCGGCGGTCAGGCACAGCTCGGGGAAGACCGTACGGACGGTGGCGATCTGGCCGCGCAGAAAGCGCAGCGGCGGCCCGTCGGCGAGGTTGGCCGCGTAATGGCCGCCGGGGCGCAGTGCCCGGCGCACCTCGGCCATGAACTCGGTGCTGGTCAGATGCGCAGGCGTGCGGGCGCCGCCGAAGACGTCCGCGATGATCAGGTCCGCCCAGCCCTCCGGTATCTTCGCCAGCCCTGCGCGCGCATCACCGCCGCGCACCCGGATACGCCAGCCGCCGTCCAACGGGAGGTGGCTGCGGACGAGTCGGACCAACTCGGCGTCGATCTCCACGACCTGCTGGGTGGAGCGCGGGCGGGTGGCGGCGACATAGCGCGCCAGGGTCAGCGCGCCGCCGCCGAGGTGCAGGACCTGGAGCGGTCTGCCGGGCGGCGCGGCCAGATCGGCGATGTGGCCGAGGCGGCGCTGGTAGGCGAACTCCAGATACGCCGGGTCGTCGAGGTCCACGTGCGACTGCGGGGCACCGTCGATCAGCAGCGTCCAGCCGCGCGGGCGGTCGCGGTCCGGCCGTAGCTCCGCGACCCCGCCGGCCACCGCCCGGGTGACGGGTTCCGGGCCGCCGCGCCCGCGCCTGCTCTTTGCCATGCCTCAAGTATCCGGCGGGCGGGCGCTTCGCCGTGCGCGGGGCCCGCGCACGGCGAAGCGGCGGGCCGCCCGGGACGAGGCCCCGGGTTGCCCGCCGCGGTACACCACGCTCCTGACCGGCCCGATGGCTTCCGGGCCGGGCTCAGGTCATCGGTTGATGCAGATGTTCCCGAAGGCCGGGTTCAGCAGCGCGAGGACGTTGACGGTGTTTCCGCACACGTTGATCGGAATGTTCACCGGCACCTGAACGACATTGCCGCTGAGGACACCCGGGGAACGCACCGCCTTGCCGACAGCGGTCGCGCCGTGGCCATGGTGGTGGCCGTGGCCGTGGCCGCCGGCGGCGGCGATTCCCGCGCCGCCGAACACCATGGCGCAGCTGACAGTGGCCAGAGCAGCGCTCTTGGCGATCCGCTTCATCACCGTTCTCCTTTCGGTTTCGTGAATGGGGCAACGGTCACAACGAGCGAATTGGAGGCGGGATACGGCCGTTCGCCCTTCCGGGAAAATGTTCCCCCGTCCGTGAGTTCGCGCCCAGCTCGGCACGCCACCCTATTCCGCTGATCGGCACAGTCGGGGCCGCACCCGGCGTGCCTGCCACGATTTCCAACATGATTTCTGTCAGAGTGCTCTCCTGTTTGACTGATTGAAATCCGGGCGACTGCGTGAATCAGGAGAGGACGGCATGCGGAAGGCGAAGGACCGCAGCGCGCGCCGCACCGTATACGCGGTGGCGGCGCTGGCTTTGTCGGCCGCCCTGTCCGTGACGCCGTCGGCGGCCCGTACACCGTCCCTCGGTGAATCCGCGCGAATTCCCTTCGCGGAACGCTTTCACGCGACCCAGCACGGCGGAATCATCCGGGCCGCCAACTCCTCGCTCACCTGCGGTGCGTCGACCACCCGCGCGGGCGCCCCGTGCACCGCGGTCCAGCAGGGCGACGGCGGGGCCAACGGCCGCTACCGGATGACCTACATCGACATCGACGCCGACGCCCGCACCGGCAACTCCAGCCGTGCCCGGCTGGAGTTGCCGCCCGGATCCCGGGTCAGTTACGCCCGGCTGTACTGGGGCGGCAATCTGCGGGCCGGCGAGCGGCGACCGGCCGCGGACGGCCACCGGGTGCTGCTGGCCGCGCCCAAGGGCCGCTACCGGGAGGTGCGCGCCGACACCCTGACGGGCCACCGCACCACGGCCAGGACCGACGGGTTCCAGGCGTCGGCGGACGTCACCGCGCAGGCGCGGGCCGGCGGCGCCGGCCTCTACACGGTGGGTCAGGTGAACGCGGCCCGCGGAATCTCCGCGGCCGGCGGCTGGGGCGGCTGGACCCTGGTCGTCGCGTACGTGAATGCCGGTGAGCCGCTGCGCAGGCTCGCGCTGTGGGACGGATTTCAGGCCGTGAACGCAAACCGGCGCGCCCTTTCGGTAAACCTGAAAGGGCTACGGCTTCCGCCGAATGCGCGCGGCAGCGCGGGTGTGCTGGCATACAACGGTGACCGCGGCAGCGGAAATGATTCACTCTCCGCCGCGGTCGACGGCAATACGCCCATCGCGCTCTGGGATGCCGCCAACCCGGCTAATGATGTGATGAATTCCACCATCACTGATTTCGGCCGGGACACGCTCCGGCGGCCCGCTTACCGCAACACCCTGGGATTTGATTCCGACGTATTCGATCTCGGACCCGCACTGCGGCCCGGCGGCGACCGGATCGCTTTCCGCTTCGAGAACCGGGATGCGGGATATCTGCTCGGTGCGCTCTTCGTCCAGGCCGACACCGGGCACTGATCGGCATCCCGGAAATACCCGCGGAGATTTCTGTCAGCTCGGTTATCAGGGAGCAGCACGTGCTGAAGGTTCTGCATGTCATCACGGGCCTGGAGGTGGGCGGCGCCGAGCAGCAGCTGCGGCTGATGCTGCGGCGGCTGCCGGCGCGCTGCGAGGTCGTCGCACTCACCGGCCCCGGGCCGCTCGCGGACGGCATCCGGGCCGACGGCACTCCCGTCACCCATCTGGGCATGACCGGTACCCGGGACCTGCGGGCACTGCCCCAGCTGACCCGGCTCATCCGCGACGGCGGCTACGACCTGGTGCACACCCACCTCTACCGCGCCTGCGTCTACGGCCGGATCGCGGCCCGGCTGGCCGGCGTGCGGGCCGTGGTCGCCACCGAACACTCCCTGGGCGACGCGGTGATCGAGGGCCGCCGGCTGACCCGCGGCGTGCGCACCCTCTATCGGGCCACCGAACGGCTCGGCTCGGCCACGGTCGCCGTCTCGGACACCGTCGCCGCCCGGCTGCGCCGCTGGGGCGTGCCCGAAGCCCGAATCCATGTGGTGCCGAGCGCCATCGAGGCGCACCGCTTCCGGCACGACCCCGTCGTCCGGTCCGGCGTCCGCGCCCGGCTGGGCATCCCGCTCGACGCGTTCGTGGTCGGCGGCGTCGGCCGCCTCGTCCCCGCCAAGCGGTTCGACGTCCTGGTCCGGGCGGTGACCCAGCTCTCGGGGGTGCACCTGCTGCTGGCGGGCGAGGGGCCCGAACGCGAGAGGCTGCAGAAGACGGCCGAGCAGTTCGGCTCGGGCGACCGCATCCATCTGCTGGGCGGGCCCGGCGGCGCGATCGAGCCGCCCGCGGACGCCGGGCCGGGCCGGCCACTGGACATCCCCGGGCTGCTGGCGGCGATGGACGTGTTCGTCTCGCCGTCCCAGGACGAGGCGTTCGGGCTGGCCGTCCTGGAGGCGCTCGCCGCCGGGCTGCACGTCCTGTACGGCAGCTGCCCGGCCGTCGACGAGCTCCCCGCCGACCACACCCCGGGCGCCCGCCGGATCAGCCCCGTGGTCCACGAAGTGGCGACCGCACTGCGCGAGTTGCGGCGCGCGGGGCCCGGCCGACTGCCGGTCCCGCCGGTGGTGCGGCGCTATGACATCACCCGCAGCTGCGTGTCCTTGATGGACGTCTACGAGGCGGCCGTCGACGCGGCACAGGGTCGGCGGGCCCCGCGGGCCCGGGTCCCGCTGGTGCCGGCGCCCGGCGAGTCCGCGCTCCCGGCTCCCGCGTCGGAAACGGCCCCGCCCCAGGTCGTGCTGCCCGATCCGGCCCGGCCGCCCGCGCCGTCCCCGCGCGAGGGCTCCCTGTCGAAGAGGTGAGGGTGCCGGGCGGCAGCGGTCACTGACAGCGGTCGACGGCCTCGATCGTGCGGGCCGCCTCGCCGAGCGCCGCGCGCAGCACGACCGGGTCGGTGGCGTCGGCATACGCGCCCTCCGGCGGCACCAGCCAGCCGGTGCCCGACACCGGGGGCTCCGATGCGGCGCCGTCGCCGCCGCACGCCGCGCCCACCGCGAGCCCGCGGCCGTTGCTCTGGGTACACGCGCTGCCCGGGACGTCCCAGCCGTCGGCCGTGCCCGGCGGCACGAGGAAGCCGAGGGTGTGACAGGCGCCGTCGTGCAGGACCGGCCCGACGCCGTCGCGCAGCCGGAGGATGTCGACGGCCTCCAGTCCCTGCCGGGCGGGCACCGTGACGAGGTCGCAGGGCCGCGCGAGCCCCGGCGGCACGTCTCGTCCGGATCCGCCCACGACTCTGCTCACGCCGGTCTCCCACATGGAGAACTCCTTCTCATGCACGCGCCGCGCCCTTTACACCGAGTTCAACGGCTTCGTATGTCAACAGCTACGGCGGCATAACGCTGCAAAGGATGGCACTTCATGGCGGATCGCGGGCGTTATGGGCGTTTTGTCATAACACGCTCGGTATCGCGCCCCTGTTAGCCGGTACGGTCGTCCCGCCGCACCGCCAGGAAGCGGCACCGCCACCAGATGGCACGGAAAGGCCACGGAGAGGGTCCGCCATGGCGTCGCCACCAGCAAGATCAGCGTCGTCCCACACCGTACCCGCCCGCCCGAACACCGCCTTCCGACAGCTGCGCGGCCGGCTGTCCCCGGGCGAGTTCGCGGCGGCGGTCCGACGGTCCGCCCGTGAGATCGGCGAGCAGGTCTCGTGCGACGCCCGCTACGTGGGCCGCGTCGAGTCCGGTGAGATCCGCTGCCCGAACTACGCCTACGAGCGCGTGTTCCGGCACATGTTCCCCGGGCTGACGCTGCCCGACATGGGCTTCGCGCCGCGCGAGACGGTACGCGGACGGGGGGCGCGTACGGCGGTGAGCACCACGCCCCTGGCACCCGAACCCGACCACCGCGATACCTGTATCCAGATCCCCGAGGAGAGCGACGTGCTGCGTCGCGCGTTCATCACCGGCGGCCCGGCGGCCGCCCTGGGCATCACCGCCCTGTACCCCACCGAAGCCGCCGCCGTGCCCGGCCCCCGGGCCCCGGGCGGCCGGGCCGGCGCGGCCGAGGCCACCGCCGTCGAGGAGGCCGTCCGCCGCATCCGGTTGCTGGACGACCGGCACGGCGCGGAGGGCATCTACCGCCGCGCCGCCGAGCCGCTGCGGGCGGCCTACGACATGCTGGACTCCGGCGTCCAGCGCCGCTCCGTCGCCGACCGGCTGCACGCCTCGGCCGGCGAACTCGCCATCTCCGTGGGGTGGCTGGCGCACGACTCGGGCCGCTTCGGCGACGCCCGCTCGCACTACGCCGAGGCGCTGGCCACCGCCCGGGTCTGCGGCGACGCGGCCCTGGAGGCGCACGCCTTCTGCAACACCGCCTTCCTGGCCCGCGACGCCGGCCGCCCCCGCGAGGCGGTACGCGCCGCCCAGGCCGCGCAGCAGGCCGCCAAGCACCTCGGCTCACCCCGGCTGCTGTCCCTGCTGGCACTGCGCGAGGCCGGCGGCTGGGCGGGGCTGGCGGACCGTACGGGCTGCGAGCAGGCGCTGGCGCGGGCCGAGCGGCTGTTCGCGGCCGGGGCGCAGGACGACGACCCCGAGTGGATGACCTTCTACGGGGAGGCCGAGCTGGCGGGCCTTCAGGCGCAGTGCTGGTCGGCGCTGGGCGAGGGGAAGCGCGCGGCGGAGCTCGCGCACCGTGCGGTGACGATGCAGGACCCTCACTTCACGCGCAATATCGCCCTGTTCACCGCGGAGCTGGCCGGTGACCTCGCCGACAGCGGCGCCCCGGAGGAGTCCGCCCTGGCCGGCACCCGCGTCCTGGTCCTGCTGGAACAGGTCCGCTCGGCCCGTATCCGCGCCATGCTCGACCGCACCGCCCGCAAGCTGCACGGGCACCGGGACCGCGGGGCGGTGGCGGACTTCCTGGAACGGCACGCCGTGACGGCGGGCTGAGCACGGGCCGCCCGGCCCGCGGTGGCCGGCCGGGCGGCGCCGACCGGGGGCGCGGGCGCGGGAGTTCGCCCGGGCCGGGTGCCGGACACCGTCAGCCCAGGTGCCCCGTGTCGTTCCACCGCTCGATCGCGGGCTCGCCGTAGGCCCAGCCGAGGACCGACAGGGACGTCGGCTCCAGGCGGATGCGGGCGCCGAAGGAGATGTCCAGGCCCAGCCAGCGGGCGCCGAGGGCGCGCAGGATGTGGCCGTGCGCGAAGAGCAGGACGTCGCGGTCGGCGGAGCGGGCCCAGGCGACGACCTCGTCGGCCCGCTCGCTGACGTCGGCGAGGGTCTCGCCCCGGGGCACGCCGTCGCGCCAGATGAGCCAGTCGGGGCGGTAGGCCTTGATCTCGGCCGGGGTGAGGCCCTCGTAGGCGCCGTAGTCGAACTCCATCAGCGCGTCCCAGTCCCGGGCCCGGCCGCCGAAACCGGCCAGTTCGCAGGTCTCCTTCGCGCGCACCAGGGGGCTGGTGCGGACCTCGACGTCCGGCAGGCCGTCCCAGGGGGTGCGGTGCAGCCGCTCGCCCAGGAGCTTGGCACCGCGGCGGCCCTCGTCCAGGAGGGGGATGTCGGTGCGCCCGGTGTGCCTGCCGCTCAGGGACCACTCCGTCTGTCCGTGCCTGGCCAGGAATATGCGCGCTGCCATGGTCGTACCTCTCGCCGATTCCTCGGTGGTTCGTTGATCGTTCTCGGCGCGGGCGGCGTTGACCGCGGGACGTTCCTCCATCATCGCGCACGGGTGGTTTTGTCCGTAACCGGGGACGGGCGCCAGGGGCCGGAGCGGAGTTCACCGGGGGCCGATCTCCGGGTGATTGCCCCGCATGTCAGTGCCGGATGCGAGACTTCCGCAGGTGAACGTTTCCCGCGACAGTCGACCCGCGGCGGCGGCACCGCCGGCGGGGCAGCAGACGCCGACTTCGAGCCTGCGCCGGCGGCTCACCGAGCTGCGCGGCCCCGGCGTACGGCCCCGTTCGCTCGACGCCCGTGCGCTCGCCGCGCTGGCCGCCAATCCCGGCTGCCGGCGGCGTGCCCTGCTGGACGGCGCGGGGGTCGACAAGGGGGCGCTGGCGCAGGCCCTCGGCTCGCCCGCGACGTACGGCCAGTCGCAGTTCGCGATCATGCGCGGCATCACCTTCGAGTCCCGGGTGAAGGGGGACGGCGGCGCCGCCCTGATGCGGCTGCTGCACGAGCGGCTGCGGACGGACACCCCGCCGCCGGAGGACGCGCAGGTCGCCGTCCCCGACCTGTCCGCCGCCGGGCCCGAGGGGCGGGCGGCCCGTACGGCGCTGGCGCTGCGCGAGGCGACCGCGGCGGGCGGCTGGGCGCTGCTGGACCATCCGATGCTGGCCCTCGAGGTGGCCGGCTCGCCGGTCTATGTGGAGCCGGACGCGGTGGTGGTCCACCCGGACGGCAGCTGGACGGTCGTGGAGATCAAGTCGTTCCCGATGATCGACGGCGCGGCGGACGCCTCCAAGGTGGGCGAGGCCGCCCGCCAGGCGGCCGTGTACGTCCTCGCCCTCGAGACCGTCGCCGGGCACGTCGGCGCGCGGACCGGGCGGCCGGTGCGGGTGCGCGACCGGGTGCTGCTGGTCTGTCCGAAGGACTTCTCCAACCTGCCCACCGCCGCGGCCGTCGACGTCCGCAAGCAGCTGGCGACGACCCGGCGGCAGCTGGACCGTCTCACCCGCGTCGAGGAGATCGCCGCCGCCCTGGCCCCGGGGACCACCTTCGACCTGCGGCTCGCCGAGGACGGCAGGACGCCGACCCGGCCGCCGGAGGAGCTGGACGAGGCCGTCGAGGCGGTCGACGCGGCCTACTCCCCGGAGTGCCTGGCCTCCTGCGAGCTGGCCTTCCACTGCCGTAAGCGGTCCCGGCGGCAGGGTGCGGTGGAGGCTCTGGGGCGCGGGGTGCGCGGCGAACTGGGCGGATTGCGCACCGTCGAGGCGGTGCTCGCAGCGGCCGCCCCCGAGAGCCCGGAGCGCGCCGAGGGCCCCGACGACCCGGCCGTGCTCGCCCTGCGCCGGGCCGCCGCGCTGCGCGCCGAGGCGCTGGCCGCGGCGGGACAGGCGAAGGAGCGGTCATGTCACTGATCCAGACGCTGGCCCGGATGGAGGCCGTGGCGTCCGGCCGGGCCGCGCCGCTGGCCACGGTCCGCCACCGCCACCTGTCCGAACGGCCTCTGGTGCTCGTCCCGTTGACGACCGCGGGCGAGGCCGGTGCCCCGCTGGGCATGCTGGTCGGCACGGACCGTGAGAAGCCCCAGCTGCTGGCCGTGCCGCAGCCGCGCGACCGTGATCTGCGGTTCGCGTTCCTGGCGGATCTCGCGGACTCGGTGCTCCCGTACGTGGACGGCTTCGCGGACGCGGTGGAGTGGGAGGAGCGCAAGGAGACCGACCCCGAGACCGGCAAACGGATCCCGGTGCAGGTCGAACTGTGTGCGGACGCACCGCAGTTGATCGTGCCGAGCGCCTCGGGCATCGACTTCGTCCGGCTGCTGGGCCGCTCGATGCGGTTTCGCCGGACGGCCGAACAGGAGCCGGAGGCGCCCTACCCCGCGCCGCCCCATGTCCCGCTGCTGGGCCGCTGGTTCACGCACTTCGGTGAGCGCTCCCGGGTGCCGGGCGCCAGTCTGCTGCTGTCCATGACGGGGCTGCTAGGCCGCCACTGGGCCACCGGCCAGAGCATGCTGGAGGACCAGCATCTGGGCGCGCTGCTCGCCTGGATCGACCCGCCCGGTGGCGGCTCCGGCCGGGAGGCGGCCGAGCGCGCGGAGACGGGGCGCGACACCGACGGCCAACTCCTGTGCCCGCCGGCCGGACCGGCCACGGACCCGGCGTTCGACAACCGGCTGCTCTCCCCCGCGACGGCCCGCTACGACGCCGGGCTGCTCGGTGCCGAGGAGGAGATCCGCGCCCTGGTGGAGAGTCAGCTGCGGCCGACCTGGGACGCCGTGTGGCAGGGCGTCGACCTGCTGCGCGGCCTGCCGCCGGGCGCGCGGGTCACCGACCGGTGGAAGCGCGACCGCTGGTCCTACACCGCGCACCGCGACCGGGTGCGCGCCGGGGAGCCGCCGCAGCCCAGGCGGGACGACGCCGTCACCGCCGCCCAGAAGCTCGCCTCCCGGGAGACCGCGCAGGCCCAACTGGACGCCCAGGAGGCCCTCGACGACCCGCTGGTGATGGCCGGGCGGCGGCTGGCCGGCGAGGCGCTGTGCGGCACCGTCCTGCACGTCGAGATGGCGCTCTCCGAGGGAAAGCGGCCGATGCCGCGGCCGCTGGTCACGCTGCGCACGGCCGACCGCCCGCAGCTGTCCGAGCACGCCAAGCTCTACCGCCCGCTGCCCGAGGGGAAGACCCAGACCGCCGAGTTCGTCTCGTACGTGGCCGGGGAACCCGGCGCCCTGGTGGTGCGGCTGACGGGCGGCATGGGGCGCGGCAGGACGCCGGAGCCGGGTTCGGTGCCGGAGCCGGACGACGCGGTGCTGTGGACGCTGTTCGAGCACGCACCCCGCGGCGGGCCGAGCCTGCCGGATCCCGAGGACACCCCCTGGACGCACGGCGGTCCGCCGGCGGCCGCCGCCGCGGGGGCACCCGCGGACGCCCCCGACACGATGACCGCGGAGGACTTCCTGTGACCCGGCCCGATGGGGACGGCTCCGAGCTCCCCAGGAGCTCGGGGGAGCGCTCCCCCGACCCGGCGGCCGCGGCCGCCGCCGCGACGGACGCGATCTTGCACGACACGCTGCACGGCACCCGGCGCGGCGTGGTCGTCGACTCCCCGCCCGGGGCCGGGAAATCCACCCTGGTGGTCCGCGCGGCCCGCGAACTCGCCGCCGCCGGACGCCCGTTGATGGTCGTCGCGCAGACCAACGCCCAGGTGGACGACCTCGTCCTCCGGCTCGCCGCGAAGGACCCGGAGCTGCCGGTGGGCCGGCTGCACAGCAGCGAGGCGGGCGCGTTCGACCCGGCGCTGGCCGAACTCCCCGCGGTCCGTACGTCCGCGAAGGTGGCGGATCTGGCGGGCATGGACATCGTCGTGTCGACCGCCGCCAAATGGGCCTACACCAAGGTCGAGACGCCCTGGCAGCACGCCATCGTGGACGAGGCGTACCAGATGCGCTCCGATGCGCTGCTGGCCGTCGCCGGGCTCTTCGAGCGCGCGCTGTTCGTCGGCGATCCCGGGCAGCTGGACCCGTTCAGCGTGGTGGGCGCCGACCAATGGGCCGGGCTGTCGTACGACCCGTCCGCCAGCGCCGTCCACACCCTCCTGGCCCACAACCCGGATCTGCCGCAGCACCGCCTGCCCGTCTCCTGGCGTCTGCCGGCCTCCGCCGCGCCCTTGGTGTCCGACGCGTTCTACCCGTACACGCCGTTCCGCAGCGGCACCGGCCACGGCGACCGCCGCCTCGCCTTCGGCGTGGCCGGGGACGGCTCGGGCGTGGACCGGGTCCTGGACGAAGCCGCTGTCTCCGGCTGGGGCCTGCTCGAACTCCCCGCCCGCCGCACTCCCCGTACGGACCCGGAGGCGGTGCGCGCGGTGGCCCTGGTCGCGCGCCGGCTGCTCGACCGCGGCGGCGCCGCCACCAGCGAGAACTCCCCCGACCCGGTGCCGCTCACGGCCGAGCGGATCGCGGTCGGCACGGCCCATCGCGATCAGGCGGCGGCGGTGCGGGCCGCGCTCGCCGACCTGGGGGTGCACGGCGTCACGGTGGACACCGCAAACCGGCTGCAGGGCCGGGAGTTCGATGTCACCGTCGTCCTGCACCCGCTCTCCGGCCGCCCCGACGCGACCGCCTTCCATCTGGAGACGGGCCGACTGTGCGTGCTCGCCTCCCGCCATCGCCACGCCTGCATCGTGGTGTGCCGGGCGGGGGTCACCGAGCTGCTGGACGAGCACCCCTCGACCGAGCCGGTGCAGCTCGGGGTGACGGTCAAGTTCCCCGACGGGTGGGAGGCCAACCACGCCGTCCTGGCGCATCTGTCGGAGCACCGGGTGCCGTGGCGCCCCTAGGGCCTGTCGTGGGGATCACGCCGGGCTCGCGGGGTCCGGCACGCGCTGCCCGGCTCGGGTCCGGCGGCCCACTTGCGCGGGGCGGGACAATGGAATGCGGCACCCGATCCTGGAGGTAGGTACATGTCCCAGCCGCGTCCGGCTTCCGACTCCCGCGCCGAGGCGCCGGCCCCCCGGCGCAGGAGGCCCGCGCCGCTGCTCTTCGAGCCGCCGGAGGCCGTCGCCGACCCGGAGCACTTCTTCGACCTGGAGTCGATGGAGGATCCGCACGAGCTGCTGCGCCGCTCCACGGAGCTGGCACTGGCCTTCCGGGTGGCGGCCGACCGCGCCACGGAGTACCAGGCGGTGGCCGCCGCCCAGCTGACCGACCCGAAACGCTTCGACCGGATGCCGCTGTCCGTGCTCGCCGAGCGGGCGGAGTGGTCCGAGGACTACGCGCAGAAGATGATCGAGTTCGGCCGCGGTCTGATGCGGGACGGCGGAACCCACACCGGCGAGGCCGACTGAGACCCGTCCGGCGCGTCCCGGACGCACCATCCGTCCCCTGCGCCACAGAACGGCTCATGGTCCCCAGCCATGAGCCGTTGGCATATGCGGTCGGGCAAGATACCCGGCCAGGTCCGGCACTGTCCCGATTTCCCGCAATCCGCATCACCGCTGCGCGCGGAATGGGTAGACCTGTCCCCATGAGCGACTGGCTGCCCGAGACTCCCCGGACCCTCACGTTCCCGACAGCGGCGTACGTCACCCTCGCGGGCGCCGACTGGCTCGCCTCCGCCAGCCCTCATCCGCACACCGTCCAGAGCCTGTGGGCCTCCCGCCCCGACGCTCCCGGCGTGCTGCCGTGCGGCACCGTCTTCGACGTGATCAACGCCCCGGCACTCTTCGGGCGCCACATGGTCGACCGGCTGTGGTCCGCGGGCCCCGGCTCGGGGCCGGTGGCGGCACACCGCGGGCGGATCCTGCTGTTCACCGCGCCGGGGACCGCGCAGCGGCTGCCGGCGCTGCTCGGCTGGGAGGAGTGGGCGCGCGCCGTCCCCCCGCTGCTGTGCCACGGCAGCGGCGACGCGGTCACCGTCCCGCCGCTGCACCCCGGCCACGCCGCCGACGACGCCGAGGGCGGCTCCCCGTCCGGATCCCGCTGGCTGGTCGCCCCGGACGTCCGTCACCCCTGGCTGCCGGGCCCCGACGTCCTGCTGTGGGCCTGCGTCCGCGCGGCCCGCTGCGCCGTCGACGAGGAGCACGAAACCGCACCTCAGGTACAGGTTCCGGCGCTGGCTCCGGGCTGAGGGAAACCGATTTTTGCGCTCCCCCGACCGGGTGCTAATGTTTCCTCCGTCAGCAGGCGCCGCTAGCTCAGTTGGTTAGAGCAGCTGACTCTTAATCAGCGGGTCCGGGGTTCGAGTCCCTGGCGGCGCACAGACGGTCGAAGGCCCCCACCTCGGTGGGGGCCTTCGTCATGCCCGGGGCGGTGGGCGCGGCGTCGCTCAGTCGCGGCCCACCTTGACCGTCCACTCCCCGTCGTCGCTGCGCCCCTCGACCTGGACGCGCAGGTGGTCGTCGGCGTCGGTCAGGCTCTCCCCCACGCCCAGCGGCGCGTCCGCGAGCGGCGGGTAGACGGAGGTGCCCCAGCAGCCGGCGCTTCGGGGATGCCCGTCGAGTACGCGGACCGGCCCCGCGCCGGAGGCCGTGTCGCCGTGCACCCGGTAGACGAGGACGCCCTGGCTGCACACGGAGCGGTCGTTGCCCGTGGCGCCGCGGGCCTCGATGGCCAGGGCGCTCTCCGGGCCGGTGCGGACCACCAGCAGCCGCGGGCGGCGGTCGTCGCCCGGCTCCACCGGGGCGGACAGGTTGCGCAGCGAGTGCAGCGACGGGCGGGCCGTCGTGGCGCAGTCGACCTGGTCGTCGCGGAGCCAGCCCAGCTTCCACTTGTGCCAGCCGAAGGGGTCCGGTGCCAGGCCGAACTGGCTGCCCATGAGGTCCCAGTCGCCCACGTAGGTGTCCCAGTCCCCCTTGCCGTTGCCCGGGCGGTGGTAGAGATCCGGCAGGTCGAAGACGTGGCCGGTCTCGTGGGCGAGGACATTGCGGTCCGGCGGGCTCTGCTCGAAGACGGTCACGAAACGGCGCAGATCGGTGTGGTCGGCGTGCATCGGCTCGTCCAGGTTGACCACCTTGGTGGCGTCCGAGTCGACGCCCGGGGCGTCCGGGTCGGCGACGAAGTAGACCAGGTCGTAGCGACTGAAATCGATCGAGGAGTCGGCGGCGGCGACCGCATCGCGCAGGTACGCCGAACGGCGGCCGGAGTCCCAGTCGCGCTGTATTCCGTACGCGGCGGACGGGTGCGGCATCCGTACCCACTTCCGGTGGACGTGCGAACGCAGCTGGAACTTGCCGTACGAGGCGCGGTCGAAGAAGCGGGATGTGGCCGGGAAGTAGTCCTGGGACAGCTCTCCCGGGCGGGCTATGGGCCGGGAGTCCGGGAAGGACAGGAAGATCATGACGGCGTCGAGGGAGCCGGTGGGGCGGGGGTAGGAGCCGTTCCAGCTGTCCAGTCCCTCGGAATGGTGGGCGTCGGTGCGCCCCAGCGCGCAGGAGAAGGCGGCTTCGGAGGCGGTGGCCGGTCCCGCCACGATCGAGGTCGCGATCAGCGCGCTCAGCGAGGTGGTGACGGCCGCGAGGCGCCGAAAGCGACGGCGTTCCACCCCGTCAGGTGTCCGGGCGCGCGCCACATCGACCTCCAGGGACGGAATCGGAAGACCTCACCCACCCTGTGCCGTCCGCCCGGCGTTCGTCCTGTTCGGGGGCCCGGACGGGTGACCTGCGCGTCGCCGCCGATTCGTAACGGAAAGTAACAAACGGCCAATCGTGCAATCCGTACGAACAGAGTCGTGCAGAAATGGCTGAAGTTCCGTCATGCGTGCCGATGATCACGGCTGCGTCGCTGGATCGGCCGTTGCACCAGCCTCTATGATCGCCACACTTTCCAGCGCGAGATCCCACCCTCCATCACGAGACAAGCGCCATGCGGGAGCGAGCAGTGAGCGGACACCCCGAGAGCACGGGCCGCACGCCCGGAGCGACGCTGCCATCGGTGACGGAACGTGATGGCAGGACCAAAGGATCCGAGGGCGCGCGGCGCGCCCCGACGACCTCCCGCGACGCCCCGGCCCGCTACGACGGCACCGCCGCCGCGCTCTCCGACTACCGCGCCGCCTTCCACGCCGCCCGCCTCCCGATGGCCGTACTCAACCGCGACGGCCTGGTCCTCGCCGCCAACCCCGCCTTCGGCGAACTGGTCGGCACCGCGCCGGAAGAGCTGGTCGCCGCCACCGCGGCCGATCTCACCGACCTCGGCGCCGACCCGCGGGTGTGGACCGCCTACCGCGAGGTGCTGTGCGGCCGCAGCAGCCGGCTGCGCTGCACGCGCCGGCTCAAGCACCCCGACGGGCACTCCGTATGGGTGGAGGTCACCGTCGAGCCGCAGATGGGCGAGGACCGGGTGCTGCTGTCGGTGGCCGACATCAGCGACCGGCACGACCTGCTGGCCCGGCTGCGGCATCTGCAGATGCACGACCCGGTCACCCGGCTGCCCAACCGCGCCCTCTTCTTCGAACGGCTCTCCGCCGCCCTGGAGACGGCCTCCTTCGAACCGGCCGGCACCGGGCGGATCGGGCTGTGCTACCTCGACCTGGACGGCTTCAAGGCCGTCAACGACACCCTCGGGCACCGCGTCGGCGACCGGCTGTTGAGCGCGGTCGCCCAGCGGCTGACCCGCTGCGCGGAGAGCATCGGCGACCGGGGCCCCGGGCACGGCGGGCATCTGGTGGCCCGACTGGGCGGGGACGAATTCGCGCTTCTGGTGGAGGACTCCACCGGCACCGACCAGGTGGCCGAGCTGGCCCAGTGCGCTCTGGACGCATTGCAGCGGCCGTTCGACCTGGCCGGGCAGCGGCTGTCGGTCTCGGCCAGCATCGGCGTCGTCGAGCGGACCGCGGCCGGCACGACCGCCACCGGGCTGATGCAGGCCGCGGACACCACGCTGTTCTGGGCCAAGGAGGACGGCAAGGCCCGCTGGACGCTGTTCGACCCCGAGCGCAACGCACACCGGATGACCCGGCAGGCACTGTCGAGCACCCTGCGGCCGGCCGTGGACCGCGGCGAGTTCACCCTGGAGTACCAGCCGCTGGTCGGTCTGGGTGACGGCCGGGCGCAGGGCGTCGAGGCGCTGGTGCGCTGGCGGCATCCGCAGTTCGGGACGCTGTCGCCGAATCGGTTCATCGCGCTCGCGGAGGAGAACGGCGCGATCGTCGAACTGGGCCGCTGGGTCCTGGAGCGGGCCTGCCACCAGGCACGCGCCTGGCAGCTGGCGCACCCCGGCGGCCAACCCCTCTTCGTCAGCGTCAATGTGGCCGTACGCCAGGTGTGGGACTCCGACCTCGTCGCGGACGTGGCCGGCATCCTGGCCGAGACCGGGCTGCCGCCGCACCTGCTCCAGCTGGAGCTGACCGAGTCCGCGGTGATGGGCTCGGCCGGCCGCCCCCTCCAGGCACTCCAGGCCCTCAGTGACATGGGGGTGCGGATCGCCATCGACGACTTCGGCACCGGCTACTCCAACCTCGCCTACCTCAGCCGGCTGCCGGTCTCCGTCCTCAAGCTGGACGGCTCCTTCGTCCACGGCTTCCGCTCCCAGGAACACCCCAACCCGGCCGACGAGGTGATCGTGGAGGCGCTCGTCGCCCTCGCCCACCGCCTCGGCCTCACGGTCACCGCCGAATGCGTGGAAAGCGCCGAGCAGGCCGAGCGGTTGCGGCGCATCGGCTGCGACACCGGGCAGGGCTGGCTCTACTCCCGGCCGGTCGCGCCGGACCGGGTGGCGGCGCTGCTGGACGCGGGGCGGCGGACCGGGACCTGAGCGCCGTCGGGCCGCGGCGCCGACCCGACACCCGGCCGCGACGGTGCGGGGCACGGCCGCCACGGCCCTGCGGGCACTCCCCGGTGCCGGCTATCCGCGGGGCAGCCCGTAGGCATCGGCTATCAGGTCGTACGACCTCAGCCGCGCCGCGCCGCCGTGTGCGTTGGCCGTGATCATCAGCTCGTCGGCGCCGGTGCGCTTGGCGAGGTCGTCCAGGCCCTGGCGGACGGCGTCGGGGGTGCCGTGGACGACGTTGGCGAGCCAGCTGTCGACGAAGTCGCGCTCCCGGGCGCCGAAGTCGTAGCTCTCGGCCTCCTCCGGGGTGGGCACCAGGCCCGGGCGGCCGGTGCGCAGCCGGACCATCGACAGGGCGCCGGTCATGACCTGCCGGCGCGCCTCGCGCTCGTCCTCGGCGGCCAGCGCCGAGACGCCGATCAGGGCGTAGGGCTCGGCGAGCGCCTCGGAGGGGCGGAAGGAGGAACGGTAGAGGTCGAGGGCGGGGATCGTGTTGGCCGCCGAGAAGTGGTGCGCGAAGGCGAAGGGCAGACCCAGCGTGCCGGCGAGCTGGGCGCTGAAGCCGGAGGACCCCAGGAGCCACAGGGGCGGGCGGTGGGGCGACTGGACACCGCCGGGGGAAGTGGCCTGCACCGGGCCGGGCACGGCATGGATCCGCGCGTACGGGTGGCCGTCGGGGAAGGAGCCGTCGAGGAAGCGGGTCAGCTCCAGCAGCTGCTGGGGGAATTCGTCCGCACCTTCGTGCAGCCGCTCGGTGCGCCGCAGCGCGGCGGCGGTGGCGCCGTCGGTGCCCGGCGCGCGGCCCAGGCCGAGGTCGACGCGGCCGGGGGCCATCGCCTCCAGCGTGCCGAACTGCTCGGCGATGACCAGCGGCGCGTGGTTGGGGAGCATGACGCCGCCGGAACCGAGCCGGATCGACGAGGTGTGCGCGGCGAGGTGGGCGAGCAGCACGGCCGGCGAGGACGAGGCGACGCCGGGCATGGAGTGGTGTTCGGCTACCCAATAGCGGTGGAAGCCGCGGCCCTCCGCCGTGCGGGCGATCTCCACGGCGGTGCGCACCGCGCCGGTGGCGGTGCTGCCGGCGCCGACGGTCACCAGGTCGAGCACGGACAGGGGAACGGGCGCGGTGCCCAGGGCGGTGCCCCGGATGCCGTCGTCGGTGCCCGGGGTCGGGTCCATTTCGCCGCTCACGGTGCGGGTCCTCCTCGCGTTGCCGGTCTGCGAGGAGGACAACCGGAGAAGTTCTCCGCTTATTCCCGGCCCGGGTGCCGGGTGCCGGGTGCCGGGTGCCGCGTACCGCGTACCGGATGCGGTCGGCCGGCGGCGGCTATCCGTGCGCGGCTCGCGCGAAGAGCGTGCCCAGCGGCGGGCAGGCGATCTCCCGCCCGAGCAGGCGCAGCCCTTCCCAGACCGTGACCTGATTGGCGGTGAGGACCGGCTTGCCCAGCTCGGCTTCGAGGTCGGGCAGATACGCGGCGGTGTGCAGGGCGGTGTCCGGCAGCAGCACCGCCTCGGCGTCGGGGTGGTCCCCGGCGCGGGCGAGCCGCAGCACTTCCTCGCGTCCCCAGGTGCCGACCTCGGCGGCGGTGATGATGCCGCTGCCGCGGGTCGAGAGGACCTCCGTGCCGGCGGACTTCAAGAACGCCTGGAAGCGCTCGGCGACGTCCGTCGGATAGGTGGCGGCGATCGCCACCCGGCGCGCGCCGAGCGCCTGGAGGGCGTGCGCGAAGGCGAAGGACGTACTGGAGGCGGGCAGCGCGGCCGTGGCGGACAGCTCCCGTACCTGTTCGTGGGCGCCCTCCCAGCCGAAGACGAAGCTGGCGCTCGTGCAGGCCCAGACGACGGCCTCGGCGCCGCGCTCCTTGAGATCGTCCACGCCGGCCGCGAGCCGGGCGGCCGAGCCCATCTCCAGGAGCGCGTCGACCCGGTGGGCGTCCTCGCCGATGTCGGTGTGCACGAGCGGCAGCCGGACCGTGCCGCCGAGCAGCGCTTCGAGCCGGGGGTAGTCGTCCTCCGCGGAGTGGCCGGGGTAGAGGAAGCCGACCGATGCCATGCAGATCTCCCTTGGGTGTGCGGCGGTGGGTGCGGGTGTCGGGGTGCGGGCTGCCGACGGCGGTGCCGCCGGCGGCCCGCGGTGGGTGGACGGGCGAACCGGCCTCAGACCGGGGGCTGGGGCCCGGGATCGTCGGGAAGGTAGGCGGACGGCTCGGCGCCGTCACCCACCTCCGCGTCGGCCGGCACCGGCGACCCGGCGAACGCGGCCTCCGGCGTCACCCCCGGCCGGCTCTCCGGAACACCGGTACCCGAGCCGGTCATCGCGGCCGGGCCGCGCCGCGCCACCGGGTCGAGCAGGGCCTGGTACGGGCCCACCGCGTCCACGCCGATGGCGCGCAGCGCGGCCCACATCGTGACCTGGTTGGCGGACAGCACGGGCATCCGCAGCTCGGCCTCCAGCTGCGGGATGACGTCGTAGGTCGGCAGGTTCGTGCAGCTGATGAAGAGCGCATCGGCCGCACCGACGACGGCCGTGCGGGCCATGTCGACGACGTCGCGGTAGGGCACCTTCCAGATGTGCCGGGTCAGTCCGAGGTAGGCGCGGCCGGTGACCGTGATGCCCGCCTCGCCGAGGTAGTCCTCCAGTGAGTCGGTGACCGATTTGGTGTACGGGGTCACCACCGCGATGCGCCGCGCGCCGATCTCGCGCAGCGCTTCGATGAGTGCACCCGAGGTGGTGAGAGAGGGAACCTCCCCCGCCTGGGCCATGGCGGCGCACATGGCCCGCTCGCCCACCACCCCCGCGACGAAACTGCCGGAGGTACAGGCATAGGAGATGACCTGCGGGGAAACCGCGCAAAGTGCCTGCACGGCGGCCTGCAGGGTTTCGTGCTCGCTGACCAGGCGGGCCAGGTCGAGGCTGACCTCGACGGGCACGAACGGAGTCCGGGTGAGGTGGAGGGACACATCGTCGGGAACCCAGCGCCACAGCTCACGGTCGAGTGCGAAGTCGAAGGGCGCGACGACGCCCACGCCGAGCTGAGGCTGTGGGCCCCCGAGAAAAGAGACGTCCATGAAGGCCCCTAGAAGAAACGAAGGGCGGGAATGGCCAGGCCATTGGCCGTGGGAGGTGGTGCAGCCGGTGCATGCCGGGACGTCGGAACAGAGCCGTTGTTGACACGGTAGATACGACTTCTTAGCGTGGTCAATCCTCGCATCTCAGGCACTTTTCGGCGTCCCTTTCCTTCATACGGGACACACGTTTCAGAACGGTTTCCGGCTATGCCCAAAAGCACCGTCCTCGTCCTCGGTTCCGACCCGCCCCCGAACCTGGATCGTCTCGCCGGCCGGGCCCAGGTGATCTACGCCGACGCCTCCTCGCTGGCCGACCGACTGCCCACCGCCGATGTGCTGTTGGCCTGGGATTTCACCTCGGACGCCGTCCGGGAGGCATGGCCCGAAAAGGGCCCCAGGCCCGGCTGGGTGCACACCGCCAGCGCCGGCGTGGACCGCCTGCTGTGCCCGGCGCTGATCGCCGACGACACCCTGGTGACCAACGCGCGCGGCGTCTTCGAGCAGCCGATCGCCGAATACGTCGCCGGACTGGTGATCGCCATGGCCAAAGATTTTTACGGAAGTTGGGAACTCCAGCGGCAGCGGCGCTGGCAGCACCGCGAAACCCTCCGGGTGGCGGGCAGCCGAGCGGTGGTGGTGGGCTCCGGGCCGATCGGCCGGGCCATCGGCACCACCCTCCTGGCACTGGGTGTCAAGGTCGATCTGGTCGGCCGCCGGGCGCGGGAGGACGATCCGGACTTCGGCTTCGTACACCCGGGTGACGCCCTGAACGACCTGCTGCCGCAGGCGGATTGGGTGGTCTGCGCGGCGCCCCTGACGGACGCCACCCGCGGCCTCTTCGGCAAGGAGGCGTTCGCCCGGATGCCGGCCGGGGCCCGGTTCATCAACATCGGGCGCGGCTCCCTGGTCGTCGAGAAGGATCTCGTCGCGGCGCTGCGCGGCCGGCAGATCGCGGCCGCCGCGCTGGACGTCTTCGAGGAGGAGCCGCTGAGCACCGACAGCTCCCTGTGGGACGTGCCGCACCTGATCGTCTCGCCGCACATGAGCGGGGACACGCTGGGCTGGCGGGACGCGCTCGCCGAGCAGTTCCAGGACAACTTCGACCAGTGGTCGGCAGGCGAGCCGCTGCGCAACCTCGTCGACAAGCGGCTCGGGTACGTACCGGTGCAGTGACGGTGCGGGCCGTTGGGCCCCAGGCAGCCCCCGCACCCCGCCCGCACCCCGACCCCGGGGGCGGCCAACGCTCGGAGGACGCATGACGACCGAACCGACCGACCTCGCCGACTTCACCGCCACCGCGCTGACCGCCGGGTACGCCGCCGGCGACTTCTCCCCCGTCGAGGCCACCCGCGCCGTCCTCGAGCGCGCCGAGGCCGCTCAGGCCCGCACCAACTGCTTCACCCGGATCTCCGCCGACGAGGCGCTGGCCGAGGCCGGCGCGTCGGCGGAGCGCTGGCGGTCCGCCGAGCCCGCCGGCCCGCTGGACGGGGTGCCGGTCACCGTCAAGGACCTCCTGCTGACCCGGGGCACGCCGACACTGCGCGGCTCGCGGACGGTCCGGGCCGAGGACTCGGCCTGGGACGAGGACACGCCGTCGGTCGCCCGGCTGCGCGAGGCGGGCGCGGTCTTCGTGGGCAAGACGACCACCCCGGAGTTCGGCTGGAAGGGTGTCACCGACAGCCCGCGGCACGGGGTGACGGGCAATCCGTACGCCCCGGACCGCACCGCGGGCGGCTCCAGCGGCGGCAGCGCGGCGGCGGTGGCGTTGGGCGCGGGCCCGCTGAGCCTGGGTACGGACGGCGGCGGATCGGTCCGGATCCCGGCGTCCTTCTGCGGGATCTTCGCCCTGAAGGCCACCTACGGGCGGGTCCCGCACTATCCGGCCAGCCCGTTCGGGACGCTGGCGCACGTCGGGCCGATGACCCGCGACGCGGCGGACGCGGCGCTGATGATGGATGTGATCTGCGGAGCGGACTGGCGGGACTGGTCACAGCTGGGGCCGGTGGCCGGCTCGTTCCGTGCGGCGCTGGACGGTCCGGTGGCCGGGCTGCGGGTGGCGTTCAGCCCGTCGCTCGGCTGGGACGTGCCGGTCGCGCCCGAGGTCGCGGCGGCGGTCCGGGCGACCGTCGAAAGGCTCGCCGGGCTCGGCGCGGTGGTGGAGGAGATCGACCCGGGCATCGCCGACCCCGTGGAGGCCTTCCACACGCTGTGGTTCAGCGGCGCGGCGCGGGTCGTCCAGCCCCTGGACGACGCGGCGCGCGAGTTGCTCGACCCGGGGCTGCGGGAGATCTGCGAGCAGGGCGCCCGCTACAGCGCGCTGGACTATCTGGCGGCGGTGGACACCCGCATGGCGCTCGGTCAGGCGATGGGCCGCTTCCACAGCGCCTACGACCTGCTGGTGACACCGACCGAGCCGATCACCGCGTTCGAGGCCGGCGCCGAGGTGCCGAAGGGGTCCGGCCACTCCCGCTGGACCGGCTGGACGCCGTTCACCTATCCCTTCAACATGACGCAGCAGCCCGCCGCGACCCTGCCCTGCGGGGTGGACGGCGACGGGCTGCCGATCGGCGTCCAGCTGGTGGGGGCACGGCACGCGGACGCGCTGGTGCTGCGCGCCGCGCACGCGCTGTACGGAGCGGGGGCCGCGGAGATCCCCGCGCCCCCCGCTCCGTAGGGAGGTCGACGACGGTCCCTGGGAGAGCTAGGCCCGCCGGAAGCTGAGGGTCTCCCCCAGGGCGCCGGCCCGCCACAGGTCCTGGCAGGCGTCCGCCATCCGGTCGAGGCCGTCGACGACCGCACCCCACACGATGCCCGGCACCCAGCCCGCGTCACCGTTGATCAGCAGGTTGTTGCGCTCGTAGAAGAGCGCGAGATCGACGACGGTGGCGCGGCCCTGGTGCTTGGCCTCCTGTTCGTAGCCGTAGGAGGCGGTGCCCAGCTGGGTCTCGCTGAAGGTGAAGTAGCACAGGTCGCCGGGGATCGGGGTGATCGTCGGGTTCTCCAGCGGCGGCTCCTGGGGAGCGAACGGTGGGACCAGGGCGTAGATCTCGTTGCGGGCGTACTTGGCGTGGTAGACGTCGCCGCCTAGCGGGAGGGCGTTCCAGACGGCATTGCAGGTGATCGGCGCGCGGTCGTCGAGCAACTTGGCCGTGCAGCTGACGCCGCGCTTGTCCAGGGAGACTTCGATGAAGCGATCGGTCATGCCCAGATCGTAGGGGTGCAATACCGGCCAACGGAACAAGTCCCTTGACTCGATCCGTCCCATTCTCCTTGCTCTCGCTTTCATCAAGGGCTGGAAACGATCGGCATATATTCGACGACTTTCGGGTAGTCGCGCGCCCATGGCTCCACCACAGGGGAACACCTCAGAGGTCACACATCATTCATCAGGCGGCATCCGTCGTCGCTCGCTGCTCGCGGGGGTAGTGGCGCTCGGCGCAACGGGTGCGATAGGAGCAACCACCGCCTGCAGCCGGGTCTCGACCGCCGAGGCCACGGACGGGGGGCATCTGCTGGAACGGCTGCGCGCGAAGGGCTCCGTGACGCTGGGCCTGGCGGGCGAGCAGCCCTACGGATACATCGGCCGGGACGGCAAGATGACCGGCTCGGCACCCACCATCGCCCGGGTGATCTTCAAACGTCTCGGCGTGCCCAAGGTCGAACCCTTTCCGACCGATTTCGGCTCGCTGATCGTCGGGCTGAATTCCCAGCAGTTCGACGTGGTCGCGGCCGGGATGTACATCAACCCGGAGCGCTGCGCAAAGGTCATTTTCGCCGACCCCGAATACCAGATGCTGGACGCGTTCGTGGTCCGAAAGGGCAATCCGCTCAAGCTCCACTCCTACAAGGACATCGCTCGTATCGGGGCAAAGATGGCGACCGGTGTCGGCTATGCCGAAATCGGATATGGCGAGGAAGCCGGCGTCAAGAACATCACCACCCTGCCGGACCAGCTGGCGGGTCTGCTCGCCGTCGAGCAGGGTCGGGTGGACGTCTTCGTCGGTACGGCCGTGACCGTGCGGAACGTCGTACGGGACTCGAAGACCACCAAGGCCGAGGCGACCGGAGAGGTCACCCCGTACGTGAAGGGCAAGCCGGTCATCGATGTCGGCGGCTTCGCGTTCCGCACTCCGGAGACGAATCTGCGCGACGCGTTCAACCGCGAGCTGCACAAGATGAAGAAGTCCGGCGAACTCCTCGAGCTCATGCGGCCCTTCGGCTTCACGAAGGATCAGATGACGAAGATCACCGCCAAGGAGAAGTGCCGGCCATGAGCGATATCAGCTGGGGTTTGTGGAAACTCCTCCTCGACGGCGTCTGGATCACCATCCAGTTGACCGTCTACAGCGCGGCACTCGGCGCGGTGGTGGCCTTCGGGATCGGCATCGCGCGCACCCACCGCCTGCGGATCGTCCGCTTCCTGTCCGGCGCCTACTTCGAGATCTTCCGCGGCACCTCCGCGCTGATCCTGATGTTCTGGGTGTTCTTCGTGCTGCCGATGGCCTTCGGCTGGCAGCTGGTCCAGTTGTGGGCCGCGGTCCTCACCCTCGGCCTGACATACGGCGCGTACGGCTCCGAGGTCGTCCGCGGCGCCATCGCGGCGGTCTCCCCCGCCCAGCGCGAGGCGGGCATCGCGCTCAGCTTCTCGCCCGCCCAGCAGCTGCGGAAGATCATCCTGCCGCAGGCCTGGCCGGAGATGGTCCCGCCGTTCAACAACCTGCTGATCGAGCTGCTCAAGGGCACCGCGCTGGTGTCGCTCCTGGGCGTCCCCGACATCACCTTCGGCGCGCAGCTGGTGCGGAACGCGACCGCGCAGAGCGCGCCCGTCTACACGATCATCCTGGTCATGTACTTCGTACTGGCCTTTGTGCTGACCCGGGGGATGCGGGTGGTGGAGCGGCACGCCAAGACGGGCATCGGCCAGGCCCCACCGAAGCGGGCCGGACTGACATCGAGGTTGAGCATCGGCCGGCAGTCGTCTCCGATCGGCCCGGTGGCCCGTACGGCCGCCGGCCCGACGACCGGCGCCGCAGCGGAAGGTGATGTGTGATGAAGTTCGACTGGTCCGCGGTCGGCGACTTCATGCCGGCGTTCTGGCGGGGCGTCGTGGTCACCCTCGAGGTGCTGGCGCTCGGCTCACTGATGGCCTTCGCGCTCGGTCTCGTATGGGCACTGGCGCAGCGCTCCTCTCTCAAGGTGGTGCGCTGGCCGGTGACCGCGCTCACCGAGTTCGTGCGCAACACCCCGCTGCTGGTGCAGCTGTTCTTCCTCTACTTCGTCATGCCCGAGTGGGGCATCACGCTGACCGCCATGGTCACCGGCGTGATCGGGCTGGGGCTGCACTACTCGACGTACACCGCCGAGGTCTACCGCGCCGGTATCGAGGGCGTGCCCGTGGGGCAGTGGGAGGCGGCGACCGCGCTGAGCCTGCCGCGCAGCCGCACCTGGATCGCGGTGATCCTGCCGCAGGCGGTCCGCCGGGTCGCCCCCGCGCTGGGCAACTACGTCATCGCGATGCTGAAGGACTCCCCGATGCTCGTCGGCATCGGTGTGCTGGAAATGCTCGGCGAGGCACGGCAGTTCTCCTCCGAGACCTTCCAGACCGTCGAGCCCTACACCGTCGTCGGTATCGCCTTCATCCTCATCGCCTACCCCGCTTCTCTTCTTCTGCGAGCCCTGGAGCGTCGCCTTGTCCGCTGA
Source organism: Streptomyces sp. NPDC048650 (assembly GCF_043199095.1). NCBI lineage: Bacteria > Bacillati > Actinomycetota > Actinomycetes > Kitasatosporales > Streptomycetaceae > Streptomyces > Streptomyces sp. NPDC048650. Next base: position 170,759 of record NZ_JBICVM010000003.1, on the reverse strand, counting down.
CAGCACCCCCAACACGTCCAAGAACACCGCGAGCGGGCAGGACGCCGCGTCCGGCGCCGGCGGGGAGGGCACCAACCCGGCCGTCGACGGCAGCGAGTTGATCCGCTTCGACAAGGTCACCAAGCGCTTCGGTTCGCACACCGTGCTCGACTCGCTGGACATGAAGGTCTTCTCCGGCAAGCACGTCACCCTGATCGGCCCGTCCGGCTCCGGCAAGACCACGATCCTGCGGCTGATGATGACGCTGCTGAAGCCGGACGAGGGCACCATCACGCTCAACGGCGAATACCTCACCCACGAGCAGAAGGGCGGCAAGCTCGTCCCGGCGAGCGACCGGCACAGCCGCGAGGTCCGCAAGAACATCGGGATGGTCTTCCAGCAGTTCAACCTCTTCCCCAACATGAAGGTGCTGCGGAACATCACCGAAGCGCCGGTCCATGTGCTCGGACTGGACAAGGACGCGGCCGAGGAGCGCGCCCGCGAACTGCTGGACCTGGTGGGCCTGACCGAGCACCTCGACAAGTACCCCACCCAGCTCTCCGGCGGCCAGCAGCAGCGGGTCGCCATCGCGCGGGCGTTGGCGATGCGGCCGCAGGTCCTCCTGCTGGACGAGGTGACCTCGGCGCTCGACCCGGAGCTGGTGGCCGGCGTGCTGGACGTCCTGCGGGACATCGCGCACACCACGGACATCACGATGCTCTGCGTCACCCACGAGATGAACTTCGCCCGGGACATCTCGGACTGCGTGATGATGTTCGACGCCGGCCGGGTCATCGAGTTCGGCCCGCCGGAGCAGATCTTCACGGACCCGGAGCACGAGCGGACGCGGGAGTTCCTCAGCGCCGTGCTGTAGCGGCGGCCGGTCACCGGTCCCGGCGGAAAGTTGGCTTGATGGAATTCCTGCGACCGCCGGGACCCGTGCGACTCTCGTGACGGACGCCCCGTCGATGCTTCTGGTGCGCCCCCAGCGCACGCCCGGACACCTCTCTCTGCGCCCCCCGTCTCGCACGGAACGGAGCCCGGCCCACCCCGAAGGGCCGGGCTTCGGCACGTCACACGGCATCGACCCGGCGCATCGCCAAACCTCTACCATGCTCCTGGCATATGCCAGGGAAACTCTCCCCTGCACAGACGCGTGAAAGGCATCGTCTTTCGGTCAAGACCCCCTCCATCGCGGGCCGTTGACCGCTATCGTGATACGAGCCCCGTTGTCCGGGAACGACTGCGCATGCGCCGCCGTGACCGCCGACGAGGTGACGACGCAAGCGGTACCGACCTGCTAGGGGGACACCGTGGCGCTGAAGCCCGAGCCGACCGCGCCGTTCCATTCGGTGCAGTACGCCCTTCGCGTGCTCGAAACGATCTCCAGGCACGCCGACGGCGTGACCGATGTCCAGGTCGCACGCGAAACCGGCCTGCCCTCGGGCCACCTCGCCCACATGCTGTCGATGCTGCGGCGCGAAGGCTATGTGGAACAGGTCGCGGACGGCGCGTATGTGGTCGGCGAATCGCTGCTCCTGCTGGGATCCGGCGGCGACCGGAACCACGCGCTGCGCGACAAGCTCCAGATCACGCTCGACGAGCTGCGCGATTCGGTGGGTGCGGCGGTCTACATCAGCCGCTACATCGACGGCGAGGTGAAGATCCTGCACTACGCCGACGGGCCGCTGGCGCCCAAGGTCAACGAATGGGCCGAGTTCCACCGCACGGCGCACGCCAGTGCGGTGGGCAAGTGCCTGCTCGCACAGCTGGACCACGACGGGCGCAAGGACCACATCTCTCGCCACAAGACCGCCCGGCTCACCTCCCGGACGATCACCAACGAGAAGATCCTCTTCCACAAGCTCGACAGCCAGCCGCCGACCGTCCCGGTGCTGGACCTCCAGGAGTACGCCGTCGGCACGGTCTGCGCGGCCGTACCGATCACCGCCGGTTCGACGGTCGGCTGCCTCGCCCTGTCCATGCCCCTGGAGCACGCCCACCGTCTGCGCCAGGCCGCCGACGCCCTCAACCGCCGGGCCGCTCCGGTACTGCTGTCGCTGGCGATCTGACGGCGCGGACGGGCCGCCCGGACGTGGTCGGAAGCACCCTTGAGGACCAGGTAGTATTTCTTTCGTCAGCGCGCGCCGCTAGCTCAGTTGGTTAGAGCAGCTGACTCTTAATCAGCGGGTCCGGGGTTCGAGTCCCTGGCGGCGCACCTGTGAAATGGGCGTTCCCGGTTATCCGGGAGCGCCCATTTCGGCGTTCTCACCTCTCCAGAAGAGGGGCCCGAGCGTGCTCGCGGTAGTGGGCCAGGAGCGCGGCGCGGTCGGCGGCGGTGAAGCGGCGGTACGTGCTTCCCGCGGGTGCTCCCCCGGGGCCGGGAGTCGTCGGCGTCCACCAGACCGGTTCGGGGCAGCGGAATCCGGCCCGCCGGAGGGCGACCCGGTGCACCTTGTTGGTGGCGGTCACCGGGAGCGTCTCCAGGAGCCGGACGAAGCGCGGCGCCATCTTCGTCCCGAGGTCGGGCTGGGCGGCGAGAAAGGCCGCGAACCCCGCCGGGTCGAACGCCGTGCCGGTTCGCATCGCGAGGGCCGCCATGACCTGGTCGCCGGCGACGGGGTCGGGTACGGCATAGACGGCGACACCGGTGGCCGGTGCGTAGCGGGCCAGGATGTTCTCGATCATCGCGGCGGCGACGTTCTCGCTGTCGACGCGCAGCCTGTCGTCCGTGCGGCCCGCGAAGTGGAAGAACCCCTCGGCGTCGCGGAAGAAGAGGTCCCCGGTCCAGTACCAGCCGGCGCCGACCCGCCCGCCCCGTCGGCCGCGGGTGCGCGCGGCGGTGGCCTCCGGGTTGCGCCAGTACCCCTCGAAGGAGCTGCGGCCGCGGTTGACCAGCTCCCCTATGGCCCGGTCGCCGTTCAGCAGCCGGCCGTCGGCGTCGAGCCGGGCGCGCGGCAGCTCGGCTCCGGTCTCCGGGTCGACGACGGCGAGATCGTCACCGGGGGCGGGCCGGCCGATGGCGCCGGGCGGGGTGTCCGGGGAGCGTTGGAGCGCGGCGCCGCCCTCGGACGAGCCGTACCCCTCCGTCAGGCGGACCCCGAAGCGGTCCGCGAAGCGCTCGGCGTCGACCGCGCCCGCCTCGGTCCCGAACCCCGCACGCAGCGGGTTGTCGCGGTCGTCGGGAGCCGGCGGCGTGGCGAGCAGGTACTGGACGGCGCGGCCCACATAGGTGAAATACGTGGCGCCGAAGCGGCGGACGTCCGGGAGGAAGGCGGAGGCCGAAAAGCGACGGCGCAGCGCGACGGCCGCGGAGCCGGCCAGCGCCGGGGCCCAGCCGGCGATCACGGCGTTCCCGTGGAACATCGGCATGCAGAGGTAGTGCACATCGTCCGGCCGCACCGCGAAGTACCCGGCCAGCGAGCGCCCGGCGGCGGCCAGCCGGCCCTGCGTGCAGATCGCGGCCTTGGGTGCGCCGGTGGAGCCGGAGGTGAAGTACAGCAACATCCGGGAGGCGGGGGTGGCGGCGGCGTCGGGGATGTCGTCGGGCCGGGCCCGCGCGTAGGGCCTCAGGAGCTCGAGGTAGGCCGGGTCGTCCACGACCAGGACGCGCCCGGGCGGGAGCGGCAGCGCCACGTCCGCCAGCAGGGGGAGGTGGGCGCGTTCGGTGATCAGCAGCGCGCAGTCGGTGTGGGTGATGTCGCGGGCGAGCTCGGGACCGCGGCGGGTGGGGTTGATACCGGCGACGGCGGCTCCGGCGAGGGCGGCGGCGCCGAGCCACAGCGGGTACTCGGGGACGTTGTCGAGCAGCACCCCGATGTGCGGCTCGGCGCCGCGCGGCAGCAGATCCCGGAACAGCGCCGCCCGCGCGAGCGCCCCGGCGGCCGTCTCGTGGTGCGTGCGCACCCCCTGGGCGGACAGCAGGCCGGTGCGGTGATCGCCCCACTGCGCCCGGACCAGTTCCGCGACGGTCGCCGGGGCGGCGCTGCTGCCGGGGGTGCGGTTGCCTGGGATGCGCTTGCCCGGGATGGGGTTGCCTGGGATGCGGTTGCCTGGGGTGTCGTCGTCGGGGGTGCGGTGGGCTGCCATGGCGCCGGAGGGTAGTTGACGGGGCGTCAGATGTGGAGTCCCGTCCGGGCCGGAAACGGCCGCGGGCCCTCCCGGGGGAAGACGGGAGGGCCCGGCGGGACATGGGGCGGCCGGCGCCGCCGGGCCCGATGCCAGGAGGAGGAGGGGCGGGAGGAGGGACGGGAGAGGGGTGGGGCAGGAGGGGCGCGGCGGGCGTCAGGGCCCGGGCGCCGGGGCGCGGGTCAGGAGAGGTCCACGTCCGAGCAGGCATAGAACGCGTTGCCGGTGTCGGCGATGTTCCAGACGCCCAGGATGATGTGGCGTCCCGACTTCTGGGTGGGCACGGTGCCCTGGTGCTGCACCGTCGCGCCGGGCTGGGCGCCGCCCATCGGGACCGTCATGAAGGGCTCCGGCTCCAGATCGGCCCGGGTGAGGGGCTTGGTGGGGTCGTAGCCGTCCTTGGTGATGAAGTACTCGAAGTCCGTGGTGGAGTGACGTGCGGTCAGCCGCCAGGTGAAGGTGTAGCCCTGCCCCGGGGAGAGCTTGGTGCCCGGCCACTTGCCGCCGCGGGGGTCGTCGAGTTCGGCGAAGTTGTCGTGCCCGCCGGAGCAGATCTTTCCGTCCGCCGGCCCGGCGGCCGGGAAGCCCTTGGGCGCCTCGACGCTCTGCGGTTCGTACTGGATCGCGCCGCAGTCCTTGACCGTCCCGGCGGCACAGAGCGCCTGCCGGCTGGGGGGTGCGTCGCTGTAGCCGTGACTTGCGGCGCTGCCCGTCGCGAGCAGGGAGGCACCGGCGATACCGAGCCCGACCACGACAGCACTGATCCGTTTGCGCATGCTTCGCTCCTGAAGAACGTGGGGGGAGTTCCGTGAGCCGACGATGTGCGGTCTAGACCAAACGGCAGACTAATGAGGGACGTTGGACATGTCCAGACCAATGACCGCTACAACTGCGGCGTTACGGGGCGAGCACGGCTCCCTCGGCTGTGTGTGTCGGGGCGAGCACGGCCTCCCTCGGCCGTAACGGCGCCGCCGGATGCTGCTCCGGAGGCGCGTCGGGGGGGGCGTCGGGGGGGCGGCCTCTCTCGCGGCTCTGACCTGCGCCGGGCCGCACCGGCGACCGGCCGGGCCGCACCGCCGGCGACCGGCGGTGCGGCCCGGCGCGCCGGCGCTCACTTCCTCTCGCGTGCGGGTGCGGGGTGCGGCCCCGGGGTCAGGCCGCGGCCGGGAGGGGGGCGGCGGCGGGCCGGGCGGCGGCGTGGACCAGGGAGGTGTAGGTGCGGCGCAGGGCGATGAGGGATTCCTGGGCCTCCCGGTAGACGGCGGCATCGGGACCGCCCCGGTGGGCGAGCGTGCGGACCGGGGCGCAGTGGCGGTCCATGGCGCTCAGCCAGGCGCGGTGGGACGCCGGGAGATGGCGCCGCTGGAGCTGCCGCCTGCCGTCACCCGGCCGTCGCCCGCCGACGCCGAGAACCGCATCCGCGGCCTGGAGGACCGGGGGTTCCAGAGCGCCCTGTTCGGCGAGGGCGCCGAGGACCGCGCGCTGCTGCGGGGTCGTCGGGGCGGCTGCCAGTTCCGCCGCCTCGGCGCGCAGTTGGGTGCGCAGGGCGTGCTGGACGCGGACGAGGCGGCGCAGCGCCGTCGGGGTGGAGGAGTCGTCCGGTGACCGGCCCGCGAGGGTTTCGGCGAGCCGGAACAGCCAGATCCCGTGCGCCTCCAGGCGGGTCGCGGCCAGCATCAGCCGGTCGAGGCGGCTGAGCGGCTGTCCCTCGGGGGCCCAGCGGACGATGGGGACGAGCGTTTCCGTGCGGGCCAGTTGGTCGATGGGGAGGTGCTTGCGGGGCTTGCGTTCGGGGGCCCAGTTGTGGAGCGCGAGGGTGGGCAGCGCGACGAACTGGTCGTGGTCGATGCGGTGGGCGACGGCCGCCCACAGGTCGAGGAACCCCTCGTCGGCGGCCCGGCGGGCGGCCGGAGCCTGCGGGTCGAGCCCGTTCCAGCCGCAGGAGACCGCGATCACCGCGACGCGCATCGCCGCGGCCTCCGCGTTGCGCGGGGACAGCCGGGAGACGCGTTGCCGCAGGGCGCTCAACTCATCGGCGCGGTGGGCCCGTTCCACGACGGCGACGGCGGCCTCGCGGTCGGGGGCGTGCGCCGCGGCCCGGGCCATGGCGTCCAGCCGGGTCCACGTCCCGATCATGGAACGGACCGGGGGCCGCTCGGGCAGGAAGCCGTGCGGGCGGGCGTCCTGCGGCGAGGCGCACGACGGCGACGGCGACGGGAGGGAGGAGGCGGCGCCCGCTCCGTCCGCTCCGTCCGCGGGGCGTCGTACCGCGGTGCGCTGCGCGGGCGGCATACCGAGGTCGGACAGGGCCGCGCCGTCGAGGCCGGTCGAGGTCGGCATGATCGGCATGATCGGCATCAGCGCCTTTCCGCGAGGAGCCGGGCCAGATGGGTGTCCATGTCGAGGTATGCGTTCTCCCGGCCGGGCGGCACGACGGCCGCCGTCTGCTCCAGCCACGCGGTCAGCTCCGTTGCACGTACCGACAGCTCGCAGACGCTGTCATCGGTGGACAGTTCGATGTGGATTCGGCGCGGCCCGCCCGGCTCACGGAACGGCCACACCCGCACATCTCCTTCTCCGGTCTCGTCGCGCAGGCCGCCCAGCAGCAGTTCGCGGGCGAACACCCAGGTGGCGACCGACCGGCCGCGGGTTATGAAGTCGACCTCGACCTCGTACGGGCGGTCACTGCGGTAGCTGAACCGGCCGGACACCGGGACCGCGTCGTGCGGTCCTATGAGGAGCTGCATCTCAAGGGTGCGCTTGGCTGTCGACACCACGACGGTCAACCTTTCCGAAGAGGGGCGAGTCCCGGGAGACCCGATTCCGGGGCGCGCGTCCTAGCAGACGTCGACGCGCGCGACGGGGTTGCGATGGAGAAGGAGGAGTGACGGACGCCATCCGGGGAGGCGGCCTCCGTGACGGCCGCGACCGGCCGGAACGTGGCGGCGGGCCCGGCGGGACGGCGGCACCGCCGCCGCGGCCGGCCGCCCGGCGGGGAAGCCGGCGGGTATCCGGCGGAAGGCGGGGCCGGAAGCGGGGCGCAGGTGACTCCCGGGCCGGCGGGATCCGGCCCGGTGATGTCGGGGCCGGCGCAATCGGGGCCGGTGCATTCGGGGCCGCTGAAATCGGCCCGGGTGATTCCGCCGGAAGTGGGCGTGGCGCCGGACTCCGGGGACCGCGTGGCGCGACCGCACCGGTGGCCGCCGGTGCGGCTGCCTATGACCCGACCCCGTGCTGCCATGCCCGTTCCTTCCGGCCTCGTTCCGGCTTCCCGTACAGCTCCCGCGTCGGCGTCGAACCGCTCGCCTCGGCGTTGGCCTCAGCCTCTCAACCGGCGGTAGATAGCGCATGTTGACCTGACACATCACGATCTGCCGCCATCAACCAGTCTTCACAGTCGAATACGGACGATGGGGTGGCCGAAGGTCCCGAGAGCGCGGGACCTTCGGCCACCCCGAGCGCACTTCGGGACGACGAAGTGGCGCGGGTCACATGCGTCGCGCGTGTGGGTGGTTCGGACGTGGGTACGGAGCACGCTCGAAGTTCGTGTAAAGTTCTTCAGGTCAGCGCGCGCCGCTAGCTCAGTTGGTTAGAGCAGCTGACTCTTAATCAGCGGGTCCGGGGTTCGAGTCCCTGGCGGCGCACGTAGCACTGAGGCCCCTCGCCATGGCGAGGGGCCTCAGTCGTGTTCCACCGGGCGAGCCGTCCCGTCAGCCGGCCACCGGGGGCGCCTCCCGGTATCCCGTCAGGTAGGCCGAGACCACCACGTGCGCGCGGCGGGTGTGCCGCGCGGGTTCGAAGGCGCCGTCGCAGGAGACCAGACGCAGCTCGGAACGGCCTCGCTCGTGGGCGCCGTACACCTCATGTGCATCGAGATCGTCCCGGTCGTAGAACCGGACGTCCTCGACGGTGAACTGTGCGGTGCCGCCGTCCGAGCGCCCCACGTCGACCCGCTCCCCCAACTCGATGCCGGCCAGGCCGTGGAGCGCGGCGCGGTGGCCGCCGCCGGGCGGGCCGGCCAGCAGCGCCACACCCGGAGCGCCCGGAGCGGGGCCGTCGGCGTACCAGCCGGCCGCCTCCGCGGCGTCGCACGGCGACGCGGTGGCCGGCGTCTCCCCGGCGAGGCGGCGTGCGACGACGGCATGTACGCCGAGGGCGGGGATGGCGATGCGGGTGGGGCGGGCGGCGACGGAGGCGGCGACCGGGTCGTGGACGCGCGGGGACAACCGGCCCGGGGGGCGGCCGACGGCGGCGATGTCCCCCGTGGCCGGCGGGTGCTCGGCGCCGTCGCCCGGCATCCCCCACCCCCAGAGCCACAGCCCCAGCAGCAGGAGCGCCCAGGCCACACCGGTCAGCAGCCGGGCGGACCCGGCGATCCGGGCGACGGCGCGCGGTGCCGCCTCCCGTCCCTCCTCAGCTCTCATCCCCGCTACCCCCGCCTTCCCGTTCGCGTCGGAGCCGTAGCCGGAGGCGCAGCAATTGCCCCGCGACCACCAGGAGGGCGCCCCCGGCCAGCACCAGGCCCACGGCCGAGGTGCTGCTCAGTTCGCGGTTGGCGGCGTCGCGTTCGGAAGGCACGTCCTCGGCCTCCCCTTGGGCGAGGGCGCCCCGGGTGGCGGGGCCGGCCGCCGCGGGGGCGGGGGTGACCGCGGCGTCGGTGACCGCGGCATCGGTGATCACGGCGGGGGCCACCGAGACCGCTGTGGTCCCGTCGGCGCGCTCGTCCGTGGAGTGGGCGGGCGCCGTTGCCATCACGCAGGCCGCGACGGCGGCGCAGAGAGTCAGTTGCGGTGAGCCCATGGTGAACCTCCGAATACTTCGAAGGTCCGCCTGTGCGCGGCAGTTCGCATCCGGTACGGCCCGGCACTGCACCGTTCAAGTGAGGGGCCGGGCGGGCGGGCCGCTCAGACCAGATCCACCAGGTCGGCGATGGAGTCGACGACCCGGGAGGGCCGGTACGGATGCCGTTCGACCTCTTCGGGACGGGTCAGGCCGGTCAGCACCAGGAAGGTTTCCATCCCCGCCTCCAGGCCCGCCACGACATCGGTGTCCATCCGGTCGCCGATCATCGCGGAGCTCTCGGAGTGCGCTCCGATGGCGTTCAGTCCGTGCCGCATCATCAGCGGGTTGGGCTTGCCGACGAAGTACGGCTCGACGCCCGTCGCCTTGGTGATCAGCGCGGCCACCGACCCGGTCGCGGGCAGCGCCCCCTCCGCCGACGGCCCGGTCTCGTCCGGGTTCGTGGCGATGAACCGGGCGCCGTCGTTGATCAGCCGGATCGCCTTGGTCAGGGCCTCGAAGCTATAGGTCCGAGTCTCTCCGAGCACGACGTAGTCGGGGGCGTGGTCGGTCAGCACATAGCCGATGTCGTGCAGGGCGGTGGTCAGTCCCGCCTCCCCGATGCAGTACGCCGTGCCGCCGGGCCGCTGGTCGTCCAGGAACTGCGCGGTGGCCAGCGCGGATGTCCAGATCGACTCCCAGGGCACGTCCAGCCCGATCCGGCTCAGCCGGGCGTGCAGGTCGCGCGGGGTGTAGATGGAGTTGTTGGTCAGCACGAGGAAGGGCTTGCCCGACTCGCGCAGCCGCTTGATGAAGGCGTCCGCCCCCGGGACGGGGATGCCCTCGTGCATCAGGACCCCGTCCATATCGGTGAGCCATGACTCGATCGGCTTGCGCTCTGCCACTGCCGGACTCCTGCCGTACGTCTGGACCCGATTCCCGGCCGCCTGCCGCTGGGGCACCCGGTGCCCCACGGCTCGTACACACGGCCGACGGACCCACCCTAAGTCAGGGGGGTGGGGAGGTGACCCTGTCGATCACCGGGAAGCCGGCCGGGGGCGGAGCGGGGCGCACACGCGCCGGCGGAGCTCGTCGGTTCCTCCGGTTCGCTGGAGGTCGCGCGCGGCACGGCGATTGCCGGACGGCAGAAGACCCGCATGTGCGGGCGGCCGGCCCCGCTCAGCTGCCCGTGGCCGTCCTCCAGGCGTCGATGTAGGTGTCGAGGTTCTTGTCGATGTCGTTCCAGTCGGGGCGGAAGACCTCGACCCCCTTCATGATCTCGGCGAGGGCGGCGGCGTTGGCGTCGGTGGCCTTGACGTCCTTGCGGGCGGCGAAACCGCCGCCGACCGAGGAGACCTGCTTCTGGACCTGTGCGGAGAGCAGATGGTCGAGGAACTTCTCGGCGTTGGCGCGGTGCGGGGCGTTCTTGACCAGGCCCGCGGCGTACGGGAGCGCGAAGGTGGAGGGCTTGCCGCCGGGCTTCGCGGCGGGGAAGAAGATGCCCTGGTGGGGCATGGACGCCAGGTTGGCGTAGTTCATCTGGACGTCGCCGTTGGCGATCAGGAGTTCGCCCTTGTCGGTCTTGGGTGCGAGCTGGCCGGTGGAGGACGACGGGCCGACGTTGTTGGCCTGGAGCTTCTTCAGGAAGGCCATGGCGGGTGCCTGGCCGCCGAGGTCGTGCATGGCCTTGATCAGGACGGCGGTGCCGTCGCCGGCGACACCCGGCGTCGAGTACTGCAGCTTGCCCCGGAACCTGCCGTCCGTCAGGTCGCTCCAGGCCTGCGGGGGCCGGGGCATTCCCTTCTTGTTGTAGATGAAGCAGAAGTAGTTGTTGACGACGGAGGTCCACTTGCCGTTCGGGTCCTTGTCGGCGGCCGCGACCCGGTCCGAGCCCTTGGGGCGGTAGGTGTCCAGCAGGCCCTTGCCGTCGGCCTGCTGGATGAAGGGCGGCAGCGTGACGACCACGTCCGCCTTGGTGTTGGCGCGTTCGCGGGCCAGACGCTGGACGGCGGCGCCGGAGCCGCTCTCCACGTAGTTGACCTTGATACCGGTCTTCTTCTCGAAGTCCTTGAAGACCTTGTCGTAGAAGCCGTCGCCCTTCTCGCTCTTGAGGCCGTCGGCACTGTAGACGGTGATCTCCTTGGCGTCGGGGTCGGCGGTCGAGGCGCCGCCGCAGGCGGTGAGGGATGCGGCGAGGCCGAGGGTGGTGAGGGCGGCGGTGAGCGGCACGAGGGCCGGGCGGAGGGTACGCATGCGGGGTGACTCCTCAGGGGGGCAAGGGGGCGGGTTCAGCGGTAGGCGGCCTTGGTGCGGATGCGGGAGACGACCAGGAGGACGGCGAGGGTGGTGGCCATCAGGGCCACGGCGAGGGCGGCGCCGGTGAAGAGGGAGCCGCGGTCGGTGGCGGCGAAGATCTGGACCGGCAGGGGCATCCAGTCCGGGGGGTAGATCATCATCGTGGCGCTCAGTTCGCCCATGGAGAGGGCGAAGCACAGCCCGAAGGCGGCGGTCAGGGACGGCAGCAGCAGGGGGATCTTGATGCGCCACAGGACGTACGCGGGGCGGGCGCCGAGGCCGGCGGCGCTCTGTTCGTAGGCCGGATCGAGGCGGGCCAGCGCGGCCGTGACGGACTGGTGGGCGAAGGCCGTGACCAGGACCGCGTGGGCGATGATCACGATCTGCGGGGTGCCGTTGAGGAGGAACGGCGGCTGCGAGAAGGCGACGAGGAGCGAGAGGCCCACCACGACCGAGGGGACCGCGACGGGGAGGAGGAACAGCGCGTCGAGGAGGCGGCGGGCACGGCGGCCGAGCCGCTGGGCGGCCAGCGCGGCCCAGGTACCGGCGGCCAGCGCGGCCGTACTGGCGGCCAGCGCGGTCAGCACGCTGGTGACCAGGGCGGCGGACGCGTCGCCCCGCGCGATGTCGCGGTAGTGCGCCAGGGTCGCGCCCGAGGGCAGCGCGCCGCTCCAGCCGGTGGTGAGGGACGCGGCGGCGATGACGAGCAGGGGCAGTGCGAAGACGGGGACGAAGAGCAGGAAGAAGAGGGTGTGGACGACCCGGCGGGCGGCTTTGCTATGCACCAGCACGACGCGGCTCACCTCCGGTACGGGCGCCCGTGCGCGACGCCACGACCCGGTAGAGGGCGTAGAGCGTGACGGAGAGGGCGATGTTGATGACGGCGACGGCGCAGGCGCCGGTGTAGTCGCCGTCGAGGATGGCCTTGGTGTAGACGAGCACCGGCAGGGTGACGACGTCCTTGGCGCCGGTGAACAGCACGATCCCGAACTCGTTGAGGCACAGCACGAGGACGAGCGCACCGCCCGCCGCCAGCGAGGGCAGCGCCTCGGGCAGGATCACCGTGCGCACGGTGCGCCAGGGCCGCGCGCCCAGGGACGCGGCGGCCTCCAGCTGGCCGGTCTCCACCTGCGAGAAGGCGGCGAGCAGGGGCCGCATCACGAACGGGGTGAAGTAGGTGACCTCGGCCAGCAGGACGCCCCAGGGGGTGTGCAGAAAGTTCAGCGGTCCGCTCGTGGCGCCCGTGACGTCCGTCCACAGGCCGTTGGCCACGCCGACGGTGCCGTAGAGGAACAGCAGCGCCAGGGTGATCAGGAAGGACGGGAAGGCGAGGAAGAGGTCGATGAAGCGGGCGAGGGCCCGGCCCCCGGGGAACGGCACGAAAGCAATCACCAGGGCGAGCGCCAGGCCCAGGAGCAGGGCGCCGAGGGTCGCGCCCACGGCGATCAGGACGGTGTGGGCGAGGGCGTCGCGGAACGACGTCTCGGCGAGGACGGTGGCGTAGGGGGCGGTGGAGTGGCCGCCGCCGTCCGGGCTGACGGACTGCCACACCAGCAGGGCCAGGGGGTAGAGGAAGACCAGGGCCAGGGCGGCGACGGGCGGCAGCGTCCACAGGGCGGCCCTGCCGCGGGCGGGCCGGGCCGGTGCCTCCACAGGTGTCTTCACCGGTGCCTTCACCGGCGCCGCGGATCGGGCGGCATCGGTGTGAGCGGCGTCGGACCGGGCCGGGTCGGCGTGAGCGGCGTCGGACCGGGCCGGGTCGGCGTGAGCGGCGTCGGACCGCGCGGCGTCGGACCGGGCGGTGTGCGTATCAGCCATCGTGGCCACCGTCCCCGCCGATTCCCGCCGGGACGAGGACGCCGTCCTCGGCGGCGAAGTGCAGCGCGACCGGGTCGCCCAAGGCCGGGGGATCGCGCAGTTCGCGCAGGTCGGCCATGACGCGGTGGCCGTCGACGTCCGCGTACAGGCGGTGCGTCGCGCCGCGCCACTGCACCTCGGTGACCGTGCCGTGGAGCGTGTTGCCGGGAGCCTCCGTTGCCGCGCCGAGCTGGACGAGATGGGGGCGTACGCAGAGCGTGGCGGCGACGCCGTCGGCCAGGCCGGTCCGCGGGACGTCCAGGGTGCGGCCGGCGAAGCGGGCCCCGTCGCCGGTCACCGTGACCGGCAGCAGGTTCGCGGTGCCGACGAACGAGGCGGTGAACTCGGTCCGAGGGCGCCGGTAGAGCTGCTGCGGGGTGCCGCAGTCCCGCAGACGGGCCTTGTCCATGACGGCGATCCGGTCGGCCAGCGTCAGCGCCTCGACCTGGTCGTGGGTGACGTAGAGGATGGTCACGTCCGGCAACTCGCGGTGCAACCGCGCGAGTTCGGCGAGCATGCCGGAGCGGAGCCGGGCGTCCAGGGCGGAGAGCGGCTCGTCGAGGAGCAGGACGCCGGGGCGGATGGCCAGGGCGCGGGCGATGGCGACGCGCTGTTGCTGGCCGCCGGACAGCTCCCGGGGGTGTCGGCCGGCGTAGGCGGCCATGCCGGTCATCTCCAGCGCCTCGGCGACCCGGCCGGCGATCTCGGCGCGCGGCACCTTCTGCGCCTTGAGGCCGAAGGCGACGTTCGCGGCGACCTTCATGTGCGGGAAGAGCGCGTACTGCTGAACGACCATGCCGATGCCGCGCCGGTACGGCGGCAGCCCGGTGACGTCCCGGCCGTCGATCAGCACCCGCCCGGCGGCCGGCCGGACGAAGCCGGCGACGGTGCGCAGCGCGGTGGTCTTGCCGGAGCCGGACGGGCCGAGCAGGGCCATCACCTCGCCCGGCTCGACGGCCAGCGAGAAGGAGTCCAGGACGGTGTGCTCGCCGTGCTTCCCGTAGGCGACGGACACCTCGTCGAAGCGGATCCCGGCCTCCGCGGCGGCGGCCATGTCAGGCCCCACCGAGCAGGGCGGGGAGTTCGGCGACCGAGCCGAGGACGTGGGTGGCGCCCGCCGCGGTCAGCTGCGTCGCTCCGTGCGCCCCGGTGAGCACACCGGCCACGATCGAGGCGCCCGCCCGCCGGCCGGTCAGCATGTCGTACGAGGTGTCGCCGGCGACCGCGATCTGCCGCACGTCGTCGGCGGCGCCGGTGCGCAGCAGGGCGGCCAGCACCATGTCGGGGTAGGGGCGGCCGCGGCCGCCCGCGTCGGCCGGGCAGAGCGTGAGGTCCACCAGGCCGCGCCAGCCGAGCGCGTCGAGGAGGGCGTCCTGGGTGATGCGGGCGAAGCCGGTGGTGAGCACGACGGTGCGGCCGGCTGCCCGGAGCGATTCGATGGCCTCCCGGGCGCCCGGGACGGGGGCGATCCGCCCGCCGTCCACCAGCTCCCCGTACGCCTCCTCGAAGGCCCGGTTGGCGAGCTGGGCCGCGTCCTCGTCGCCGTACAGCCGGCGGAACACGGAGATCTTGGACTCGCCCATGGTGGCGCGCACATGGGCGAGTTGTGCGGCGTGCTCGTCGCTGCCCGGTGTGACGCCCAGGCGCAGCGCCGCGGCGCCGAACGCCTCCTCGACGAGGCCGCCGTCGGCGACGGTGGTGCCGGCCATGTCCAGGACGACCAGCCGGACGGCGTCGGCGTCCGGGGCGCGGTACTCCTGCGAGGTGCGGTCGGTGTTCGGGGCGCGGTCGGAGTTCGGGGTGCGGTCGGAGTTCGTCAACCTGGTCACCATCCCTGTTCGTTCGCGGTGGTCTCGGCGATGGCCGGGGAGCAGGTCATACCGCGGCCGCCGGGGCCGGTGACCAGCCACACGCCGTCGCGGACCTGTCGGCGGTGGACCACCTTCGAGGTGTCGGTGCACTGCGCGTACACCCCGGCCCAGCGGTGGCGGATGCGTGGCAGCGGGCGGCCCAGGAACGACTCGACGACGCCGGCCAGATGCTCGTACGGCTCCTCGACGGTGTCGAAGGCGAACGGTGTCTCGTACTCGTGCGTGTCGCCGATCGTCAGTCCGCCGTCGGCGCGCTGGACCATCAGCAGCTGCATCCGGTGCTCGGCGGCGGTCGGCGCCTGGGTCTGGACGGTGTTGAGCGTGTCCAGGGCGTCGCTCCGGTAGGCCGGGTAGTAGCGGAAGCTGTCGGCGTCGGCGACGGACGTGGTGAGCGGCTCGCCCAGCGGGTCGGTCTGCATCATCTGGAGGCGGACGCGGCGCACCGGCAGGTCCCCGGCCAGGTCGCGGACCAGGCCGCCGAGCCAGGCGCCGGTGCACAGGACGACCGCGTCGCCGTGGTGGGTGGCGCCGTGGTCGTCGCGGACCGCGCGCTCGCCCACCACCTCGCGGACCTCGCGCCCGCCGAGGTAGGTGTACCGGCCGGACGCCAAGAGCTCCGCCTTGAGGGCGCGTTGGGCGACCCGTGGTTCCACGGCGGCGTCGCGTTCGCACCACAGGGCGCCGGTGAACGCGCCGCGCAGGGCGGGGTTGATCGCGCGGGCCTCGTCGGCGGTCAGCAGCCGGTAGCCGCGGTCGGCGGCGTCGGGGCGGCGGGTGGCGGCCTCGGCGACGGCGGCCTCCGCCGGGTTCCTGACCAGGGTCAGCGAACCGACGGCCCGGAAGCCGAGCGACGGGACCCGGGCCCCGATGCCCTCCCACAGTTCGCGGGCGCGCAGCGCGGTGGCCAACTCCTCGCCGCCGGCCCGGCCGCTGATCCAGATCTGCCCGAAGTTGCGGACCGAGGCGCCGCGGGCCTCGGCCTCCCGTTCCAGGTGGAGGACCTCATGGCCCCGTTCGACTGCGTGCCAGGCGTGCATGGTCCCCAGCACGCCGGCTCCGACAACTATGACTCGCATGCCCCAGACGGTCCTGGCGACGGGTGGCCCGCGACCGTCCGCCCGGCGACGCGACGGTGAACACGGACTCAAGTTTGGCCTAGACCCGTTATCTGTTCGTGATATAAATCCATGGGATGCGCCGTATGAGCGGTGCGTTATGGGCGGTTCACTGCGATGGGACGCGCCCCGCGGGCTCTCCGCCCGGCGTCCCCAGCTGTGTGGTGAACGAGAACCGGTCCCCGCGGAAGAGCGAGCGCACCCGCTCCAGCGGGCGGCCCCGGGTGTCCCGCGACAGTCGATGGATCAGCAGCATCGGCAGGGCGCCCGGCGTGCCGATCAGCAGGGCCTCGCGCGGGGTCGCCAGCACGGTCTCCAGGCGTTCGTCCGCGTCGCCGAAGCCGATGCCCAGGCGCTCGTGGAGGTAGGCGTAGAAGGAGGAGTCGGGGGTGAAGTCGGTGTCCAGGTCCGGGGCCAGTCCCGCCGCGACATAGGTGCTCTCCAGGCCGACCCGCTCGTCGTCGGCGAGCAGCACCCGCTCCATGTGCCAGACGGGATCGCCCGTGCCGAGCCCGAGATCGGCGGCGAGCGGCGCCGAGCACGGGAAGCGGTCGAGGCCGACGAGGCGGCGGCCGGGGGTGCGGCCCTGACGGCGGACGCCCTCGGTGTAGCTGGCGAGAGAGAGGGGTTGCTCCATCTTGGGGCCGGCGACGACCGTGCCGCGTCCCAGCCGGCGCAGCCGTCCCTCCAGGACCAGCTCGCGCAGCGCCTGACGCAGCGTCTCGCGGGACACCTCGAAGCGCAGCGCCAGGTCCCGCTCCGCGGGCAGCGGCTCGCCCTCCCCCAACTCCTCGAGCAGTTCGGCGATTTCGACCTTCGCCGCGTAGTACTTGGGAATGCGTCCGTGCTCGGGGATGCCGGACCGGACGGGTGCGCCAGGTTCCTGGCCGTAGGAGAACTCCACCTCGTGATCCTCGCATCACGCGGGACCAGCGGCGCAGGCGGCGGGCCCCGGCCGACAGGAGGGCGCCGGCGACAGGACGGCGCCGGCGACGAGCGGGGCCGCGGCGGTCGCGGCGAGCGTGCGCGGCGGGCCCGGTGCGGTCCGCCGCGGTTCAGGGCGGGTCCCGGCGCTCCGCCAGGGCAGGGTGGCGCGGCCCGAAGAGCGGCGCCAGCACCAGCTGTGCCGCCCCGTCCGCGACCGCCCGCGCGCCGCCCGGGGCGAGCGCCACCGGCACCGCGGCCCCGGCCCCGCCGCGCGTCCGGGCCTGGCCGGCGAGCACTCGGGCCACGCCGCCGACGAATTCCTCGGGGCGGTCGAGTACGGTGCGGCCGCCGAGGAGTACGCGGTCGATGTCCAGGAGTTCCACCAGGTTGGCCGCGCCCGCGCCCAGCACCCGGGCCGCCTGTGCCAGGTCGCCGCGCGCCACCGCCGCCAGGCACAGCGCCTCGATGCAGCCGCGCTTGCCGCATCCGCACGGCGGGCCGTCCAACTGCACGACCTGGTGGCCGAATTCGCCGGCTCCGGTGCGCGTCCCGCGGTAGAGGCCGCCGCCCAGCACCAGCCCGGCGCCGAGCCCGGTGCCCAGATGCAGATACGCGAACGAGCCGGCCCCCTCTGCTGCCCCCTGGGCGAGGCCGAGGGCCGCCGCGTTGGTGTCCTTGTCGAGGACGACGGGCAGGCCGAGCCGCTCGGCGAGCGCGTCCCGCAGGGGGAAGCCGTCCCACTGGGGTGCGCCGGTGACCCGGTGGAGGACGCCGGCCACATGATCCAGCGGGCCGGGGCAGGCGGCCCCCACCCCCAGCACGAGCGGCCCGCCGGCCTGCTCCCGCAGCGCCGCGACCTCCCGCTCGACGGTGGTGAGCACCCGCTCGGCACCCGCCTCGAAGGCGAGCGGGGCGCGCCGCACCGCGACCGGCTCGCCGGCGAGGTCGGCGAGCACGGCGGTGAGTTCGTCGCGGTCCAGGTGCAGTCCGACGGCGTGCCGGGCGCCGGGGACCAGCCGCAGGACCGTACGGGGCTTGCCGCCCGTGGAGGCGCGACGCCCGGCCTCTCCCGCCAGTCCGTCGGCCCGCAGCCGGGCGGTGATCTTGCTGACGGCCTGCGGGGTCAGGCCCGTGGCGGCGGCGAGCTCCAGGCGGCTCACGCCCTGCTCCCCCGCCGCCCGGAGCAGGCCCAGCACCAAGGCGGCGTTGTGCCCGCGCAGCGCGGGGAGGTTGGCTCCCGGCCGGCCGCCGGATACGGCGAGGCCGCCCTCGCCTTCGGGGCCGGCGGAGTCCTCGGAATCTGTACGCGTCACCCGTCCATTGTCCCCACCGCTTGCACTTTGGCAACAGCGTTGCTTAAGTGGAGTCATGAGCGAGAGCACCCCCGGCACCCCCGGCACCCCGCACGCCCCGCTCCGCGTCGGCCTCATCGGCTACGGCCTGGCCGGCTCGGTCTTCCACGCCCCGCTGATCGCCGCCACCGACGGCCTGGTCCTGGACACCGTCTCGACCGGTGACCCCGAGCGGCAGGCGCAGGCCCGCACCGAACACCCACAGGTGCGTACGGTCGACACCCCCGGGGCCGTCCTCGACCGCGCCGACGACCTCGACCTGGTCGTCCTGGCGAGCCCGAACAAAACGCATGTCCCGCTCGCCACCGCCGCCCTGAAGGCCGGACTGCCCGTGGTCGTGGACAAGCCGCTCGCCGGGACGGCGGCCGAGGCCGAAGAGCTCGCCGCCCTCGCGGCCGACCGCGGCCTGCTGCTCTCCGTCTTCCAGAACCGCCGCTGGGACAACGACTTCCGCACCCTGCGCAAGCTCATCGAGGAGGGCGCGCTCGGCGAGGTCCAGCGCTTCGAGTCCCGCTTCGAGCGCTGGCGGCCGCAGCCCAAGGGCGGCTGGCGCGAGTCGGGCGACCCGGAGGAGATCGGCGGGCTGCTCTACGACCTCGGCAGCCACCTCGCCGACCAGGCGCTGACCCTCTTCGGCCCGGCCGTCAGCGTCTACGCCGAGTCCGACGTCCGACGGCCCGGCGCGGAGGCCGACGACGACACCTTCATCGCGCTCACCCACGCGAGCGGCGTCCGCTCCCACCTGTGGGTGAGCGCCACCGCCGCCCTGCTCGGGCCGCGCCTGCGGGTGCTGGGCAGCCGGGCCGGATACGTCAAGCACGGCCTGGATCCGCAGGAGGCGGCGCTGCGCGAGGGCCGCCGCCCGGGCGACGACGGCGCGGAGTGGGGCGTGGAGCCCTCGTCCCACTGGGGCCGGCTCGGGGCCGGCGCGTCCCCGCAGAGCGGCGGGACCGAGCCGGTGCCGACCCTGCCGGGCGACTATCCCGCCTACTACGCCGCGATCGCGCGGGCGCTGCGCGACGGCGGCGAGCCGCCGGTGACGGCCACCGAGGCCGCGGCCACGCTGCGCGTCCTGGAGGCGGCGAAGCTGTCGGCCGCGGAGGGCCGCACGGTCCGGATCGAGGCCGGCGCATGAGCGCCGCCGACGGCCCGACCGCCACGCCGGACGACGAGGTCGCCCGCCTCGTCGCCCAGGAGGAACGCCTCCAGTTCGACGCCTTCGGCAACGACGACGCCTGGCGCCTGGGCTCACTGCTGGTGGAGCTGGCCCGCGAGCGCCGCGCCCCGGTGGCCATCGAGATCCGCCGCGGCGCCCAGCAGCTGTTCCACTTCGCCCTGCCCGGCACCTCTGCCGACAACGACGCCTGGCTGCGGCGCAAGTGCGCCGTCGTCGAACGCTACGCGGAGTCCTCGTATCTGGTCGGCGCCCGGTTCCGCGCCAAGGGCCGCACCTTCGAGGAGTCCTCCCGGCTGGACGCGGACCGCTATGCCGCGCACGGCGGCGCGTTCCCGGTGCGCCTGCGCGGCACGGGAGTCGTCGGGGTGGTGGCGGTCTCCGGGCTGCCCCAGGGCGACGACCACGCGCTGGTGGTCGAGGCCCTGGAGCGATGGGGGCACCCCCCTGCCGCCTGAGCGCTCGGGGGCCTGGCCGGCCGAGGGCCGCCGGGCCGCCCGCGCTCAGGCGTCCTTGAGCTCCTGGCGCTGGCGGCCCAGGCCGTCGATCTCCAGCTCGACCACGTCACCGGCCCGCAGATACGGCTTGGGCTCGGGCTGCCCCATGGCCACGCCGGCCGGGGTGCCGGTGTTGATGACGTCGCCGGGGTAGAGGGTCATGAACTGGCTGACGTAGCGCACCACTTCGGCCACCGGGAAGATCTGCTCGGCGGTGGTGCCGTCCTGCTTGAGTTCGCCGTTGACCCACAGGCGGACGCCGAGGCGCTGCGGGTCGGGCACCTCGTCCGCGGTCACCAGCCAGGGGCCCAGCGGGTTGAACGTCTCGCAGTTCTTGCCCTTGTCCCACTGGCCGCCGCGCTCTATCTGGAACGCGCGCTCGGAGACGTCGTGCGCCACCGCGTATCCGGCGACCGCCGCCAGGGCCTGCTCGTCGCTCTCCAGGTAGCGGGCCGTGCGGCCGATCACGACCGCCAACTCCACCTCCCAGTCGGTCTTCACACTGCCCCGGGGCACCAGGACCGTGTCGTCGGGGCCGACGACGGTATCCGGGGCCTTCATGAAGATGATCGGCTCCTCGGGGGTCGCGGCCCCCGTCTCCCGGGCATGGTCGTGGTAGTTCAGCCCGATGCACACGACCTTGCCGATACCGGCCACCGGAGCGCCGGTGCGCAGCCCGGCGTCCAGCGCGGGCAGCCGGCCGGACGCGGCGGCGGCGCGCAGACGCGCCAGCGCCTCGTCGTCCGCGAGCAGCGCCCCGTCGATATCCGTCACCAGGGCCGAAACGTCCCGCAGAACCCCGGCCTCGTCGAGCAGCGCCGGGCGTTCCGCCCCCACCGTTCCGACACGCAGCAGCTTCATCGGTACCACTCCAGTGGTCGAAGGGTCGGCCCTGGAAGGGTTCTTCCGGGCCGGCCGATGGGGGACGGCCATCGAGCGATTTGGTCGATCGTCCAAGAACGCGATCCAGTCCGCAAGACCCCGTTCAGGGAGTGGACCGTTACTGAGGGGTAGTAACGGTCTTGGCGGCCTCGGCCCGCCGGGAGTTGGCCCTCGCCCGTGCCGCCCGCTGCCGGGCCGCACGGGTCTGGGGAGCGCGGCGCTGCGCCGGGGGGTTCGGCGGCGCGGCCGACTGCTCCTCCGCCGCGACGGCGGGGTCCTTCACCGGGGCGCCCTCGGCCACCTGCCCCTGCCCCTGCCCCTGCCCCTGCCCCTGCCCCTGGGCACCGTCCGGCGTCCGGTCGCGGTGCAGCAACGCCCGCTCGCACGCCGTCCACACGGTGGTCGTCACCATGTAGAGCCCGGCCGCCAGCGGCACCACGGCCACGGTGATCAGCGTGCCGAACGACAGCAGCGGCATCAGCTTCGCCATCCCGCCCGGACCGGGCAGCGTGGATCCGCCGACCGCACCCGGCGCGGGGGCGGCGGCCGCCGTGGCCCGCGCCCGGCGGAAGTTCCAGGTGGCGACGGCGGCGACCAGGGCGAACAGGACGAGATAGACGAGTCCGTGCGGCCCGAACACCCCGCCGTCGGCGAGCGCCCGGCGCCAGCTGCCGCCGAGTGGCGCGCCCAGCAGCGTGTGGCCGAGCAGGCCGCCGCTCCCGGTGGAGAAGAGGTGGTACATGACGAAGAAGACGGGCAGCTGGAGCAGGGCCGGCAGGCAGCCGGCCAGCGGCGAGGAGCCGGTCCGGGCGTAGAGGTCGGACGTCGCCTTCTGCAACCGCTCCGGGTTGCCGCGGTGCTTGCGCTGGAGCGCGGCGAGCTGCGGGGCGAGCGCGGCGCGGGCCTTCTCGCCGCGGGCCGCCGCACGGGCGAGCGGGTGCAGCGCGGCGCGTACCGCGAGGGTGCACAGCACAATGGCGGCGGCGGTGGCCGCGGCGCCGAAGAGCGGGGTGAGAGCGTCGGCGCCGCGCGCCAGCCCCTCACCGAGAATGCCGAAAACGGACATGGATGAGCCCTCCACGGGTCTCGTCGTGCCGGATACAGGGGAATGCGGCATGACGAACCACGCGGACGCGCGGAGGTGTGGTGCGGATCCGGTGCGTCTACGCGGCCGTCGGGAGGGGACGGCCCGGTGCCCGGGGACGCGGGCGGCCCGCGGCGTCCGGATCGCGTTGCGGCAGGAAGGCGGTACGCCGCTCACGGTCGCGGATGGCCGTGCGGATCCGGCCCGGTGGTACCGCGCGGGAGCAGACGGCCACGAGGAAGGCGCTGCACAGCAGCAGGACCGCGGCGGTGGTCGCGACGGCTGTCAGGGCCGGCGCCAGACCGCTCTGGGCGAGCAGCACGCCGGCCAGGAGGAAGAGGAGCGCGGAGGCCCAGAGCCGCCAGGCGTCGACGATGCGGTACATCCGGCGCCCTCCTCTTCGCTCGTTCCGCGCAGGACTTGTCGTCTTCCGCTCAAGAGTAGCCACAGATCTGGGCAGCCGGGGGACCGACGGGTAACTTGCCCTCCCTGCCACCGGGGACGGGTGGCGGACCGGGGGAAATCCAGGGGGACCACCAAGGAGGTGCTGTGCGCGACATCAGCGTTCCGGCCCTGACGGCACCGTTGCGGACCGGCGGCCTGGCCGACTCCGTCTTCGACACCGCTGCCTATCAGCCGGACTTCGCCCAGCTCGCCCGCCGCGACGCCAGATCCCCCGGGACCTGGCGGAACGTGACCGCGGCGGAGTTCCGCGACGAGGTCATGGCGCTGGCCAGGGGACTGCTCACGGACGGGATCCGGCCCGGGACCCGGGTCGCCCTGATGTCCCGTACCCGCTACGAGTGGACGCTGTTCAGCTACGCCCTCTGGACGATCGGCGCGCACCTCGTGCCGGTCTATCCGAGCGCCTCCACCGAGCAGCTGCGCTGCATCCTCTCCGGGGCCCGCGTCGCCGCCGTCCTCGTCGAGAACGAGGCGCAGGCCATGACCGTGGCCGCGGCGTGCGACGAGGCGACCGAGCTGCGGCGGCTGTGGCAGCTGGACCGGGACTGCGTCCGGCGGCTGGCCGAGGAGGGCACCCGGCTGACCGACGCAGACGTGCACCGGCTGCGCCGCGCGGTGTCCCCTTCCTCCGTCGCCGCCATCGTGCACACCTCGGGGACCACGGGCGTCCCCCGCGGCTGCGTGATCACACACGCCAACCTCGCCGCCGAGTGCGACACCCTCTACGCGGGCTGGGGCAGCCTGCTCGCGGCCCCCGGGGAGCGCCCCTCCCTGCTGGCCTTCCTGCCCTTCGCCCATATCTACGGGCTGATGGTGCAGGTGGCGTGCCTGCGCGGCGGGGTCCTGCTGGGCCACCAGCCGGACCCGGCGTCGGACGAGCTGCTGCCGGCGCTGGCGTCGTTCCGACCGACGTTCCTGTTCGCGGTGCCGTACGTCTACGAGAAGATCTGCGACCACGCCCGCCGGGCCGCCGAACAGGCCGGCCGGCGGCGGATGTTCGACGCGGCGATGACGGTGGCGGTGCGCCACGCCGAGGCGCTCGCGGCCCAGGCCCAGGGCGCCGGGCGCGGCCCCGATCCGTTTCTGCGGGCCCGGCACGCGGTCTACGACCGGCTGGTGTACTCCCGGATCCGGGAGCTGCTGGGCGGCCGGGTGCGCACCGGGGTCTCCGGCGGCTCGCCGCTGCTGCGGGAGTTGGGCCTGCTCTACGCCGGGGCGGGGATCACCGTCTACGACGGCTACGGCCTGACGGAGACCACCGGTGCGATCACCGTGCAGCCGCCGGGGCGGGTCCGGTTCGGGACGGTGGGGATGCCGCTGCCGGGGAACGCGGTGCACATGGCGCTGGACGGTGAGGTGTGGGTGCGCGGCCCGGCGGTGTTCGCCGGGTATCTGGACGAGCAGGGCGCGCCGGGCCGCGGGCTGTACGACGGCTGGCTGCCGACCGGCGACCTGGGGCATCTGGACGACGACGGCTATCTCGTCATCACCGGCCGCAAGAAGGACATCATCATCACCAGCGGCGGCAACAGCGTGGCCCCACAGGCACTGGAGGAGCGGCTGCGCGCCCATCCCCTGATCTCGCAGTGCGTGGTGGTCGGCGACAACCGGCCGTATGTGACGGCGCTGGTCACACTCGATCCGGAGGCGCTGGCGCACTGGCGGCGCCTGGGGGCCGGCCCCGACGACGACGGCGGCGAGACGGCGGACGGCCGGGACCCGTCACCGGAGGAGCAGGTGCACACCGAGGTGCGGCGGGCGGTGGCACGGGCCAACAGCGCGGTCTCGCGCGGCGAGTCGATCCGCGCGTTCCGCATCCTGCCGAGCGAGTTCAGTCAGGAGTCCGGGCTGATGACGCCGTCGCTGAAGCTGCGCCGCGCGGCGATCGTGCGGGCCTGTGCCGCGGAGATCGACGACATGTACGCGCAGGGCGCGCGCGATCTGCGCGAATCCCGTGCGGAGCGGCGGCGGGCGGCGGCCGCGGCGCCGTACGCGCGCTGAACCCCGCCGTCCGGCCGGGCGCCCCCGCACGCGGAACCGTAGCAGCGCCGGGCCGGGCCGGACCGTTATTTGTCCAGGGGTGAGGACCCCGAGCCACGGGCCGGGCCCGGCGCTTAGCGTCCGGTGGCATTCCGGTGGACCCCATCAGGGGGCCCGCCACGGCACGAACCGGGAGGGTCACGTGCGGTCGATCGTCCGCAACTCCCCACTGTCCGGCAACTCCACAGTCTCCGGACGCACCATCGCCACCGGCCTGGTGGTCTGTGCCCTCGTCGCCACGCTGGCGGCGCTGCTGCTGCCGGTCCAGCTGTTCGGCGAGACCGCGGCAGCGGCAACGAACACCGTCTCGTTCGACGACGACGGCGGCGGCACGGTGAACACCCGCTTCGGGCCGCTGACCCCACTGGACCGGGATTTCGTACGCAAGGTCAGGCTGGCCGGACTGTGGGAGATGCCGGCCGGCCGCCAGGCACAGGAACGCGGCAAGACTGCCGCGGTGCGCACGGCGGGCGACCATCTCGTCGCCGGTCACACCGAGTTGGACCGGCGGGCGGTGGAGGCGGGGCGGGCGCTGGGCATTGCGCTGCCCAACCAGCCCAACCCCGACCAGCAGAGCTGGCTCGCCCAGATGAACGCCGCCCAGGGCGACGACTTCCCCCCGGTCTTCGCGGAGCTGTTGCGCCGGGCGCACGGCAAGGTCTTCGGCCTGATCGCGCTGGTCCGGGACCAGACCCGCAACTCGATCGTGCGCGCGCTGGCGAACCGTACCAACGCCGTCGTCCTCGACCACATCACGGTCCTGGAGAAGACCGGCCAGGTCGACTTCAACACCCTCCACACCAGCTGAACACCGGACGAAGCGAAGTGATCCCATGAGGCAAGGACAACGCCAACAGGCGCACAAACGCTCGCGTTTGACCAACAGAATGGTCATTGCCGCGGCCGCCCTGCTGCTGGGCGGCGGTGGCCTGGCGGCGGTCGCCACCACCGCACTGGCCGGGAACTCCACCCCGGACACGGCGGCCGGCCACGGCCACACCGTCGTCGCCACCACGGTCTCCTGCCCCGACGTGGGCGACCGGCTGCGGCAGGTGCCGCGCGGCGCCCGCCTGACGGTCTCCAAGGGGCTCGCCGCACTGGATCGGCAGGTGGCCACCGCATACGAGCAGATGACGGACGGCCGCGGCGACGATGTGCTCGGCCATCTCAAGCGGCAGCGGAGCAAAACCATCGGGACGATGGCGGACGCGATCGCCCGGGACGCCAAGCGGCCGGCCTATCTGATGAAGATGAGCGGCTGCACCGCCAAGCCGACGGGTGCGGCACAGGACTCCGGCGCCGGGTACGGCACGAAGTCCACGCAGGACGGCTCGGGCCAGGGGCAGTTCCCCGGCCAGGACCAAGGCGGCCAGGACCAGAACCAGGGCGGGCAGGACCAAGGCGGCCAGGACCAAGGCGGCCAGGACCAAGGCGGGCAGCAGGGCCAGCAGGGCGGCCCCTCCCCCGACGACTTCGCGGACATCACCGCCGTCCAGCCGAACGCCGGTGAGCCGCCGTTCGCCGCTCCGCAGGGCAACGGCGCCTCCACGGGCACCTTCACCAGCGAGTGCGGCCGCAACGAGGACGGTCACTTCAACTCCGACAACGTCATCGTGACGCCGGGCGTGAGCAACGGCGCCCACCACACCCACGACTACGTCGGCAACAAGACCACCGACGCCTTCTCCAACGACCGGAGCCTGGCCGCCTCCGACACCACCTGCACCAACGGCGACCTGTCCACGTACTACTGGCCGGTGCTGCGGAAGCTGGACGGGACCTCGGAGCACAAGCCGGGTGCCGGGCACGACGGCAACAACGGCTCGGTGCTGACGCCGGCCTCGGTCACCCTGCAGTTCCGCGGCAGCCAGGCCGGCGGTGTACGGGCGATGCCGCAGAACCTGCGGATCATCACCGGCGACGCCAAGGCGTTCACCAACGGCACGGACAACGCCAACGCGTCGTGGAGCTGCACCGGTTTCGAGAACCGGCAGCTGAAGGACAAGTACCCGCTGTGCCCCCAGGGTTCGCAGGTGGTCCGTACCTTCGCCTTCCAGAACTGCTGGGACGGCCGGAGCACCGACAGCGCGAACCACCGTACGCATGTGTCCTTCTCGGACCGGGACGGCAGGTGCCCGCAGGGCTTCACGGCGATCCCTCAGCTGGTGGAGCGGATCACCTACGACGTGCCGGAGGGCAACAGCTTCGCGGTGGACAGCTTCCCCGAGCAGCTGCACAAGCCGGTGACCGACCACGGCGACTTCATCAACGTGATGCCGCAGGACCTGATGAACAAGGCCGTCGACTGCATCAACAACGGGCAGGAATGCACCTGAGCCCGGCTGATCCGCCGTGGCCGCCGACGCGGCCACGGGCGGTGGCCGCCCGCCCTCGGGGAGAGCGAAAGCCTCCCCGAGGGCGGGCGGCGCGTCCCGTACGCCGGGCACGCCCCTCGGGGCAGCGCGTCGTCGCCTGCTCGGTGGGGTCGTACGCATGACCGGCCGGCCGTCACCCGCTGCTGCGGGCGACGGCCGGAAGACGGGTCGACGGTCAGAGCTCGGCGAAGCACACCGCAGAGCCGACGCCCCGGCCGGGCGGGATGTGAAAGCTGTCGTCGACGTGCGACCCGCACGTCGCGTCGGCGCCGGTCGGGCTTTCGCTCGTCCGGTACTCGGCTTCGGCGGACGCAGAGTCGACCGCGTCCGTCAGCGCGTCTGCCGCCGGGTCCAGGAGGTCGACGCAGTCGCCGACCTGCGGCGGTGCGGACACGGCTGAGGTCCCCCCTGGTCGACTGCCGGTGCGCACTCCTGTCCGATGTGGACCGATGCAGGCCGACCGTTGGATGGCGGGCCGCCGGCCGGCGTCCCCCGAAGGCGGCGACGCACCGGGTCTCCGGTGGGGCGAGGAAGAACGCCCCCTGCCAGGAGGAGAGTTCGCAGTAGCGGACGCGTGGGCGAGCGGGCTCGCCCCTGATGCGCCCACGGGAACCACCACGCGGCGGCCCCGGGCCGGCATTCCCCTCCTTTTCGTTCTGCGGAGGGGGAACACCGAGCCCGGGGCCCCTGGTTGTGGCCACGAGGGGGGCGTCGCACGGAAACGTTCTTCCGCCGGAGCGGCAGTCGACCGATCGGTCGACTGCCGCTCCGGCGGCCATTTCGCGGGCTCGTCGCGGCCTCGTCGCGGCCTCGTCGCGGCCGTGGAACCGATTACCCCGCGCGCATCAGAGCCCGTTCACCCGGGCCTCCCGTGCCATCCCCAGTGGTCGGATGGTCGAGGCGACGGCCCGTGCCCGCCGGCCCGCGCGGGCCCGGTAACTGCGGACGTGGGCCATCAGGCGGCGGCTGCGCAGCGCCATCTCCAGCTCGAAGCGGCTGCGCGGATCGCGGAGCACCGGGCCGAAGAGCTTTTCGATCTGGCGCAGGCGGTAGCGCACCGTCTGCGGGTGCACATGGAGCAGTTTGGCCGCTTCCGGCGCCCCGCCTCCCTCCAACCACGCCAGCAACGTCACTTCCAGTCGCTCGCTCTGGCGTGGCGTCAACTCGTCCAGCGGGCCGAGCCAGCGGGAGGTCAGGGCGTCGGCGAGCGATTCGTCCTGGAGGAGCAGCAGCGCCGAGAGGTGGTCGTCGACGAACGCGGGCCGCGCTTCGGGGCCGACCCTGCCGGGCCCCAGCGTCAGCAGATAGCGGGCCCAACGCAGCGAGGACGCCGTGTCGGTGGCCGGTACGACGTGGCCGACGGCCGCGGCCCGTCCCTTGAGCGCCGCCTCCAGGCGGGACCTGGTCTGGGTGGCCGGGTCGGGGACGAACAGGCAGGTGTCGCCCTCGACGCTGCCTATCAGGGCGTGTCCCAGGGCTGCGGCCAACTGGGGCGCCTCGGCGGGCGTGGCGAGGACGACGGCCTGGACGGTCTCGGGTACCGGCCAGCCGGCCGCGCGGGCCAGCTCGTCCAGACCCTTCTCCGGCACGTCCCGCTGTCCGGCGAGCACGTCGAACAGTTCCTGCCTTGCCTTTGCGACAGGCATGGGCGTGACCACGGACGATACGGCCGGACGTTTACTTTGCGACTCTTTTTGGTACCCAAGACATGTCAGCAGGGCCTGTTCCAGTGCCCATTGCGCCTCCTCTATGGGGGTATTTCCCAGAAGCGCCGACAATGCGGGAAAACCGCGCTGCAGCTCCGCTACGACCTTCTCCGTGAAGTCCGGGATTTCCATTCTCACTACACGGGTCCACTCGCCGCGGGGGCGCGACCAGATGCGGTTCAGGAGATCACACATCGCTACCTCGATCCTGGCGGGGATGCGGCTGGGCAAGGCGCTGAACTCCCCCGTACGCCTGAGTCGGCATCATCCGGAGTCCGCCGGTGTGACCGCGATGCCGATGCAGGAATTTGTCACAGCGCGCTAAACCTTACGAAATCCGAACGGCGTTCGTAGATGCTTTTGCACATCCGGATTACGGCACTGCGTATTCACCCGGTTACGGAATGCTTAGTGTTACCCGGGGTTACGTGAAGGTGTTACCGGGGGTCACTGGAACAAATGTCCCGACGCAAATACCGCAGCATTACCACCGTCGGGAGATTTCGCCTTAATTTGCACCCGCAACCATGCCCTGACACCGGGAGGCCCGATGCCCGTCCCTCACCTGCAGAGCCGACAGGGCCGCACGAGCCGGCATGCGCACCGTGCGCGGTCCTCGCCATCCCCGCCCCGCCCCCGCCGCCCGCCCCGAGAACCCGGGCCGGGGCCGGAGCGCCCCGGCGGCGGGCGCCTCACCACGACCGCCGGCACAACCGCCGTACTGCGCCCGGCACTTCCGGCCGCGCTACTGCTCTTCCTCGCGGTCACCGTGCACGCCGGCGCGATGGACACCGCCATGCGTTTCCTGGATTTCGGGGCCGGCGTCCTCGCCCTGGTCTCGCTGTCCGTCACCGTGCTGTGGGGACTTGCGGCCACCGACCGGATGGTGCTGCACTCCGGTCACCGGCTGCTCGCGCAGGCCGTGCACCGTGGCACCGCCGTCGCCGGGCTCGGCTTCCTCGGTCTGCACATCTGGGTGAAGATCGCCGAGGGGCACACCGGAGCGCTGGCCGCCGCGGTGCCGTTCACCGACGGCGCCCGCCCCTTCCTCGTCGGCCTGGGCACGCTCGCCGCCTACATCTTCCTCGCCGTCGCGGTGACCGGCGCCGCGCGCGGCGCGTTCACCGGCATCACCGGCTCCCGCTGGTGGCGGGCGCTGCACATGAGTGCGTACGCCGCCTGGGCGCTGGCACTCGTCCACGGCCTCAAGTCCGGCCGCCAGGCCGCCGGCTGGGCGACCGCCGGATACGTCCTGTGTCTGACCGCGGTGGCCGTACGGCTGGCCCTGCGGATGCGCGCCGCGCGACGCGGCTGAGGCACCCGGCACACAGGCACGCAAGAGCAGGAACTCAGGAGATACCCATGACCGCCCCCGCACCCACCCGTCCGCTGCCGGTCGTCCCCGGCCCCGGCCTCGACCCCGATCCCGTGCCGACGCTGGCGTCCCTGGGACCGCCGCGGCTGCTGGCCGGGCTCGACCGGGCCCCGCGCCTGGACCGGGTCGCCCATCTGGCCCGGCACGGCGGTATGCCGCGGCTCGACTCGACGGAGCTGGTGGCACTGGCCGAGGACACCGACCTGCGCGGCCGCGGCGGCGCCGGCTTCCCCTTCGCCCGCAAGCTGACCGCCGTCCTGGACGGGATGATGCGCGCGGACGGGAAGGCGGCCGTCGTCGTCAACGGCAGTGAGGGCGAGCCGAGTTGCCTCAAGGACACCGCGCTGCTGCTGCACGTGCCGCACCTGGTGCTGGACGGCGCGCTGCTGGCGGCCGAGGCGCTCGGTGCGCAGGAGGTGGCGATCGGGGTGACCCGGACCGACGTGCTGGACTCGGTGCAGCGCGCCATCGACGAACGCGGCCCGGTGCGACCGGCGTTACGGGTCACGCTGCTGACGGAGCGGTTCGTCACCGGCGAGGGGTCCGCCATGACGAACGGACTGGGGGGCGGCCCCGGCCTGCCCTCGGGCCGCAAGATCCGCTCCAGCGAGCGCGGCCTGAACGGTGTGCCGACGCTGCTCTCGAACACCGAGACCTACGCCCAGCTCGCGGTGGCCGCCCGGCTCGGCGCGCTCGGCTACCGCACCACCGGCCTGCCCGCCGAGCCCGGCACGCTGCTGCTCACCGTCGCCGGCCATCGCGTCGTGGAGGCCCCGTACGGCATCCCGCTCTCCCGGGTCCTCGCGCTGTGCGGGCTGGACGAGGGCCAGGGCGTACTGATCGGCGGCTACCACGGGACGTTCATCTCCCCGGCCGACGCGCGGACCGCGACGCTCTCCCGGGCCGCACTGGCCACCGGCAACGCCGTGCTCGGCGCGGGCGCCGTGCTGCCGCTGCCCCACGACACCTGTCCGGCGGGCGAGACGGTGCGCGTCGCGCGCTACATGGCGGGCGAGACGGCGGGCCAGTGCGGGCCGTGCTTCCTGGGCCTGCCGGCCCTCGCCGACCAGCTCGACCGGGCCGTACGCGGCGGCGGGGGCGAGGCCCTCGACGCGGTGCGGGCCCGGATGCGCGCCGTGGAGAAGCGCGGCGCCTGCAGCCACCCGGACGGCACCGCACGCTTCGTGGCCTCGGCTCTCGCCGCCTTCCCCGAGGAGTTCGAGCGCCATGCCCGCGGGTTCGGGTGCGGTCGCCCGGTGACCGGGGCGCTGCCGGTCACCGGGCACCAGCCGCCGCCGTTCACCGAACCCGAGCCGCCGCGGGCACCGTCGCCGCCGAAGGAGCGGCTGACGGTGGACTGGACGCTGTGCCGCGGCCACGGCCTGTGCGCCGATGTCGTGCCCGGCATCGTCAAGCTCGGCCCGGACGGCTATCCGCAGCAGGCCAGCATGCCGATGCCGGCCCGGATGCGGCGCCGGGCACAGCTCGCGGTGCGGCGCTGCCCGGCCCTGGCACTGCGCGTCCAGGAGTCCAACTGATCCGTCCCGTACGGCTTTTGTCATCCGGGGCCAATTTCCGCGGCCGTTGAACGCCGCGCCGCCCGATCCCCGTATCCCTCCCCACAACAGCAACCGAGCAACGCCACCGACAGAGGAGAGAACATGGCCATCACCCGACGTCGTGCCGGACTCGCGGCCACCGCACTCGCCACGCTGGCGCTCACCGCCGCCTGCGGCAGCGGTGGCAACCAGAGCGCCGGCACCCCCACCACCGACACCGTGCAGCCCGCGGGCCAGGGCACCAGCGACTACGGCTACGGCTCGTCCGGCTCCGGCCAGGGCGACGACGGCTACGGCGGCCAGGCCGGCGGGGACGACGGCGCGGCGGCGAAGGCGGGGCCGAAGGCGGGCACGCTCGCGCTGCGGGAGGCCGCCGAACTCGGCCCCGTGGTGACCGATGCCAAGGGGATGACCCTGTACCGCTTCGACAAGGACACCGCGAAACCGCCCAAGTCCAACTGCTCGGGCTCCTGCGCGACCACCTGGCCGCCGGTCCCCGCCGACGGTGCGGCCGCTCCGGCCGGCATCGCCAAGAGCGCGCTGGGCTCGGTCACCCGGGCCGACGGCACCAAGCAGCTCACCATCGGCGGCTGGCCCGCCTACCGCTACGCCAAGGACACCAAGGCCGGGGACACCAACGGGCAGGGTGTCGGCGGCACCTGGAACGCGCTGGCCGCCGACGGCAAGAAGGCCGCCGCCCAGCAGAGCGGCGATGTCGCGGTGTTCAACCAGCCCGAGCTCGGTCAGATCCTGGTCGACGGCAAGGGCCGCACCCTCTACCGCTTCAACAAGGACAGCGCCTGGCCGATGAAGTTCGGCTGCAACGACGCCTGCCTGGACACCTGGAAGCCCGCCAAGCCGGCCGACCGCTCCAAGCTCGCCGGTATCGCCCCCAAGCTGATCTCCACCGTCACCCGCCCCGACGGCACCCGTCAGTTGGCCGTGGACTGCTGGCCGGTCTACTGGTTCACCGGCGACAAGCAGCCCGGTGACATCAACGGCCAGGGCAAGATGGGCCTGTGGTTCGCCGTCTCCAAGGACGGCAAGAAGATCACGACGACGCCGGCGGGCTGACCGCCTCCCGGCGGGGGAACTCGTCGTCCAGCGCCAGCACCTCGGCGTCCGGCCGCTCGTCCGCCTCCCGCGGCCCCAGCCAGGTGACCAGCAGCGCCAGCGCCACGTTCACGGCGAGTCCGACGAGCCCCGCGTTCATCCCCCACACCGGGTCGTGCCCGGTGAACACCAGCACACAGACCAGCGTGAAGCCCGCCACCAGGCCGCTCACCGCGGCGTGCACCGTCAGCCGCCGCCACACCAGCCCCAGCAGCAGCATCGGCACGAGCTGCGCCATGCCCTCGTACGAAATCAGGGACAGCCGGACGAGGGTGTTGGGGGCGGTGTAGGTCAGCACGAGGGCGAGCGCTCCGGAGGCCACCACCACCAGCTGCGACGACAGTTTCTGGCGGTGCGCCAGCCGGGGCACGGCGCCCAGCACGCTCCTCCCCCACATCGTGCCGATGACCAGCATGAACACGGCCATCGGCACGATGGAGGAGAGGGCGGCGGCGACACCGGTCAGGCCGACCGCCCAGGCCGGGAGGGAGTCCACGACCAGTGTGAACAGTGCGAGGTTGGAGTCCGCGCCGGCCAGGTGCGGCACCACGAACAGCGCGGCCAGGCCCAGCAGCATCGGCACATACAGCAGCACGTTGTAGAAGGGGAGGTACAGGGCGTTGCGGCGCAGCACGTCGGCGTTGCGGGCACCGAGGTAGCCGGCCACGGTCGTCGGAAAGATCACCACGGTGAGGGAGTTGACGAGGGTGGTGGTGAGGAACCAGACCTGGCCCAGACCGCCGGACGCGTGTCCGGGGAAGGTCAGCCACTGCGGCTTCTCGGCGACTATCCGGTGCAGGAAGGGCCCGTAGCCGTCGAAGTAGTGCAGCGGGACGTAGACGGCGAGGAAGCCGAGGGTGCCGATGACGAGGATGTCCTTCAGGACCGAGACCCAGGCGCTGCCGCGCAGTCCGCTGACGACGACGAAGGCGGTGGTGACCGCGAAGCTGAGGAAGTAGGCCCAGTCGAGGCTGATGGCGCCGTAGGAGATCGTGGAGACGACCACGCCCATGCCGGTGATCTGGAGCTGGATGTACGGCAGCAGGCAGACGGTGGCGAGGACGGCGACGGCGGCGCCCAGCCAGGGCCGGCGGAAGCGGTGGGCGATCATGTCGGTGATGCCGACCAGGCCGTGCCGGCGGGCGTAGGCCCACAGCATCGGGCCGACGACGTAACCGATCGCGTAGCCGCAGGACATGTAGGCCAGGACGTAGAGCACCGGGGCGCCGAAGTTGTAGCCCCAGCCGGCCGCGCCGAGGTAGCTGAAGCTCGTGTAGCTCTCACCGGCCATCAGCACCCAGATGAAGACGGTGCCCAGACTGCGGCCACCCACCGACCACTCGGCGAGGCCGCCGCCGCTCGCCCGGCGCCCGCCACCGCGGACCGCGAGCAGGCCCAGGGCGACGGTGAGCACCATGAAGACGGCGAAGATCGTGGTGGCGACGGCGGCGTTCATCCCTGCCCCCGCTCGAGGTCGCCGCGGCGTGCCAGCCACACCGCCAGGGGCGTGGCCAGGGTCGCCACCAGCATCCAGAAGAACAGGAACGGCAGCCCGAACACGGTCGGCCGCACCCGGTTGACCAGCGGCAGCACCGCCAGGAACAGCACATAGGGCAGCAGCAGCCACAGCAGAGCGGGCCGCCTTCTCGAACCCGGGGGCCGGCCGCCGGGGGTCTGGTTTCGCACGTCGGAAGAGACTAGATGACTTCTGACTCACTCATCCAGGTGACGCCGGGTCCGGCTCACCGCGACCGTGCCGATTGCAGCACCGCCCAGACCACCAGCCGGTAGGTGGAGGTGTACTGCGGCGTACAGGTCGTCAGGGTCAGATAGGCGTCGGGTGCGGTGAAGCGGTAGGCGGGGTGGACGCTGCTGTAGGGGACGGCGGCGAGGACGGTGGCGTCGCCGGGAGTGGTGCGGGCCAGGGTGCGGCGGACGGCGTAGGTGTAGCGGGCGCCGGCGGTGTCGACGGTGACGGTGTCGCCGGGGCGCAGCCGGTCGAGGTGGCGGAACGGTTCGCCGTGGGTGTTGCGGTGCCCGGCCAGCGCGGCGTTGCCGGTGGCGCCCGGCTGTGCGGTGCCCGGATAGTGGCCCACATAGCCCTTGTTGAGGACGGCCGAGCGGCCGACGCCCTGGGCGACGGGGACGGTGAGGCCGATGCGGGGGATGCGCAGGACGGCGTAGGCCCGATCGTGCCGCGGCGGGGCGGCGTCGGCGGCGGCCCGGTCGGACGGCGGCGGGCGGCGGGCGCGGTCGCCGGCGGGCGCCGGGGCGGCGGACGGCCCGGGCGGCGGCGGTGTCGCCGGCCGCGCGTCCCACTGCCGCTCCAGCCGCGTCACCTGGTCGCGGGCCGCGTGCTGCGCCTGGCGGTTGGTCCACCACAGCTGGTGGACGACGAGCAGCAGCGCCACGGCGCCGAGCGTGACGGCCAGTTCCGCGCCCGTCCACAGGGCGCGTGCGGCGAGGCGGCGGCGGGTGCGCCGCCCCTGTACGACCACCGGTATCCGCTTGTGCACGGGCGGCACCGTAGGCCCTGGGGGCGGCGATCTGAAGAGGCAGGGGCGGATCAGCCGCCGAACGCCTGGGAGACGGCGTAGATGCAGAGTCCGGCCAGCGCGCCGACGACCGTGCCGTTGATCCGGATGAACTGCAGGTCGCGGCCGATGTGCGCCTCGATCTTCCGGGAGGTGTGGGTGGCGTCCCAGCCGGCGACGGTGTCGGTGATCAGGGAGGTGATCTCGCCCTGATAGGTCGTCACCAGATAGCCGGCGGCGCCCTCCAGCCAGCCGTCCACCTTGCCCTGCAGCCGCTCGTCGGCGGTCAGCCGCCGGCCCAGGGACAGCAGCGAGGCCCGTACCCGCAGCCGCAACTGGCTGCGCTCGTCCTCCGCGGCGGCCACGATCATGGCGCGGACCGAGCCCCAGGCCGAGGCGATCAGGTCCTGTACTTCGCCGCGGCCCAGCACCTCGGACTTGAGGCGCTCCACCTTGGCGCGGGTGTCCGGGTCGGTCTGCAGATCGGCCGCGAAGTCGGTCAGGAAGCGGTCGACGGCGCCGCGGGCGGGATGGCCGGGCATGTCGCGCATTTCGGTGACGAAGCGGAGCAGTTCCCGGTAGACGCGGTCGCCCACCTTGCGGTCGACGAAGCGTGGGGTCCAGCCGGGCGCGCCGCCGGAGACGGCCGCCATGACGGAGTCGCCGTGCTCGACCAGCCAGTCGTGGGCGCGGGCGCAGACCAGGTCCACCACCCGGGCGTGGCCGCCCTCGGCGACGACCTTCTCCAGCATGGCGCCGATGCCGGGCGCGATCTCCTGGGCGTCGGCGCGCCGGGTGATCGCCTCGCCGACGACGGCCTGGACGTCGGAGTCGCGCAGGACGGTCAGCGCGCCGCGCAGCGCGGTGGACAGCTCGGCGGTGACGCGATCGGTGTTCGCGGGTTCGGCGAGCCAGCCGCCGAGTCGCCGGCCGATACCGAAGGAGCGCAGCCGGGTGCGGACCACTTCGGGGGAGAGGAAGTTCTCACCGACGAAATCACCCAAGCTCTGACCCAGTTGATCCTTTTTGGTAGGAATGATGGCGGTGTGGGGGATCGGCAGGCCCAGCGGACGCTTGAACAGGGCGGTCACCGCGAACCAGTCGGCCAGCGCACCGACCATGCCGGCCTCGGCCGCCGCGGCGACGAAGCCGGTCCAGCCGCCCGCCCCGGAGGACTCGGCCCATTTCGCCAGCACATAGACCATCGCCACGAACAGCAGCAGCCCGGTGGCCAGCGTCTTCATCCGCCGGACGCCGCGCCGCCGCTCCTCGTCGGCGGCGCTGTCGGCGAAGCCGCCCAGGGCTCCGGCCCGACCGGCCGGTGCCGCCGCGGCCGACCGGGCCGTCCCCGCCGGGTCCGCCTCTGTCCGTTCCATACGCTCCACCGTTCCCACCGTGCCCCCGCCCCCATCCGTACGCCCGTCCGTGCACCCGCCGCGCGGGCCCGGGCCGTAGGTCCAACTGTGACCTACTCACGGAACGAACCACGAGTTCCCCGCGTCCACGTCATGAGGGAGCATCGCCAGGGCGCCGGGCGGCCTCCCGGAGGTCCGTGGGATCATGAGGAAACGATCGGACCGCAACGGTGCCGCTGATCACTCGCTGCCCCTTGCCCACCCGGAGCGCCGCGCTCCGCCTTCCCCAGGAGACACCCCCCGCATGAACAAAAGTGTGGGTTACGCCTTGCTCGCCGGTCTGGCGGCACTGGTGGTGCTGATCTCGACCGCCATATTCATCGGCTTCGGGAGCGGTGGCGGCGGCCTGGGCGGCGACGGACACACCCCGCGCGACCCGGCGTCCCCGGCCGTCTCCGGGCAGTGGGTGGGCACCTGGTCCGCCGCGGCCGCGGCGGCCGAGCCCGGCACCCTGGACGGCTACGCCGGGATGTCCATACGCAACGTCGTGCACTCCAGCGTCGGCGGCTCCGGGGCCCGCATCCAGCTCTCCAACCTCTACGGCACCCGGCCGCTGGTCGTCAGCCACGCCTCGCTGGCGGTGGCCAGCGCCCCGAGCAACCCCACGGCCGCGGCCGGCACCATGCAGCGGCTGACCTTCGGCGGCAAGCCCGCGGTGACCATCCCGGCGGGCGGCGCGGTCACCAGCGACCCGGTCCGGCTCAAGGTCCCCGCCAACGCGGACCTCCTGGTCACCACCTACTCCCCGTCGCCCTCGGGCCCGGCCACCTACCACCCGTACGCCCGCCAGACCTCCTACCTGGCCCGCGGCGACCGGGCCGAGGACGCCACCGGCGCCGCCTTCACCGAGCAGAGCCCGTACTGGCGCTACCTGACCGGCGTGGACGTGTGGAGCACCGAGGCCCACGGCACGGTCGTCGCCATCGGCGACTCGATCACCGACGGCATCACCTCGACCGCGGGCGCCAACCACCGCTGGACGGACTTCCTCGCCGAGCGGCTGCGGGACGAGCCCGGCGCGCCCCGGTACGGCGTCCTCAACCAGGGCATCAGCGGCAACCGCCTGCTGGTCAACGGCAGCCGCTTCTCGCCCAACAACGGGCCCAGCGTGCTGTCCCGACTGGACCGCGACGCACTCTCGCGGCCCGGTGTGAAGGCGGTCGTGGTCGAAATAGGGCTGAACGACCTGTTCAAGTCGCCGCGGCAGTGGGACCCGAAGAAGATCGTCGCCGGGATGCGGGCGATCGTGCGCGAGGCACACGCCCGCGGACTGCGGGTGACCGGCTCCACCCTGACGCCGTTCGGGGGGCACCGCGGCTACTCCACGCGGATGAACCAGGTACGCGAACAGGTCAACCGCATCATCCGGTCCGGAGCCGTCTACGACGAGGTCGTGGACTGGGACAGGACGCTGCGCGACCCGGCGGCCCCGGTGCGGCTCCGGCCCGTGTACGACTCCGGTGACCATCTGCACCCGAGCGACGAGGGCTTCCGGGCGATGGCCCGGGCACTGGACCTCGACCGCCTCAAGCACCGGGCACCCGCACAGCTGTAGAGCCCGACGGCCCGGCGGTGGGTCCGGGGCCCGCGTCAGCCCGGCTGCCTGCGGCCGCGCCGCTCGTCCTCGAGACGGCGCCGCTCCTCCTTCAGGCGCAGCCGCTCCTCCTTGGGCAGCTTGCGCTCCACCCCGACGCCGCCCATCAGCGCCACGCCCCTGACGACCACCCGCGGCGCCCCGGGCACGCCGGCCACGCCGTCCTCCTGCGAGTCGAAGCCGCCCATGATGCCGAACCCGCGCACATCGACCTCGACGCCGGGCGGCACCACGACGTTCACACCGCCCATCAGCGCCCAGACGCTGATGACGATCTCGGGACCGGCGAAGTTCGCCTCGCGCAGGTCGATCTCGCCGCCGCCCATGCAGCACCAGGCAGTGAAGCGGCGCCCGATCGTCCAGCGCCCCTTGCGCTGGAAGCCGCCCATGACGGCCACGCCCACCGAGGAGCCGTCCGTATGGCTGACGATCCGCTCGGACCAGGCCGCCGCCTCGCCGCCGTCCTTGCGCAGCGACAGCGGGGCCGCGGCGCCCGGTGCCGGCGCACCGGCCGGCAGATCGGCGGTGATCGGCGCCAACTCCCCGTACGTACGCGCCGCGTACGCCGCCTCCAGCCGCTCCTCGAACTCCTCCATGGCGAGCCGTCCCTCGGCGAGGGCGTCGCGCAGGATCTCGGCCACCCGCTCGCGGTCGCTGTCGGCCGCCCGCAACTCGGGGAGTCTGTCAGTCATACGAACAGATTACGGCGCCGCGGCCGGATCGGGGTGCCTTCCGTTCCCCGCGTAGAGTTTCGCGATCACCTCTTCGATGTCCGGCTCCCGCACCGACAGGTCCACCAGCGGATAGCGCTCGGCGACGGCCGCGACCACCGGCGCCGCGCTCTGCGCCGCCGGGAACGCCAGCCACTGCCGGGGCCCGTCCACCCGGACCGTGCGGGCCCCGGGCACGCCCTCGATCGGCGGCAGTTCCCGCGCCAGGTCCACCACCAGCGTCCGCTCGCCCTCCCCGGCCGCGCGCAGCCCGTCGAGAGCGCCGTCGTAGACCAGCCGGCCGTGGTCGATGACCATCACCCGGCGGCACAGCTGCTCGATGTCGGTCAGGTCGTGGGTGGTCAGCAGGACGGTGGTGCCCCGCTCGGCGTTCACCTCGCGCAGGAAGCCGCGCACCTTCGCCTTGCTGACCACGTCGAGGCCGATGGTCGGCTCGTCCAGATACAGCACCTCCGGGCCGGGCAGCAGTGCCGCCGCGATGTCGCCGCGCATCCGCTGCCCCAGCGACAGCTGACGCACCGGCACATCGAGCAGCGGGCCCAGGTCCAGCAGCTCGGCGCAGCGGTCGAAAGTGGCGCGGTAGACGGCGTCGGGGACGCGGTACATGCGCCGGACCAGTTCGTACGAGTCCTTCAGCGGCAGGTCCCACCACAGGGTGGTGCGCTGGCCGAAGACCACGCCGATGCGGCGGGCCAGCCGGGTCCGCTCGCGGGCGGGGTCGATTCCGGCGACCCGCAGCCGGCCGCCGCTGGGCGTCAGAATGCCCGTCAGCATCTTGATGGTGGTGGACTTCCCGGCGCCGTTCGGCCCGATGTAGCCGACCATCTCGCCGTGCGGCACGCGGAAGGTGATGCCGTCCACGGCCCGCACCTCGTGCCGTACCCGCCGCAGCCGGCCCGCCTTGCGCCGTACCGAGAAGACCTTCTCTACGCCGTCCACCTCGATCAGCGCCCCTGCCGTACCGCCCGTCATACGCCTCTCCTCAGCTCCCCGTGCTCCGGTACGCGCGCAGCCCCCGCCGCCACGCCAGGCCCGCGCCCACGCACATCAGCGCCGCCACCTCGGGCCCCAGGAAATCCACCCAGCCCGGCAGCCCCAGCGGGTCCGGGTGGCCCAGCAGGCGCAGCGCGGGCAGCCAGTTCACGAAGGCCAGCGGGACGACGAAGGTGACCCCGCGCACCAGGTCCCGCGCGAAGACCGTGGGCGGGTACTGGAGCAGGGCGTTGCCGCCGTAGGTGAAGGAGTTCTGCACCTCGGCCGCGTCCTGCGCCCAGAACTGGAAGGCGGCGCCGGCCGTGAACACGGCGGCGAAGATGGCCGTGCCGCACAGCGTCATCAGCGGCACCAGCAGCACCCGGCCCACCGTCCAGTCCACGTCCAGCCTTCCGAGCGACCAGCCCAGCACCAGCACCGCCTGGCCGATCCGGCCCAGTCGGCGCAGCGCGAAACGGTCCGCGGCGACCTGCGCGAAGACCGGTACGGGGCGCAGCAGCAGGGTGTCCAGGGTGCCGTCGCGCACCCGCCGCCCGAGCCGGTCCATGCTGCCGAACAGCAGGTCCGCCAGGCCCAGCGAGACGCTGGACGTGCCGTAGAGAAAGGCGATTTCGGGGAGCGAGAAGCCGCCCAGGGCGTCGACCTGGGAGAACATCAGCATGATGGCGACGAAGTCCAGGCCGCTGGCGACGAAGTTGCCGACCGCGAGCATCACGAACGACGCCCGGTAGGCGAGGGTGGAGCGGATCCACATCCGCACGATCAGGCCGTAGGCGCGCAGCCCGTGCGCCGCCTCGGCCGCCCACCCCGTCCGCTCCGCCCATTCCGCCCGGCCCGTCCGGTCCGTCCGGTCCGCGAGGGCGCCGTCAGCCACCGTGCACCACCACCTTGCGGGTGGCGGCCGCCTGCACCAACCGGCCCAGGGCGAGCAGTGCCAGCCCCCAGGCCGCCTGGAAGGCCAGCCCCCGCAGGACCGCCGGGCCGCTCCGGGTGCCGATCAGCACGTCGGCCGGCACCTGGAGGATCGCCGCCCACGGCAGCAGCTGCGCGACGTCGGCGAGGCCGCCGGGGAAGGCCCGCAGCGGCAGCACCATCCCCGAGAAGAACATGCAGGCCAGGCCGCTCACCAGGGCCAGTCCGGAACCGTCGAGCAGCCAGAAGGACGCCAGCGCGACGAGATAGCGCAGCGCGAAGCCGACCACCACGCCGAGCGCCACCGACAACAGGAAGCACAGCCAGCTCAACGGATTCACGGGCAGCGACAGCTCGAAGCAGCCGGCACCCACCGCCAGCGGCACCACGCCGCGCGCGATCAGCTGCAGGGCGGCCCGCCCCAGGTCCCCGGCCAGCCACCACAGCTGGAGATCGACGGGGCGGTAGAGGTCCACCGCGATGTCACCGCTGCGGATCCGCTCCTGGAGCTCCTCCAGGCCGCCGCCCACCATCAGCGCCGAGGCCGCCAGCAGCGCCTGCGCGGTCCACGCGAACGTCAGCGCCTGCGCGGAGCCGTAGCCGCCCAGGTGCGGGCGCTCGGCCCACAGGGCGAGGTAGGTGTAGGAGACGATGAAGCCGAAGACGGTGTTGGTGAAGACGCCGGCCGCGGTGGCGGTCCGATAGGTGGCGTACCTGCGGAAGCTGCCGGCCGCCACGGCCGTGTACCACACCTCCCACGCCTCCAGCCTCTTGTCATCGAGCGGCAAAGCATCGGAGCCTAGTGGGGCGGACGTGGGCCGTGCCATCGGTTATTCACCGGTCCGGGTGAGCCGCGGGCGCCATTCGGCCGGTGAGGGAGCGGTCCACGGTGCGCGCACCCCTCGCGACCGGGACAGATGATGCGACAGTTATCCAACAGGGTCTTACCGGGCGAGCACGCCTTTTCGAGCATCGCGCGCGATTCCCCGACACCACACCGATCCGCCGCAGCACAACCATCGGCGGCCGCCGAGGAGTCCATACAGTCATGAGCGACGAGCCGGGCGGGACCGCCCAGGACACCGCGGCGCGCCCCGGGCGTACGGGCTGGCGCCGCGTCATCCCGACCTGGCGCACGGTGCTGACGACCGTGGTGCTGTTACTGCTGCTGATCGTGGGCGCCCTGGCCGCCGGATATCTCCTCGTGGACATCCCGCCCGCCAACAGCGCCGCCAAGGCCCAGAGCAACGTCTATCTCTACTCCGACGGCTCCGAACTGGCCCGCGACGGCGACGTCAACCGCGAGAACGTCTCCCTCAGCCAGGTGCCCAAGACCACCCAGCAGGCCGTACTGGCCGCCGAGGACCGCGACTTCTACTCCGAGTCCGCCGTCGACCCGGCCGCCATGGTCCGGGCCGGCTGGAACACCGTCACCGGCAAGGGCAAGCAGTCCGGCTCGACCATCACCCAGCAGTACGTCAAGAACTACTACCTCGGCCAGGAACAGACCGTCACCCGCAAGGCCAAGGAGTTCTTCATCGCCATCAAGCTGGACCGCGAGGAGAGCAAGGACGACATCCTGGAGGGCTACCTCAACTCCAGCTACTACGGCCGCAACGCCTACGGCATCCAGGCCGCCGCCCAGGCCTACTACGGCAAGAACTCCGAACAGCTCACCACCGCCCAGGGCGCCTACCTCGCGACCCTTCTCAACTCCCCCAGCGCGTACGACGTCACCGCCCACCCCGAGAACAAACGACGGGCCCTGGCGCGCTGGAACTACGTACTGGACGGCATGGTCAAGAAGAAGTGGCTCGACCGGGACGCACGCGAGAGGATGAAGTTCCCCGAGCCGGGCCCCGTCAAGGCCGGCGCCGGGCTCTCCGGGCAGCGCGGCTATCTCGTCGAAGCGGTCAAGGACTACCTGACCGGCCACAAGATCCTCGACGAGGACACCCTGCGGGCCGGCGGCTACCGCATCACCACCACCTTCGAGAAGAGCCGTCAGGACGCCTTCGTCGACGCCGTCGACAGCCGCCTGATGGACCGTCTCGACCGCTCCCGCACCGTCGACACCTACGTCCGCGCGGGCGGCGCCTCCATCGACCCCGCCACCGGACGCGTCGTCGCCATGTACGGCGGCATCGACTACGCCAAGCAGTACGTCAACGGCGCCACCCGCCGCGACTACCAGGTCGGCTCCACCTTCAAGCCGATCGTCCTCGCCTCGGCCGTGCAGAACCGCTCCACCACCCAGGACGGCGTCCCGATCACCCCCGGCACCGTCTACGACGGCACCAACAAGCGCATGGC
Organism: Streptomyces sp. NPDC048650; assembly: GCF_043199095.1. Classification (NCBI taxonomy): domain Bacteria; kingdom Bacillati; phylum Actinomycetota; class Actinomycetes; order Kitasatosporales; family Streptomycetaceae; genus Streptomyces; species Streptomyces sp. NPDC048650. Next base: position 127,694 of record NZ_JBICVM010000003.1, on the reverse strand, counting down.
CGTCAACCACGGCCGCTCCACCGGCTTCGCCCCGGCCAACGAGGACGACCGCTCCTACGGCCCGATCACCGTCACCGAGGCCACCGACAAGTCCGTCAACGCCGTCTACGCCCAGATGGGCATCGACGTCGGCCCCCGCAAGGTCAAGGACACCGCCGTCGACCTGGGCATCCCCGCCAACACCCCCAGCCTCTCCTCGTCCGAGGGCGCCATCTCGCTCGGCACCGCCACCCCCAGCGTGCTGGAGATGACGCAGGTGTACGCGGGCTTCGCCCACCACGGCAGACAGCGCCCGTACACCCTCGTCGACAAGATCACCAAGAGTGGCGAGGACCTCCCGCTGCCCGAACGCGCCGAGCACACCGCCCTCGACCGCGGCGCCGCCGACACCACCACCTCCGTCCTGCGCAGCGTCGTCGACGGCGGCACCGGCACCGCAGCCCTGGCCGCCGGACGCCCGGCGGCCGGCAAGACCGGCACCGCGGAAGCGGACAAGGCCGCCTGGTTCGCCGGCTACACCCCCGAACTCGCCACCGTCGTCGCCGTGCTGGGCCAGAACCCGCAGAGCGCCGCGCAGGAGCCGCTCTACGGGGCGGCGGGCCTGCCGCGCATCAACGGCGGCGGCTTCCCCGCCGAGATCTGGGCCGACTACACCGCCGCCGCCCTGGAGGGCCGCCCCGTCACCGACTTCGACCTCCGGGCCGGACCGGGCGCCGGCGCCCCGCCGCCCTCCCCGTCGGGCGCGTCCCCGGAACCCACCGGCGACTCCGCGCCGCCCACCACGGCCGGGCCCAGCACACCGCCCAGCTCCGAGCCGCCGACCGAAGCGCCCAGCACCGCCCCACCGACCGACGAACCGCCCAGCCCCACCGTCCCCGGCGAACCGACGCCCACCGAGGAGCCCACCGAGGATTTCCCGACCGTGGGTCCGCAGGGAGCGGCCTACCCGGGGCGGCGGAGCTGGTGGGAGGCCGACGGCGGCGGTCAGTGACCCGACGTCGCCTTGAGCCCCACCACCGCCACCAGCAGCAGGCAGATGAAGAAGATCCGGGCGGCGGTCATCGGCTCCCCCAGGACCACCATCCCCACCACCGCCGCACCGGCGGCACCGATGCCCACCCACACGCCGTAGGCCGTACCGATCGGCAGCGTCCGGGCTGCGTACGAGAGCAGCAGCATGCTGGCGACGATCCCCGCACCGGTGAACACACTGGGCCACAGCCGGGTGAAACCCTCGGTGAACTTCATCCCGACCGACCAGCCCACCTCCAGCAGACCGGCGACGAGCAGCAGAATCCATGCCATGACGGCACCTCCGTGAAAACGCTTCAACAGGGGTGCGTCGTCTTGTCGTGACCCGGTACGGCGCGTCTCGTCGGGTGCTTCCGAGGCTAGCAAGCCCACGACGAAGCGGGCGGTGACCTCGGTCACCGCCCGGCAGGAACAACAGGGGGAAGAACTACCCGGAGCACCGGGTCACAGATACAGCCCGGTCGAATCGTCCGCGCCCTCCAGCCGCTCCGCGGCCACCGCGTGCAGATCGCGCTCCCGCATCAGCACGTACGCCACGCCGCGCACCTCGACCTCGGCACGGTCCTCCGGGTCGTAGAGCACCCGGTCCCCCACCTCGACGGTCCGCACGTTCTGACCGACCGCGACCACCTCGGCCCAGGCCAGCCGGCGGCCGACCGCCGCGGTCGCCGGAATGACGATGCCCCCGGTCGAGCGGCGCTCGCCCTCGGGGATGTCCGTCCGGACCAGCACACGGTCGTGCAGCATCCGGATCGGCAACTTGTCGTGGGTGTCCTTGGCGTTATTCGGGCTCACGGCACGACCGTACCCGCCCGGCGGCGCACGGCACGCACCAGCGGCCGGACCCGCGCCCCTTCAGGACCGGACCCGCGCCCCTTCAGGACCGGCGCCGCTTAGCGGTCAGCGCCAGCAGACCCACCACCGCCACACCGACCATGGCCACCGGAACGATGCGCTCCAGCCGCGGCGCCCCGTCCTCCGACACCAGCTGGGCGCGCACATCCGACACCGCACGGTGCGCCGCCACATACGCTCGCCCCGCCGTACGGTCCACCGCCGCGGCCGTCGCCGCCCGCGCATCGCCCATGATCGTCCTCGGGTGCAGCCGCACACCGATCTCGTCGAGCGTCACGGCGAGCTCCCGCCGCCTGCCGGCGATGTCCGCCTCGATCTGCGCAGGGGTCCTGGCTTCCGACACCGCGCTGCCTCCGTCGTCTCGGGCCGATGCGTACGGGACCGGTCGAGCCCCCGCACCATCGACCGCTTGATCCATGCCGATTCGTGATGGACAGTCTGTCAGCTCACCCCCGCCCGCGCCCCACAGCACCCCCGTTTCGGGCAGCCGCGCGCCGGAGCGCGGCGCGGCTGGTTAGTGTCGGGGCGTACGCAACCCCCCGTAGAGCCCGTAGAAGGAAGAGCCATGAGCGAGCGACTGCAGCCCGGCGACACCGCCCCCGCCTTCACCCTGCCCGACGCCGACGGCAAGCAGGTCTCGCTCGCCGACCACAAGGGCCGCAAGGTCATCGTCTACTTCTACCCGGCCGCCCTGACCCCCGGCTGCACCAAGCAGGCCTGCGACTTCACCGACAACCTCGACTTCCTCGCCGGCCACGGCTACGACGTCATCGGCATCTCCCCCGACAAGCCCGAAAAGCTCGCGAAGTTCCGCGAGAAGGAGAACCTCGGGGTCACCCTCCTCGGCGACCCCGACAAGAGCGTCCTGGAGTCCTACGGCGCCTTCGGCGAGAAGAAGCTCTACGGCAAGACCGTCACCGGCGTCATCCGCTCCACCGTCGTCCTCGACGAGGACGGCAAGGTCGAGCGCGCCCTCTACAACGTCAAGGCCACCGGCCACGTCGCCAAGATCATCAAGGATCTGGGGCTCTGACCTGCCGGAGCCGCCGGACCGACGGCCCGGCCGGGCCCCGCTCACGCGCCCGGGACGACGGCCACCCGGTCCGGCAGCTCCAGCACCGCCTCCGCACCGCCCCCGGCGGCCGCACCGAAGTCCAGCCGCGCCCCCAGCACATCCGCCTGACCCGCCGCGATCGTCAGCCCCAGACCGTGCCCGGTCCCCCGCTCCGGCGCCGCCGTACGAAACCGCCGCGGCCCCTCCGCACACAGCTCCGCCGGATACCCCGGACCGTGATCCCGCACCACGATCCGGGTACCCCGCACCACCACCTCGATCGGCGGCTCGCCGTGCTTCGCCGCGTTCGCCAGCAGATTCACCAGAACCCGCTCCACACGCCGCCGGTCCGTCTCCACGATCACCGGCTCGCCCTCCACGGACACCGACACCGCATCGACCCCGCGCTGCCGCGCCGCCCGCCGCACGATCCCGCGCACCAGCGACGGCAGCTCGCACGCGTCCAGGTCCGCCCGCTCCACCCCCGCGTCCAACCGCGAGACCTCCAACAGGTCCTCCACCAGCCGCCGCATCGCCTGCGCCCGGTCCTGCACCATCTCCACCGCCCGCGGCTGCGGCAACAACTCCGCCGCCGCCACCAGCCCGGCCACCGGCGTCCGCAACTCGTGCGCCACATCCGCGGTGAACTCCCGCTCGGCCTGCGCCTGCGCCGCCAGCGACATCGCCATGTGATGGACGCTGCGCCCCAGTTCGGCCACCTCGTCACGGCCGTTGCTGGCCAGCGCGTCCGCGTCCGGCGCGGCACCCGCCGCGATCCGCCGCGCCGCCGCCGCACTCAACCGCAGCCGTCGCGACAGCCGCTGCGCCACGAACCACGACACCACCGCCATCAGCACGACCGTGCCGCACCCCGCGATCAGCAGCGCCCGGTCCAGTGCCACCCGCGCCGGATCCTCGTCCGGATACGCCGCCGACACCGACAACGACCGCTGCGGACGCCCCCCACCGCCGTCACCGACCCCGGTCGCCGCCCACACCCGCGGATCCTCCCCGCCGCTGATGTACGTCCCCGACCGGTTCCGGAACACCGCCTCCCGCAACGGCTGCGGCAGCGTCACATCGTCCAACTGCGCACCCAGCGCCAGCGAACCGTCCCGCTCGTAGAACTGGAGCGCCGAACTCAGCCGGTCGTCCTGATACGCCCGCGCCGACCGCTCCCGCTCCGCATCCGCGATGTGGTGCACGGCAAAACCGAGCACCACCACGGCCAGCGCCGTCATCCCTGAAATGGCCAGAGCGATCCGGCCCCGAATCCCCATCACGCGAGGTTGTACATCTCCGTCGTGTCCCCGAGCGGCGTCGAGCCCTCGTACGTCACCTCCAGCCCCGTGAAGGCCGGCGCGCCGTCGATCGTCTTCACCCCGTACAGCCGGAACGTCGCCGGGAACCCGGCATCCGCCCCCACCCCCGCGGCCGTCCTCTGCACCTGCACCACACCGGTGCCCTCCGCCTCCCGCGCGCCATAGCGGTCCCAGGTGATCCCGGTGGCCACCATTCCCGCGTCCGCGCAGGTCAGCGTGATCACCTGCGGCTCGGTCTCCGGATCACCGATCCCGCAGTCCCGCACCCCCGGCAGATCCCCCGACTGCTTGCCGTCCTCCTTGACCTCCTGCACCGCCGCCGTCTTCGGCGCGGCGTCCACCGCCGTCGCACCGTCCGCCGCCTGGCTGAACCACACCCCGCCGGCCGCCAGCACCGTCACCACGGCACACGCCGCCGGAGCGGTGCGCCCACGGGCCCATCGGGACCACGCGCGGTCGGTCATCACGTTCTCCTCCCGGGACTCTCGCCCCGTACTCCCACCAGCAGACACCGCGGCGCGCCCGCACCGCCCGGACGGCTCCCCGGCAAAAAGCGCCACACGCTACAAAAGAGCGGTTTCACGCCCGTCACGTTCCCCCGTCCGCCGCACAAGCTGATTACTTGAACGCTGCAACAACCCCGCGCGCACGTACCAGTCCCGTAGCAGCCCCCCGCCGCCCGCCGTCACACCGACTCCACGGTGTGAACATCCCGCGCGCCAGACGTGACCTATCTCGCGGATTTCGGCCAGAGTGGTTTGATCCGCGCTCCGCTGTGCAGGCGCACCTGTCGTATCCATCGCACCTCGTGCGCCGACCGAACCCGAGAGGACCGCCCTGTGACGAACGGGAGCACCGCGGCAGAGCAGCCACCCGAGGACAGAGAGGCCCTCCGGCGTCACAGGAACCTCTTCCGCGCCGTCGCCCGGCGCAAAAACCCCAAGCTGCGGCGCACCGACATCACCATCACCGACGAGAAGGTGGTGAAGCGGGCGGTGAAGGCGGCCGCACTCGGTAACGCCATGGAATGGTTCGACTTCGGGATCTACAGCTATCTCGCGGTCACCATCGGCCGGGTCTTCTTCCCCGGCGGCAGCGACACCACGAGCCTGCTGTCGTCGTTCGCGACCTTCGCCGTGGCCTTCCTCGTACGGCCACTCGGCGGCGCCTACTTCGGCCCGCTCGGCGACCGCATCGGCCGCAAGAAGGTCCTCGCCCTCACCATGATCATGATGGCGCTGGGCACCCTGGCCATCGGCCTGATCCCCTCCTACGCGACCATCGGCTTCTGGTCGCCGGCCCTGCTCATCCTCTTCCGCCTCGTGCAGGGCTTCTCCACGGGCGGCGAGTACGGCGGCGCCTCCACCTTCATCGCCGAATACGCCCCCGACAAGAAGCGCGGCTTCTTCGGCAGCTTCCTGGAGATGGGCACCCTCATCGGCTACACCGGCGCGGCCGGCATCGTGCTGATCCTGAACACCACCCTGGGCTCCGACGCCATGCTCCACTGGGGCTGGCGCATCCCGTTCCTGATCGCCGGGCCGCTCGGCCTCGTCGGCCTCTACCTCCGGATCAAGCTCGACGAGACCCCGGCCTTCCAGAAGCTGGAGGCCTCCCAGACCCACAGCCCCTCCGGCTCCGTCGTCGAGTCCGAATCCGAGTTCTCGCACCTCTCGGAGAACGCCCCGAAGAAGAAGCTCGGCGAGATCTTCGCCCAGCAGTGGCCGACACTCATCCTGTGTATCGCCCTGGTCGGTGCCTACAACATCACCGACTACATGCTGCTGTCCTACATGCCGACGTACTTGACCGAGACCCTCAAGTACCAGGAGTCGCACGGCCTGCTGATCCTGCTCGGCACCATGATCGTGCTCATGTGCATCATCAGCAGCGTCGGCAGGCTCAACGACCACTACGGCCGCAAGCCCCTGCTGATGGCCGGCATGCTCGGCTTCTTCATCACCGCCATCCCCGCCTTCCTGCTGGTCAAGCAGGGCAGCATGGCCGCCGTCATCGGCGGCATGGTTCTCCTGGGCCTCTGCCTGGTCTGCCTGCTGGGCACGATGTCCGCCGCCCTGCCGGCCCTCTTCCCCACCAACGTCCGCTACGGCTCCCTCTCCATCGGCTACAACCTCGCCGTCTCCCTCTTCGGCGGCACCACCCCCCTGGTGATCACCGCCCTGATGGACGCCTTCGACCAGAACGTCATGGTCCCGGCCTACTACACGATGGGCGCCGCCCTGGTGGGCGTCATCGCCGTGGCCTGCATGAAGGAAACGGCCCAGCAGCCGCTGGAGGGCTCGCCGCCCTCGGTCGCCTCCAAGGAGGAAGCGGTGGAGCTGATCGAGGCGCAGACGGCGGAGCCGCGCTTCTGAGACGGATCCGCTCGTCGGGGCCCCGGGGAATGCCTTCCCCGGGGCCCCTCTCCGTGCCTTCCCGCACGCCGGACGAGTCCCGGTCGGCCGCCGCGTCGGCGACGAGCCGGTGGGCGGCGACCCGCCTTCCCGGCCTCGCCGACGACAGCCGGAGCCTCGCCGCACCGCGCCGACCGGCCGCCGAACTCGGCGTGGACACCGGCCACTTCACCCAGGCGCGCCCACCGCTCCCCGAAGCCGGACGCCACCCGCCCCTCATCTCCGCCGCGGGCCCGATATCATGGCTGGCGGCTAGCGGCGGTGGCGCAACGGCGACGCAGCAGACTTAGGATCTGTGGCCTGTGAAAGGGCTTGAGGGTTCGAATCCCTTCCGCCGCACGGAAATCGGCCTGCGAACCGAAGACCTCGGTTCGCAGGCCGTTCTCGTAGGGGGCCTTACCCCAACAACTCCCGCACCACCGGCACCAACGCCCGGAACGCCTTGCCGCGGTGGCTGATCGCGTTCTTCTCGGCGGCGGTCAACTCCGCGCAGGTCCGGGCGTCGCCGAGGGGCTGGAGGACGGGGTCGTAGCCGAAGCCGCCAGTGCCGGAGGGGGCGTGGCGGAGGGTGCCCTCCAGGGTGCCTTCGACGACGCGTTCGGTGCCGTCGGGGAGGGCGAGGGCCGCGGCGCAGGCGAAGTGGGCGGCGCGGTGGTCGTCGGAGATGTCGCCGAGCTGGGCCAGGAGGAGGTCGAGGTTGGCCTGGTCGTCGCCGTGGCGGCCGGCCCAGCGGGCGGAGAAGATGCCGGGGGCGCCGCCGAGGACGTCGACGCAGAGGCCGGAGTCGTCGGCGACGGCCGGGTGGCCGGTGGCCCGGGCGAGGGCGTGGGCCTTGAGGAGGGCATTCTCGGCGAAGGTGACGCCGGTTTCCTTGACGTCGGGGACGTCGGGGTAGGCGTCGGCCCCGACGAGCTCGACGCCGAGATCGGCGGCGTCGAGGATCGCCCGGAGTTCGGTGATCTTGCCGGCGTTGCGGGTGGCGAGGATGAGGCGGGTGCGGGGCGTGGTTCCAGGCTGCATGGGAGTTGATTATCCCGGGCGGCGGACTGCGGGCGGGCGGCGCCTCGGGGACCGGTGCGGGCCGGGGCGTCGGCGCAGCCGGGGCGGGGCTCTCATCCCGGGGTGCAGATCCGGGTCATGTCGCCGGCCGCGTCGGTGAGGGGCGTCAGGTCGGGCGCCCGGTCGCTCTTGATGTCCTTGCGGGCCTTGGTGATGCCGGTGTTCATCCGGTCGACGGCCTTGGCGAGTTCGGCGTCGCCGGCGGAGTCGCGGACCTTCTTCAGGCGCCGGTCGATGTCGTCGAGGGCCTGTTCGGCCTGCTGGGGGTCGTCGAGTGAGTTGCCGACGGCCTTCTGGAGCTTGTCGACGCCGTCGACGACGGCGGTGGCGGTGTTGGCGCAGTCCATGGCCTTGTTGACCGCGCTGCAGGCGGAGAGCAGGGGTATCGCGAGGGCGGCCGCGGTGAGCGCGGCGAGGGCGGCGGGCCGGCGGGTGGGGCGGGGATTGCGCGGGGACATGGGGCGGGTCCTTCCTCGGGTCATGAGCGGGCAAAGGAAGAAACGCCTGGCGCCCCGTTTTGGTTGACGGGGCGCCAGGGGGAGAGCGGCGGGAGGGGCGGGGACCCGGACCGGCCGGGCGGGCCCCGTGGGGTCAGAGCGTCCTCGCCAGGGCTTCCTGCTGGGCGGCGTCGAGGTCGGCGCAGCCGGTGACGGCGAGGTCGAGGAGGGCGTTGAGCTCGTCGCGGGTGAAGGGCTCGGCCTCGGCGGTGCCCTGGACCTCGACGAAGCGGCCGTCGCCGGTGCAGACGACGTTCATGTCGGTTTCGGCGCGGACGTCTTCCTCGTAGCAGAGGTCGAGGAGGGGGGTGCCGTCGACGATGCCGACGCTGACGGCGGAGACGGTGCCGGTGAGGGGCTTGCGGCCGTGCTTGACGAGCTTCTTGCCCTGGGCCCAGGCGATGGCGTCGGCGAGGGCGACGTAGGCGCCGGTGATGGCGGCGGTGCGGGTGCCGCCGTCGGCCTGGAGGACGTCGCAGTCGAGGACGACGGTGTTCTCGCCGAGGGCCTTGAAGTCGATGACGGCGCGCAGCGAGCGGCCGATGAGGCGGCTGATCTCGTGGGTGCGGCCGCCGATCTTGCCGCGTACGGCTTCGCGGTCGCCGCGGGTGTTGGTGGAGCGGGGCAGCATCGAGTATTCGGCGGTGACCCAGCCTTCTCCGCTGCCCTTGCGCCAGCGCGGGACGCCTTCGGTGACGGATGCGGTGCAGAAGACCTTGGTGTCGCCGAAGGAGATGAGGACGGAGCCCTCGGCATGCTTGCTCCAGCCGCGTTCGATGGTGACGGGGCGGAGCTGTTCGGGGGTGCGGCCGTCGATGCGAGACATGGCGTAGACCCTATCGGCAATGGCGAGGGCCCCGGTCCGGTGGCGGTGATGCGGCCGGATCGGGGCCCTGTGATCAGCCGGGGTGGGCTGGGGTGAGCTGGGGGGCGGGGCTCACATCATGTCTTCGATCTCGGCGGCGATGGGGTCGGCGTCGGTGCCGATGACGACCTGGATCGCGGTGCCCATCTTGACGACGCCGTGGGCGCCGGCGGCCTTGAGGGCGGCCTCGTCGACGAGGGAGGCGTCCGCGACTTCGGTGCGGAGGCGGGTGATGCAGCCCTCGACCTCTTCGATGTTGTCGAGTCCGCCGAGCCCGGCGACGATCTTCTCAGCCTTGCTGGCCATGTCCACTCCTGCTTGTCTCGGCCGCCGGCGGCTCCGCCGAGCGGTTTTTCCACCGTAGTGCACGTACCTGAGCGTCTCTGGGCGGTTGTGCACGTTCAGCCCAACTATGTGGGCGGTTGTGTGCCATCTGGCGAAAGATGGCGATCACTCGGAGTGCGTGCCGGGCAGTCGGCGCGTACTCCGAGTGGTCTACACCACCAGTATGCGGCAAGCACCGGGGCGGTTGTCGACGGACGGCCCGGCCGGGGCGTCCGCGGGCCGACCGCCGGGAGGGCGGAGATGAGCGCGAACGCAGCGGCAGCGGAGCCGGGGAAGCCGGCGGCGAAGAAATGGGCGTCGGTGCTCTTCCAGAGCATGCAGAAGTTGGGGCGCAGTCTCCAGTTGCCGATCGCCGTGCTGCCCGCCGCCGGCATCCTCAACCGCCTGGGCCAGCCTGACGTGTTCGGCGCACAGGGGCTGGGCTGGGACGACGTCGCCAAGGTGTTCATGGGGGCGGGTGGCGCGCTGCTGGATTCCGGGCTGGGGCTGCCGCTGCTGTTCTGCATCGGCGTCGCGATCGGGATGGCGAAGAAGGCGGACGGTTCGACGGCGCTGGCCGCGGTGGCGGGCTTCCTCGTCTACTTCTCGGTGCTGCACCAGTTCCCGGACATCTGTGCGCCGGGGCAGACGTTTGCGCAGGCGGGGCCGTGGGGCGGGGTGTGCGTCGACGGGAAGGGGACGGCGGCGCAGGCGACGTTCCAGAATCCGGGGGTCTTCGGCGGCATCGTCATGGGCTTCCTCAGTGCCTGGTTCTGGCAGCGGCTGCACCGGGTGAGGCTGGTGGACTGGCTGGGCTTCTTCAACGGCCGCCGGCTGGTGCCGATCGTGATGGCCTTCGTCGGCCTGCTCTTCGCGGTGGCCTGTCTGTGGGTCTGGCCGCCGATCGGTGACGCGCTGACCGCCTTCAGCAAGTGGCTGACGGATCTGGACTGGCTGGGGTCCGGTCTCTTCGGTGTCGCCAACCGTGCGCTGCTGGTGATCGGCCTGCACCAGTTCCTGAACACCTTCGTATGGTTCCAGTTCGGCAGTTTCACGGAGCCGGACGGCACGGTCGTGCACGGCGACATCAACCGGTTCCTGGCGGGCGATCCGACCGCGGGTCAGTTCACCACCGGGTTCTTCCCGATCATGATGTTCGCGCTGCCGGCCGCGGCGCTGGCCATCGCGCACTGCGCCAAGCCGCACCGCCGCAAAGAGATCTCCGGGATGATGCTGTCGGTCGGGCTCACGTCGTTCGTGACGGGGGTGACCGAGCCCCTCGAGTACTCGTTCCTCTTCGTCGCGCCGTTGCTGTACGTCTTCCATGCGCTGCTGACCGGCGTGTCGATGGCGGTGAGCTGGGCGCTGGGGGTGCACGACAGCTTCAGCTTCTCGGCGGGGCTGATCGACTACGTCATCAACTGGGGGCTGGCGACGAAGCCGTGGCTGATCCTGCCGATCGGGGCGTGCTTCGCGGTCGTCTACTACGCCGTCTTCCGGTTCGTGATCACGAAATTCGATCTGCAGACGCCGGGGCGCGAGCCGGACGAGGTGGGCGACGCCATGGAGGAGGAGAACATCAAATAGGGCGGGCTGCGCCCTTTCGCGAGGTCCCCGGGTCCTTGGATCCGGGGGCCTTCGCCGTGTGGTCCACGCCACTTCGGAGAACGGATTCCTTTGTACCGGGACGGCATGCTAAGAATGGTCTAAACCACCAGTGGTGTAGACCAAGGTGCAGACCAATACCAGGGTAGACCAACAAGCGGGCCGTCCCCCTCTTCCGAGTGCCCGCCTCACCAGGAGGAATCCGATGAGTTCGGCCACCGCGAAGGCGGATCCCGGCAAGAAGAGCCGCGGCTCCGCGGCCATGGCAGTGGGTCAGCGCATCGGCCGCAGCCTCATGCTGCCGATCGCCACACTGCCCGCCGCCGCACTGATGGTCCGCCTGGGCCAGCCGGACATGCTCGGCCGGGAGGGCTTTCCCGCTTTCCTGAACAAGCTCGCCGAATTCATGGCGGCGGGCGGCGGCGCCCTGCTCGACAACATGCCCCTGCTGTTCGCGGTCGGCATCGCCATCGGCTTCGCCAAGAAGGCGGACGGCTCGACGGCGCTCGCCGCCGTCGTCGGCTACCTGGTCTTCAGCAAGGTGCTGGGCACCTTCACCGACGGCAACCTGCCCAAGGTCCCGCAGGTCGTCGACGGGAAGATAGCCCAGGTGGCGCCGCCGGTGAACTCCGGCGTCCTCGGCGGCGTGGTGATCGGCATCGTGGTCGCCCTGCTCTACCAGCGCTACAGCCGCAAGAAGCTGCCGGACTGGCTCGGCTTCTTCAGCGGCCGACGCCTGGTGCCCATCCTCGCCTCGTTCGCCGGCCTGCTCATCGGCATCGCCTTCGGGTACGTCTGGCCGGTCCTCGGTACGGTCCTGCACAACTTCGGTGAGTGGCTGGTCGGTTCGGGCGCCGTGGGCGCCGGCATCTTCGGCGTGGCCAACCGGGCGCTGATCCCGGTCGGCATGCACCACCTGCTCAACTCGTTCCCGTGGTTCCAGGCGGGCGACTTCGCGGGCAAGCACGGCGACATCGCGCGCTTCCTGGCCAAGGACCCGAGCGCCGGGCAGTTCCTCACCGGCTTCTTCCCGATCATGATGTTCGCGCTGCCCGCCGCCTGCCTGGCCATCACGCACTGCGCCCGCCCCGAGCGGCGCAAGGTCGTGGGCGGCATGATGCTCTCGCTCGCGCTCACCGCCTTCGTGACCGGCGTTACCGAGCCCATCGAGTTCACGTTCATGTTCATCGCGCCCGTGCTGTACGCGATCCACGCGGTGCTCACCGGTGTGTCCATGGCCCTGACCTGGGCGCTGGGCATGAAGGACGGGTTCGGCTTCTCGGCCGGCGCGATCGACTACGTCCTCAACCTCGGGATCGCCACCAAGCCGTGGCTGCTGGCGCTGGTGGGCCTGGGCTTCGGCGTCCTCTACTACGTGATCTTCCGGTTCGCCATCATCAAGTTCAACCTGCCGACGCCGGGACGCGAACCGGACGAGGAAGTGCAGGAAAAGGAGAAGGAGAAGGTGACGGCGTAACGAGCCGCCTTCGCCGGACAGCGGCGGCCGCCCTCGCAGGACGAGGGCGGCCGCTTTCGTCTCTTCTCGAGCACGTCGCCGGTCCGGAGCACGTCGCCGTCGTGAGCGCACCGCCGGTCCGGAGCACATCGCCGGCCTGGAGCGCATCACCGGCGGCGGCCGGCCGGGGGCTCAGATCTCGTAGGCCGCGCCGGCCTTGGCGACCTCGACCGGGCCGTCGTAGACCTTCTGCGCGTCGCGGATGCTGATGTCCGGGTCGGTCCACGGCGGGATATGGGTCAGCACCAGACGGCGGACACCGGCACGCCGGGCCACCTCGCCCGCCTCTCGGCCGTTGAGGTGCAGGTCCGGGATGTCTTCCTTGCCGTACGTGAAGGACGCCTCGCACAGGAAGAAGTCGGCGTCCGCCGCGAGGGTGTCCAGCGCCTTGCACGGGCCGGTGTCGCCGGAGTACGTCAGGGTCCGGCCGCCGTGCTCGATACGGAAGCCGAACGCCTCCACCGGGTGGCTGACGTGTTCCGTACGGACCGTGAAGGGGCCGATGGTCTGGGTGCCGGGGGTCAGGGTGCGGAAGTCGAAGACCTCGCTCATCGCCCCGTCGTACGGCAGATCGGCGTGGGCGACGGTCAGCCGGCGCTCGGTACCGGCCGGGCCGTGGACCGGCATCGGCGCGCAACGGCCGCCGTCGGGGCGGTAGTAGCGCACCACGAAATAGCCGCACAGGTCGATGCAGTGGTCGGCGTGCAGATGCGACAGGAGTACGGCGTCCAGGTCGTAGAGACCGATGTGGCGCTGCATCTCGCCGAGGGCGCCATTGCCCATGTCGATGAGCAGCCTGAAGCCGTCGGCCTCCAGGAGGTAGCTCGAGCAGGCCGATTCCGTGGAAGGGAACGACCCCGAGCATCCGACGACGGTGAGCTTCATGCGGGCGTGAACCTCCGTGGGCGTGGGCGGCGGGCCGGGGGGCTCCCCTGCGCATGGGGTCCCCCCTGCTCGAGCGGAGCCGAGAGCTTGGGGAGCCGTTGAGAGCTTGGGGAAGGGTCCATGCGGGTTTCTCGACGGGTCCTTGCCGGTGTGTGCCGGGTCCTGGATGGTCTGTGCGGTGCCCACGAGCGTAAGGCGCGAAAGGTCCTGTGGCGCCTCCAGCGGGGCGAGCTGTGGGCGGAATCACCAGTCCGGGTGGGGCCGTACGTCCGGGATGCGGCCGTCTTCGAATCCGCCGGGCCCGCGGCCCGGCGCGCCCGCGGCGCGAAAGAGATCCGCCGCCGTGGCGGAGTGCCACGGCGGCGGGGGGCCGACCGGGTGGGGCGGCAGGCGGGACTTCGCGGACACGCCCTATGCCCAGAGCTGACCGTGCAGCGTGGCGACCGCCGCCTCGGTCGACTCGGCGGTGTAGACGCCGGTCGAGAGGTACTTCCAGCCGCCGTCGGCGACGACGAAGGCGATGTCGGCGCTCTGCCCGGCGCGCAGCGCCTTCTTTCCGACGCCGATCGCGGCGTGCAGTGCCGCGCCGGTGGAGATGCCCGCGAAGATACCCTCCTCGGCGAGGAGTTCGCGGGTGCGGCGGACCGCGTCCTCGGAGCCGACCGAGAAGCGGGTGGTGAGCACGGACTCGTCGTAGAGCTCCGGGATGAAGCCCTCGTCGAGGTTGCGCAGACCGTAGACGATGTCGTCGTAGCGGGGCTCGGCGGCGACGATCTGGACGCCGGGCACCTGCTCGCGCAGATAGCGGCCGACGCCCATCAGGGTGCCGGTGGTGCCCAGGCCCGCCACGAAGTGGGTGACGGAGGGGAGGTCCGCGAGGATCTCGGGGCCGGTGGTGGCGTAGTGCGCACCGGCGTTGTCGGGGTTGCCGTACTGGTAGAGCATCACCCAGTCGGGGTGCTCGGCGGACAGCTCCTTGGCGACGCGCACGGCGGTGTTGGAGCCGCCGGCCGCGGGCGAGGGGATGATCTCGGCGCCCCACATGGCGAGCAGTTCGCGGCGCTCGGAGGAGGTGTTCTCCGGCATGACGCACACCATGCGGTAGCCCTTGAGCTTGGCCGCCATGGCGAGCGAGATGCCGGTGTTGCCGCTGGTGGGCTCGAGGATCGTGCAGCCGGGGGTGAGCCGGCCGTCCTTCTCGGCCTGTTCGATCATGTGGAGCGCCGGGCGGTCCTTGACCGAGCCCGTGGGGTTGCGGTCCTCCAGCTTCGCCCAGATGCGGACGTCGTCGGAGGGGGAAAGGCGCGGGAGGCGGACGAGAGGAGTGTTCCCGACCGCCGCCAGCGGGGAGTCGTAGCGCACGTCAGACCATTCCGCCGGCGACGGCCGGGAGGATCGTGACGCTGTCGCCGTCGGCCAGCTTGGTGGAGATGCCGTCGAGGAAGCGGACGTCCTCGTCGTTGAGATAGACGTTCACGAACCGGCGCAGCTCCGCGGAGTCGTCGACCAGGCGGGCGCGGATGCCGGTGTGCCGGGTGTCCAGGTCGGTGAAGAGGTCGGCGAGGGTCTCGCCGCTGCCCGCGACGGCCTTCTCGCCGTCGGTGTAGGTGCGCAGGATGGTCGGGATGCGGACCTCGATGGCCATGGAAGTGCTCCTGTCGGAGTGGGTGACGGGCGGGTGCGGTGCGTCCGGGTGCGGGCGGCACGGTGGCCGTACGGCGTTCCGGGGGCGTCGGGGACGCGGGAGGTGCGGGGTGCCGGGGCGGCGCGCGCCGCGGGGACCGGTGTGGGCCGGGTCAGGCGGCGGCGCAGCGCGGACAGATGGCGCTGGACAGGCGGCACAGATCGATGTGCAGCCGTGCGGCTCCGCAGCCGAAGGCGCCCAGCAGGGCAGATGCGGAGCGACGTATGGCGAGCGGAGCGAGCAGCAGCATGCCCGGCCTCTTCTCGCTCACGTCGTGGTCAACCATGCGGTCATCGTATCGATTCCCGGTCCGGGTATTGGAACCTCGTCCCATGATGCGGACGGTCGGTGTACGGCAGGTGGGACGCGATCACCGCCGCCTCAGGAGTACGCCGCTACGACCTCGACGTCTTCCTCGGTGACCTGACCTTCGACGATCCGGAACGAGCGGAACTGGAAGGGGCCGGCGTCGTCGGTGTCCGCGGTGGATACCAGGACATAGTGGGCACCGGGCTCGTTGGCGTACGAGATGTCGGTGCGCGAGGGGTAGGCCTCGGTGGCGGTGTGCGAGTGGTAGATGATCACCGGCTCCTCGTCCCGGTCGTCCATCTCGCGGTAGAGCCGGAGCAGGTCGGCGGAGTCGAACTCGTAGAAGGTGGGTGAGCGGGCGGCATTGAGCATCGGGACGAACCGCTCGGGGCGCCCACTGCCGGCCGGGCCCGCGACCACGCCGCAGGCCTCGTCGGGGTGGTCCTTGCGGGAGTGCTCGACGATCTGGTCGTAGAGGGCTTTGGTGAGGGTCAGCATGGCGCCAAGAATAAGCAGAAGGGCCCGTACGTACCGAAGAGTGGTACGTACGGGCCCGCATGCTGGACAGAGCCAGGTCAGTCCTGCTTCGCCGGGACGGCGGCCGCCGCCTCCCGGCGCTTGATGGCCAGGTAGCCGACGGTCAGGATGACCGCCCACACCGGGGCCGCGTAGAGCGAGATCCGGGCGTCCGGGTCGACCCCCATCATCACGATGACCATGCCGATGAAGGCCAGCGCGAAGATCGAGGTGTACGGGGCGCCGGGCGCCTTGAACTCGGACTGCGGCAGTTCGCCGCGGTTCGCCTTGGCGCGGTAGCGGAGCTGGGAGAGCAGGATGACGATCCAGGCCCACATACCGGAAATGGTGGCGAAGGAGACGACGTAGTTGAACGCCTCGCCGGGCCACTGGTAGTTGATCCAGACCCCGGCCAGCATCATCGCGACCGAGACGCCGGTGCCCCAGGTGGGCAGGCCGTTCTTGCTGAGCCTGGTGAAGAGCTTCGGGCCCTGGCCGTTGAGCGCGAGGTCGCGCAGCATCCGGCCGGTGGAGTACATGCCGGAGTTGGCCGAGGAGAGCGCCGCGGTCAGCACGACGAAGTTGACGATGCCGGCGCCGGCCGGCAGGCCGATCTCCTGGAAGGCGCGGACGAACGGACTGACGCCAGGCTCGAAGACCGTCCAGCTGACGACGGACAGGATGATGATGAGCGCACCGATGTAGAAGAGGCCGATCCGCCACGGCACGGTGTTGATCGCCTGGGGCAGGACCTTCTTCGGGTTGGTGGCCTCGCCCGCGGTGACGCCGACGAGTTCGACGGCGAGGAAGGCGAACATCACGATCTGCAGGGTCATCAGCGTGCCGCCGATTCCCTTGGGGAAGAACCCGCCGTGCGACCACAGAAGCGTGAAGGAGGCGGTGTCACCGGCGTCGGAGAAGCCGAGGATGATGACGCCGAGACCGATCAGGATCATGCCGATGATCGCGGTGACCTTGACCATCGAGAACCAGAATTCCAGCTCACCGAAGATTTTTACGGAGATCAGGTTGATACCGAAGAGCGCGACGGTGAAGACCAGCGCCGAGGCCCATTGCGGTATGCCTTTGTTCCAGTACTGGATATAGGTGGCCGCGGCGGTCACTTCCGTGATGCCGGTGACGACCCAGAAGAGCCAGTACGTCCAGCCGGTCACAAAGCCGATGAACGGGCCGAGGAATTCACGGCCGTACTCGGAGAAGGAGCCGGAAACGGGCCGGTACATGAGCAGTTCGCCCAGGGCCCGCATGATGAAGAAGATGACCAGACCGACGATCGCGTAGGCCAGGATGATGCTCGGCCCGGCTTTGGAGATCGCCTTGCCCGCTCCGAGGAACAGGCCGGTACCGATGGCGCCACCAATGGCGATCATCTGGATCTGGCGGTTTCCCAGACCCCGCTGGTAGCCCTCTTCGGGAGCCTTCCCAGCGGCCTCATTGCCGTCGTGTTGCTTGCCGACCTGCACAGAGGTCATGAGTGGTGCGCCTTTCTCCATACCGACCCGGCATGTCCGGATCGGGTCCCGATCCCCCCGGATGGAGTTCCTGTACGCCGACGGTCGGCCGGCTAGCGCTCCCGCGGCGACAGGGGTGGCGTCACGCGCGGCAGGTCGTGAACATTTATCACGGCCGTACGGAGATCAACTAGTGTGGGCGTGCCCCAGCTCACATAAAAATCCGGACAAAAGCCAAGAGGGGCGGCAAGACGCACGACCCCGGTGACGCGATCGTTATCCGGATTTGAGCATCCGCTGAGCGAACATCAAGGGAACTCCGACGGAACCGGAGTGAGATGTTCCGCAAAAACCGACCGGGCCGAATGCCCGGACCTCCCGCGGATTCAGCCCATCATCGACTCGACGAGTGTCTCCTGCAGGCCGCCGAGCCAGAGGTACGCCATCACCATCGGCTTGCGCGGGTCGGTGTCGGGCAGCCTCAGCAGTTCGCCGCCGTCCTCCTCGTCCGTGACCTCCAGACGGGTACCGATGGCGAGCCGGAGGTCGTTGAGGGCGCCGAGCCACTGGCGGCACTCGTCGGGCTTCAGGCGCAGCACCGCCCCCTGGTCGATGCCGGGACTCAGCGCGTCCAGCGCACGGACCAGCCCGAGAGCGTCCTCGCGCTTGCGGGCGCGCAGGTCGTTCTCGGTGTAGCGGCGGAATTCGGCGGCCGCGGCGCGTACGTCGTCGTCGGGAACGAGGTCGGGGCCGCCGTACGCGTCGGGGAAGAGGCGGGCCAGGACCGGGTCGGCGGGCGGTTCACTGGGGCCGTCGTTGAAGATCGAGGCGAGCAGGTCGCCGTCCTCGTCGTTCTCCTCCCCCGGGCCGATCAGCTCCATCAGCTGTACGGCGAGGCTGCGCAGGATGGAGATCTCGACCTCGTCGAGGGCGACGGCGGCGCCGCCGTCGGGCAGGGGCTCGAAGTGGCCGGCCATCAGCGGTCCTGCTGAAGGGTCGCCCACAGGCCGTAGCCGTGCATGGCCTGCACGTCGCGCTCCATTTCCTCGCGGCTGCCGCTGGAGACGATCGCGCGGCCCTTGTGGTGGACGTCGAGCATCAGCTGATGGGCCTTGTCCTTGGAGTAGCCGAAGTACGACTGGAAGACGTAACTGACATAGCTCATGAGGTTCACGGGGTCGTTGTGAACCATCGTCACCCATGGAACATCGGGTTCGGGAACCTCGAACGGTGCCTCGCTCGACTCAGGACGCTCGATCTCCACTGGGACACTCACACGCCCCATGCTGCCACCCGGGGGCGGGCAGCGCACAAACGCCCCTCGCGCGGGTCGTGTCGGGGCATCCGGACCGGAAATCGTCAAAGTGACGAGTAATGGGGGTAGCATCGCTCCCATGAACACAGCAGACCTGGGGCTGCCGGTGGCCGTGCCGTCGACTGCGCTCTTCACCGATCAGTACGAACTCACCATGCTGCAGGCCGCGTTGCGCTCCGCGACCGCGGACCGGCGCTCCGTCTTCGAGGTCTTCACCCGCCGGCTCCCCGAGGGCCGCCGCTACGGCGTGGTCGCCGGCACCGGACGGGTCCTGGACGCGGTGGAGAACTTCCGCTTCGACTCGACCATCCTCGACTTCCTGCGCGACCGCGGCATCCTCGACGAGCCGACGCTGGAATGGCTGGCCGACTACCGCTTCCGCGGGGACATCTGGGGCTACCCGGAGGGCGAGGTCTACTTCCCCGGCTCGCCCCTCATCCGGGTCGAGGGCACCTTCGCCGAGGCGGTGGTGTTGGAGACGGTGATCCTCTCGATCCTCAACCACGACTCGGCGGTGGCCGCGGCGGCGTCCCGGATGTCGGTGGCGGCCGGCGGCCGACCGCTGATGGAGATGGGCGCCCGGCGCACCCACGAGTTGTCGGCGGTGGCCGCGTCGCGCGCCGCGTACCTGGGCGGCTTCCACTCCACCTCCGACCTGGCGGCCGGCTTCCGCTACAACATCCCCACCGTCGGCACCAGCGCACACGCCTTCACCCTGCTGCACGACACCGAGCGGGACGCCTTCACCGCCCAGGTCGAAACGCTGGGCGGCGGCACCACGCTGCTGGTGGACACCTTCGACGTCACCGAGGCGGTCCGCACGGCCGTGGAGGTGGCGGGGCCCGGCCTCGGCGCCGTACGGATCGACTCCGGGGACCTGCTGCTGGTCGCCCACCGGGTGCGGCAGCAGCTGGACGAGCTGGGCGCCAAGAAGACGAAGATCGTGGTGACCAGCGACCTGGACGAGTACGCCATCGCCTCGCTGGCCGCCGCCCCGGTGGACGCGTACGGCGTCGGCACCCAGCTGGTGACCGGCAGCGGCCACCCCACCTGCTCGATGGTCTACAAGCTCGTCGCCCGCGCCGACGACAACGCGCCGGATGCGCCGCTGCGGCCGGTGGCGAAGAAGTCCTTGGGCGGCAAGACGTCCGTGGGTGGCCGCAAGTGGGCGGCCCGGCGGCTGGACGAGGACGGGGTGGCGGAGGCCGAGGTCCTCGGCACCGGACCGGTGCCGGACGACCTGGCCGACCGGCAGCTGCTGGTGCCGCTGGTGCGCGGCGGCGAGGTCGTGGCCCGCGAGCCGCTCGACGCCGCCCGCGCGCGGCACATCGCCGCCCGCGCCGGACTGCCGCTCTCCGCGAGCCAGCTCTCGCGGGGCGAGCCGGTCATCCCCACCGAGTACGTGTGAGCCCGGGCGGGGGCGGAGTACGTGTGAGCCGCGCGGGGGCGGAGTGCGTGAGCGCTGGGCGGGCCGGGCCCGGACGGGGGGAGCCGGCCGGCCGGCCGGCCCGGCCCGCCAGGGCGGGGCGCCGGGGCACGGACCAGCCGGCCGGGGGTGCGCGCCACGCCGCCCCCAGGCGTGCGGGGTGTGCGCGGCGAACTGTGGCTCGTGGGCGTCCCCGCCCCCGCCGCCTCTCCGACGGCCCCAGGCATGGACCTCCGTGCCCCTCAGGCAGCCGGCGAGGCGGGAGGAGGCGGGAGTGGGTCTCCGTGCCCCTCAGCCGCGCCCCCGTCTCCCGTCCGCCCCCCGCCTCCCCACCTGCCTCCGCGATTCCCGTCTACCTCCGCCTCCGCGATTCCCGTCTACCTCTGTCTCCCCGCCTCCCGGCTGCCTCGTGGAGCACCTCATATCTTCGGCAACGATTACTAAGAGTGATTGATTCCCGGAATGCATCACTCTCTGTAGGGATGCATTCCTCCGTGCGGGCCTCTCGTCGAGCGTCCGCGCCTCAGCGGGGTGCGGGTAGCCACTCCCGCTATCCCCATCGAGTGGCTACCCTCGGTCACACCAGCGCTCCGCGCCCCTCATCCGATTTCCAGCGGGAAGGCACGCACCATGCACCGGGCATTAATCGTCGTTGACGTGCAGAACGACTTCTGTGAGGGCGGCAGCCTCGCGGTGGCGGGAGGTGCGGATGTCGCGTCGGCCATCACCGATCTCGTGGGCCAGGCGGCCGGCGGCTGCTACCGCCATGTGGTGGCCACTCGCGATCACCACATCGACCCCGGCGACCACTTCTCCGACACTCCGGACTACGAGCACACCTGGCCGGTGCACTGCGTGGCGGGCACCGAGGGCAGCAGCTTCCATCCGAACTTCGCGCCGGCCGTCGCCTCCGGCGCCATCGACGCAGTCTTCGACAAGGGCGCCCACTCCGCCGCGTACAGCGGTTTCGAGGGCGCGGACGAGAGCGGCAGCTCGCTCGCGGACTGGCTGCGGGAGCGCGAGGTCACCGAGGTCGACGTGGTCGGCATCGCCACCGACCACTGCGTCCGCGCCACCGCGCTGGACGCGCTGCGGGCCGGGCTGCGCACCCACGTCCTGCTGGACCTGACCGCGGGGGTGGCCGCGGAGACCACCGAGCGGGCGCTGGAGGAGCTGCGCGCCGCGGGTGCGGAGCTGACCGGCAAGCCGGTGGTCGTCGGCGGCTGAGCCCGACGGACCGCGGCGGCCGGGCCCGACGGGCGGCCGGCAGGCGGCCGACCGCCCGCGGGGCGGACGGGAGGCGGGAGGCGGGGCAGGAGGCGGGAGGCAGGCCGGGATCGGCCTCCTATGGAACTTCGACCGGAAATTTGACCGGAACTTCGACCGGCCATGTGCTGTCGGCCCGCCCGCGTGGTCTGTGGCCGGCCGCCCCGTGGCGCTCGGCGCCCGTGCGCCGTGCGCGCTTCAGCCGGCCGCCCGCACCGGGGCCCGGAGCAGGGCGCGTATCGGGTGCCAGGACTCGGTGTCGTCGTCGGGAGCCTCGCGCCAGACGAGGCCGTCGGGATGGTGCAGCACGGCCGTCACCTCGTCCGGTGTCGGCGGCTCGGAATTGCCGCGCAGGTAGACGGCCCGCAGTCCGTGGTTGCGCAGCCTGGTCAGGGCGCGCTGGCGGTTTGCGGCGTGGACCAGGACCCGTACGCGGCAGTCGCAGTCGTACGGGCCCAGGCGGGCGCCGTGGGGCGGTCTGGGCAGCGAGAGGGCGACCACCACGCTTCCGCCAGGAAGCCTGATGAAGCCGCCGCCGGTCATTGTCATATCTCCCCCGTGAGACTTCGCGTCAACAAGGAACTCGTAGGACGCATCTAAACGCGAACGGCCGCCACCCGCCAAGGGGTAACGGCCGATTCGCCTCTGACCTGCGATTTTAAGTTTTACTTACCTGCGGGGCCCACCACGAGGGACACCCAGTGGCCGTTCCACGACTCCTCGGCGACCTTGATCCGGGTGTTGGTGTCAGGAACGATCACGCCGCCCGTCGGGTTCGACTTGTCGTAGTAGACGCCGTGCCGGTCGTCGAAGAGCGTCACGCCGCGCTGAGACTTGATCTTGACCCGCTTGCCGTCCTTGTGGAGCCTGAGGGCGTCCGTGCGGTGCCGGGTGAAGGTCGAGTCGTAGGACTGGAAGCGGTTGCGCATGAGCTTGCCGTCGGCCCACTTCAAGGCCGTGGGGTGTGCGTCGACGGGGAGGATCTGCCCGTAGCCGGGGTGCTTGCCGACGTTGTTGTCCGGCTGCGAGGTGTCCCACAGCCAGATCAGCACACCGTTCTGGTACGGGAAGTGCTCCACCCAGGAGGGCTTGGCCGTCGTCCAGCCGAAGTTGTACGGGCCGGCCTTGAGGGTCTTGTCGTACGAGACGTACTGGCGGTTCTCGGCGATGTAGTACTGCGGGTAGTCCTTGGTGAAGGACGCGCCGACGCGGGAGAAGCCGTTGCTGGTCCAACCGTTGTCGCCGTCCTCGGCGTTGTCGGTGAACAGCGGCTTGCCGTCGGCGACCACGCTGAGGGTGTCGGCCGTGAAGCCCTTCTGGGCCGCGCCGCCGTCGGTCTGGTAGCGGAACCGGACGTCGACCTTCTTGCCGGCATAGGCGTCGAGCGGGTAGACGAGGTCCTGGTGGGACTCGACGGTGCCGGTCAGGGCGGGCTTGTCGCCGCCGTCACGCGGGATGGCCTTGCCGTTGGCGGTGCCGTCGACCGGCGTCCAGTTGGCGCCACCGTCGGTGGAGACCTCGGCGTAGAGGTAGTCGTAGTCCTTCTCGATGTCCCACCAGCCCTTGAGGTTCAGGGACGCCTTGGACCTGCCGGTCAGGTCCACCGGCCGCGACAGGGTGTTCTTGAGGTCGTTGCCCATCCCGCTCCACCACTGCCGGGTGCCTTCCGCGGGCTTGACGATCTCCGTCGTCACGGGCTTGGCGGGCAGTTCGACGACCACCGCCTGCTTGTCGCCGGTGTTGTACTCGGCGACGCCCAGCTTGTGGACGGACTTGGTGGCGGCCTTCGCCTTGCCGTAGTTGAGCCAGCCCAGCTGGAGCTTGTCCCAGGCGCTCATGTCACCGGGCAGGTCGCCGATGGCGTTCTTGCCGGAGCCCAGCCAGGAGCCTGCCGACATCAGCGACCAGAAGTCGACGGAGGACTCCCCGGCGCCGGTGGTGTCGTACTCGTCCGGCAGGCCCAGGTCATGGCCGTATTCGTGGGCGAAGACGCCGAGTCCGCCGTTCTCCGGCTGCATGGTGTAGTCGCCGACCCAGATGCCGGTGTCGCCGATCTGGGTGCCGCCCGCCTTGTTGCTGCCGGGGCCGGTCCGGCCGGCGTCGGAGCCGTAGGCGTACCAGCGGTGGGCCCAGATGGCGTTGGTCTTCTGGACGCCGCCGCCCGCGGACTCGTCCTCGCCGGCGTGCACGATCTGGAAGTGGTCGATGTAGCCGTCGGGCTCGTTGAAGTTGCCGTCGCCGTCGTGGTCGTAGCGGTCCCACAGGTCGTACTTGGCCAGGTCGGTCTTGATCTGGGCGTCGGTGCGGCCCTTGGACTTCTGGTCCTTGGCCCACTGGTTGACGCCGTCGCGGATCAGGTCCCAGGCGTTGGCGCAGTTGGTCTGGCCGCAGTAGTTGGAGCCGTAGCGGGCCTCGTTGGAGTCGACCTTGACCCAGTCGGAGACCTCGCCCGCGACGGAGTAGCGGCCCGAGGACTGCTTCTCGTAGTACTTGGCCAGGGACTGCTTCTTCTTGTCGTGCGAGAAGTAGAGGTCCTGGAAGTGCCGCTGGTCGAAGTCCTTCTGCCAGGCCGTGCTGTTGTCCTTCTTGCGGTCCGGCTCGGCTATCCGGTTGTGCGCGGGTCCGGGGTCGCCGCCGTACTTCTTGACCGGCGGCTGGGGGCCGTCGCCGTCCGGGTCGAACATCGTGGTGTCGTCGACCTTGTCGCCGAAGTCGACGAGGATCGTGAAGATCTTGTCGGTCTTCTGGCGGGCCATTTCCACGTACTTGCCGGAGTCCAGCTTGACGATCTGCGACCCGCCACGCTCGGTGGGGCGTGCGTCTCCGGAGATGACCTGTTCGAGCGCCTCTTTGCGGCGGGTTGCCTGGCGGTCGCTGAACGGGCCCTTGAGGTCGTGGTCGACGGCCCGTTCCGGGGCCGGGTCATGGCTCTTCGCGACGGGCGGCGGCCCCTGGGTGTCGGCCGTGGCGATTCCCGAAGACAGAGCGGCCGCCCCGATCGCGGCGATTGCCGTGGCCAGGGCGGCCGGTCTGAACACCCTTCTGTGGTGTCTCACTTGGCGCTGTCCTCCCCTTCGAGCGGTCACTGTTCGACGGCATTCGACCGGAAGCGCGGTGAAAAAGACAGATCTTGACTTTGACATGTTCAGGGAAGTACGTTACTCGGCCCGCGAGTTACGGCTATCGGACACCGGACGGCGGAGCCACACGGCCGTACGGGGAGCGGTTCGCATCATCCTTCATCTCTCCTCTGATCGCCGATGCATATGCCGCTTTGGCATGCGCCCCCGCCCCAACAGGCCGTGCGCCCCACGTTGTTCCTCGTCGTACGGATCCCGGCAGGCACCGTGCGCCCCCTGTGCACCGGGACCGTGGGTTAGGTCACGCTTACCTGGCGTTCCGCTCGGGCAGTAAGGACCGTAGGCTCGTTTGATGGCGCGCCCTTGACCCTGCTCCCGCTGCCGACCCTTCCGAGGACGGATTCCGCCATGCCTCGTCCGACCGCCACACAGCTCGTCTACGGTTCGGCCACCGTCTTTCTCTCCACGCTCGCGATGCTGCTGCTCTCACAGACGCAGACCGGGATCGGGGTCGCGGTCATCGCCCTCGCCGGGCTCGGGCTCGGGCTGCTGGTCGCCATGACGGCTCCGATGCCGGGGCTGCCTCGGGCGGTGCGCCGGCGTGCCGTACGGGCCACGTCGCCGTCCGCGCCCGCTCCGTTGCGTGCCGTACCGGCGTCGGCCGAGGCCCGGGTGCGCGAACACTCGCGCTGAGCCACCGGGTTCATCAGGCCGTCGAGACGACCACCGTCTTGGCGGCCTTGTCGTGCAGGCACTGCTGATACGGCTTGTCCCAGGTGCACCACAGGACGTTGACCAGCCAGAAGACGAAGCCGCAGCACGGCACGATCTCCGGCAGCGTGTAGACCGCGGCCCGGATCCAGCCCGCCTGGCCGGCCGGGATCGCGCCGTTCGAGAGCATCGCGACCCGGATCTTCATCGCCATCTTGCCGACGGTCTGGCCCCGGCTGGTGAGCATCAGCCCCTCGTAGAGGAGATACGCCAGCATGGTCACGCCGGAGACGGTCGCCTGCTTGCTGGTCTCGACGCTGCTGGTGCTGGTGTAGTTCACCCAGCCGACGATCGCGTTCATGATCAGGGTGACCGGGACGCCGATGATGATCGCGTCGATGATCCGCGCGACGAGCCGGCGGCCGCGGTTCGCCAGTGGCGGCATCCCCGCCAGCGGATCGGCCGCGCCGTACTGCCCGCCGTAGGGGTTGTCGGCGTAGGGGTTGTCGGCGTAGGGGCCGCCACCGTACGGCTGCTCGGAACCCGGGCCGGCGCCCTGGCCGCCCGTGCCGTCCTGGCGGGGCGCGCCGTTGTAGGGGCCGCCGCCGTCCGGTGGCGGGGGTGGGTTCTTGCGGAACGGATCGTTCTCCGGCGGTTCACCGGAGGCGGGGCCGGGAGGCTGATCGCTGCTCATGGCCCGAGTCGACCGCCTCGGGCGGCCCCCCGCATCCGGCGAAGTCCGTTCGGGGGGTGAGGGGGCCTCGGACGGGCCACGGGGCGCGTCCGTTCGCCGGACACGCCCCCGGCCCGCGGGCGGGTGAGGGGCCGTCAGTCCGAGTCGGCCGCCGTGTCCGAGGCCACGAACGTGCGGGCGAGCTTGTCGTGCCAGCACTGGCGCCACGGCTGGTCGAAGACACACCACACGGCGTTGACGATCCCGACGGCCAGGATGCCGAGCACGCTGTAGAGCAGCCAGCGCTTGACGGCCGCGCCGAGCATCGGGGTGTCGTGGCTCTCGATGTCCAGCACCCGCACCCCGCACAGCTTCTTGCCGAGGGTGCGGCCCCACTTGAGGGTCGGCAGGATCTCGTAGAGGCCACCGCCGATCAGCAGGACGGCCAGGATGACGGCGAAGACCGGGGTGGTGGTGCCGTCCAGCAGATAGACCGTCACCTGGCGGCCGGACTGCTTGGCCGCCTCCACCTTGGCGTCGATGTGGTCCGTGACGGTGCCCCACAGGGGGACGGCGACCGCGGCGGTGACGGCGCCCAGCACCACGGAGTCGATCAGCCGGGCGGCGAGGCGGCGGCCGAGGCCGGCCGGGTGCCCCTGGGCGGCCTGCGCGGCCGCGAAGAAGACGTCGGCCGTCGGCGGCTTCCACGGGATGACGCCGTCGGCGCCGGGGGCGGCACCCGCACCGGGCGCGGCGCCGCCCTGCGGCGTGAAGCCGGCGGGCGGGGCGGATGCCTGCGGGGGCCGGGCCGCCTGGCCCGGGAAGCCCTGCTGGGCGGGAACGGGGCCCTGCCCGCCGGGCTGCTGCCCGGCCGGCTGCTGGCGGCCGCCGACGGACGGCAGGGCCTGCGGGCCCGCGTCACCGGCGGCGGGCTGCCCGGCGGGCTGCCCGGCCGCGCCGCCGGGCGGCAGCCGGAACGCCATCGTCGCGTTGCCCTTGGCGGGCTCGCCCTGCTCGGGGCGTACCGCGCGGAAGGCGGTGGTGCCGTGGTCGGGGGTGGTGCCCTGGCCGGGGGTGGCCCCGCGGCCGGGCTTGACGGCGCGGATCGCGGTGGTGCCCTGGTCGGTGGCTCCGCGCCCGGCGTCCCGGTTCGGGTCGACGGCGCGGATGGCGACCGTCCCGTCGGCGGGGACCTGGGGCCGGCGGGGCGCGGGGGTGCCGGTCGCGTCGCCGGGCTCCGGGGCGGCGCGGTCGTCGCGCTGCGGCGGCACCGCGCCCCAGGAGGCCGCGCCGGAGGGGGTGCCGGGCGGTGCCTGGCCGGGCTCGGGTGAGCCCCAGGAGATCCGGGACCCGCCCTCGCCGCCGAAGCCGGCCTGCCGGGAGGCGTCGGCCTGCCAGGCGGCGGCGGGTTCGGGGCTGGTGCCGTGCAGCCGGGCCGGGTCGTCCCAGTCGGCTACGGCGGGCGCGGTCTCGCCACTGTGGCGTACGGCCGGTGTCGAGGCGCCGCCGGTGTCCTCGTCGAAGAAGACCGGGCCGGTCTCCTCGAGGGCGGACGGTGCGGGGGCCGGGGCCGCGCCGGGCGGCGGGGCGGGCATCGCCTCGCCGTCGGCCGGGGCCGGGCGGCTGGTGCCCGGCACCCATGCGGCGCCGTTCCAGTACCGGATGTAGCCGGGGATGGACGGGTCCGGGTAGAAGCCTGGCGTGGGGCTGTCGCCGGCGGATCCTGAGGTAGGGGCGCTCATGTCCGAAGTCCCGTATCTGTACTCGGCCTGTGGGTGTGGGATGCAGTCTGCCGCAACGCGGCGTCCACATCTATCAGACCCCGGGCCGCATCCGTACGGATGCCCGGCCACGAACACCTGGAAGAGGCCCGGGAAAAAAGTTGTGCGAAGTCGCGTAAGGGTCCGGCGGGTGGCGGCTCTCTCTGTGTACGGGCCCGTCACGGGCGCGTACACAGAGAGCGAAGGAAAGGCGGACGCGATGCACACCGTGGTGGAGCGAGAACTCGAACTGGGCCTGGTCCTGTCACCGGAGCACAGCATTCCGGTCCCGGCCCGGCTGACGTACCGGACGGAGGACCCCTATGCCGTCCATGTCGCGTTTCATATCGGTTCGGACTCCCCCGTCCACTGGACGTTCGCCCGCGAACTGCTCATCGAGGGGGTGTTCCGGCCGTGCGGCGAGGGGGACGTGCGGGTGTGGCCGACGAAGCTGGACGGCCGCAGCCTGGTCTGCATGGCGCTGACCTCGCCGGACGGCGACGCGTTGCTGGAGGCGCCGGCGTCGGCGGTCTCGGCCTGGCTGGAGCGGACGCTGCGGGTGGTGCCGCCGGGGTCGGAGCAGGGGCATCTGGGCATCGACAAAGGGCTGAGCGATCTGCTGGCGCTGGCGCCGCGCGACGAGACGGGGGGCGGCGGTCCCCGGGTGCCGGACGACTTTCCCGAGGCCGGGGCGTAGGGGTGCGGTGGGCGGATGGGGCGTCAGCCCCGGTACGCCTCCAGGAGCCGCAGCCACACCTCGCTGATCGTCGGGTAGGACGGCACCGCGTGCCACAGTCGCTCGATGGGCACCTCGCCCACGATCGCGACCGTTGCCGAGTGCAGCAGTTCGGCGACGCCGGGGCCCACGAAGGTGGCGCCGAGGAGGACGTCACGGTCCAGGTCGACGATCATGCGGGCGCGGCCGCGGTAGCCGTCGGCGTAGAGGAACGCCCCGGCGACCTCGCCCAGGTTCTGGTCGACGACGCGGATGCGGTGGCCGGCGCGTTCGGCCTCGGCGGCGGTCAGGCCGACCGAGGCGGCCTCGGGGTCGCTGAAGACGACCTGGGGGACGGCGGCGGTGTCGGCGGTGGCGGCGTGTGCGCCCCAGCGGTCGGTGGCCAGGATGGGGACCTGCCGGGCGCGGGCGGCGATCGCGGCGCCGGCGATGCGGGCCTGGTACTTGCCCTGGTGGGTGAGGAGGGCGCGGTGGTTGACGTCGCCGACGCCGTAGAGCCAGTCGCCGGGCACCGCGGTCACCTTGCAGGTGTCGTCGACCGGGAGCCAGGAGCCGGGTTCCAGGCCGACGGTCTCCAGGCCGAGGTCGTCGGTGCGGGGGGCGCGGCCGGTGGCGATGAGCAGTTCGTCGGCGACGATCTCGTCGCCGGAGTCGAGGGCGACGGTCACCGGGCCGCCGGGCGCCTCCCGGCGCACCTCGGCGACCTCGACGCCGGTGCGCAGGAACACGCCGGCCTCGGCGAGGGATTCGGCGACGAGGTGTCCGGCGAAGGGCTCCATCCGGGGCAGCAGTCCGTCGCCGCGGACGAGGAGGGTGACCGAGGCGCCCAGGGCGCGCCAGGCGGTGGCCATTTCGACGCCGACGACGCCGCCGCCGACGACGACGAGGCGGCCCGGCACGGTCTTGGCGCTGGTGGCGTCCCGGCTGGTCCAGGGCTTGGCGGCGGCCAGGCCGGGGACGGTGGGGAGCACCGCGCGGCTGCCGGTGCAGACCGCGACGGCGTGCCGGGCGGTGAGCGTCCGGCCGTCGACGGAGATCCGGCGGGGTCCGGCGAGTCGGCCGTGGCCGCGGACGAGTTCGATGCCGGCCGAGTCCAGCCAGCGCACCTGGCCGTCGTCCTTCCAGTAGGAGGCGACGGCGTCGCGGTGGGCGAGGACGGTGGGGGCGTCGAGCGGGCCGGCCGCTGCGTCGGCGAGGCCGGGGGCGCGCCGCGCCTCGGAGCGGGCGGTGACGGGGCGTAGCAGGGCCTTGCTGGGCATGCAGGCCCAGTAGGAGCATTCGCCGCCGACCAGTTCGCTCTCCACGATGGCCACGCTCAGTCCGGCGGCGTGTGCGCGGTCGGCGACGTTCTCGCCGGTGGGTCCGGCGCCCAGCACCAGGACGTCGTGGGTGGCCTCGGCGGTCTCGGTGGCGTGGTTCGCTTCGGTCGCAGCCATCGGCGCTCGCTCCCTGGTCGGCATCGGGTGGGCAGGGGGCCCTTCCGGACATCCTGGTCCCGGGGCGCGCTCAACGCATCCGGCGGTCGACCGCCTCCTTGGCCTCGGCGAGTCCGGCGCCGGTCAGTTCGCGGTACATCTTGATCGCCTGGATCTTCCTGCCCGCCACGAGCAGCCCGTCGAGTTCGGCCATACGGGGGTCCTCGGGCTCTTCCGCGCCGATGTGGGCCAGGAGACGGTCCACCTTCTGCTCCAGGCGTGCCAGGCGGCGCTCCAGTGGCTTGGAGCGGCGGTCCACGGAGGACGCGAGTACGCCGACGGCGAGCACGACGAGCGCTATGGAGGTGAGTGTGGTGTCCATGCCGGGAAGCCTACTGATCTTCTCGCGACGGGTGCGCGGACGGGGAACTCCCCGTCCTGGGCGGCGGTGACGAGGGGTGTCGGGCCGGCGAGGAGGCTCTGCCGCGGGTCACTGGAACACCTTGCCCGGGTTGAGGATGCCCAGCGGGTCGAAGACGTCCTTGATGCCGCGGTGCAACTCCAGCCCGACCGGGCCCAGTTCGCGGGCCAGCCAGTCCCTCTTGAGGACGCCGACGCCGTGTTCGCCGGTGATGGTGCCGCCGAGGGAGAGGCCCAGGGCCATGATCTCGTCGAAGGATTCGCGGGCGCGGCGCTCCTCGTCCGCGTCGGCGGGGTCGAAGCAGACCAGGGGGTGGGTGTTGCCGTCCCCGGCGTGTGCGCAGACGCCGATGGTCAGGTCGTACTTCTCGGCGATGACGGTGGTGCCTTCGAGCATGGCGGCGAGCTGGGAGCGGGGGACGCAGACGTCGTCGATGAGCATGGCGGGCTTGATCCGTTCCAGGGCCGTGAAGGTCAGCCGCCGGGCGTGGAGGAGCAGGTCGGACTCGGTGGCGTCCTCGGCGGGCACGACCTGGGTGGCTCCGGCCTCCTCGCACAGCGCGCCGACGGCGGCGAGGTCGGCGGTGGGGTCGGGGGTGTCGAAGGCGGCGAGGAGGAGGGCTTCGGTGGTCTCGGGCAGGCCCATCCGGGCCAGGGCGTTGACGGCGCGGATGCTGGTGCGGTCCATCAGTTCCAGGAGCGAGGGGGCGTGGCCGCGGGCCATGATCTCGCAGACGGCCCGGCCGGCCGCGGCCACGGAGGCGAACTCCGCGACGAGGGCGAGCTGCTGGGGCGGGTTGGGCTTGAGGGCGAGGGTGGCGCGTACGACGACGCCGAGGCTGCCCTCGGAGCCCACGAAGAGGCGGGTGAGGTCGTAGCCGGCCACGCCCTTGGCGGTGCGGCGGCCGGTCGTCAGGAGGCGGCCGTCGGCGAGGACGACGTCCAGGCCGAGGACGTATTCGGCGGTGACGCCGTACTTCACGCAGCACAGGCCGCCGGCCGCGGTGCCGATGTTGCCGCCGATGGTGCACATCTCCCAGCTGGAGGGGTCCGGCGGGTAGTAGAGGCCGTGTTCGTTGACGGCGCGGGAGAGGACGGCGTTGATGACGCCGGGCTCGACGACCGCGAGCCGGTCGACGGGGTTGATCTCCAGGATGCGGTCCATCTTGACCAGGGAGAGGACGATGCAGCCGTCGGTGGCGTTGGCGGCGCCCGACACTCCCGTCCGCGCTCCTTGCGGGACGACGGGGACCCGTAGCCCGGTCGCCGTGCGCATGACGTGCTGGACCTGTTCGACGGTGCGCGGCAGCACGACGACGGCGGGCGTGCCGGCCTCGCAGAAGTTGGCCATGTCGTTGGCGTAGGCGCCGGTGACGTCGGGGTCGGTGAGCACGGCGTCCGCGGGCAGGCCGGCGCGCAGTCGTGTCGTGAGCTCCGTGAGGTCCATACGGTCAGCGTCGCATCCGTGGGCCGTACACGGAAGATCGCGGAGGCCGGTGAAGGGCCGCGGGCGGGCCGGTGTGCGGGCGGTGGGGTCGCCGGGGCCGCGGCAGGGCGGGTGGGGCCCTGGGCGGCCCCGACGGGCCCGTGGTGTCTCAGAGGTTGCCGCGGCGCTCCTGCTCGCGCTCGATGGCCTCGAAGAGGGCCTTGAAGTTGCCCTTGCCGAAGCCCATGGAGCCGTGGCGTTCGATCATCTCGAAGAAGACGGTCGGGCGGTCCTGGACCGGCTTGGTGAAGATCTGGAGCAGGTAGCCGTCCTCGTCGCGGTCGACGAGGATCTTCAGCTCGCGCAGCGTCTCGATGGGCACCCGGGTCTCGCCCGCCCATTCGCCGAGGGTGTCGTAGTACGAGTCGGGGGTGTCGAGGAACTGGACGCCGGCCGCGCGCATGGCGCGCACCGAGGCGACGATGTCGTTGGTCGCCAGGGCGATGTGCTGGACGCCGGGGCCGCCGTAGAACTCCAGGTACTCGTCGATCTGGGACTTCTTCTTGGCGATGGCCGGCTCGTTGAGCGGGAACTTCACCTTGCGGGTGCCGTCGGCGACGACCTTCGACATCAGGGCGGAGTATTCGGTGGCGATGTCGTCGCCGACGAACTCCTTCATGTTGGTGAAGCCCATGACGTTGTTGTAGAAGGCGACCCACTCGTTCATCTTGCCGAGTTCGACGTTGCCGACGCAGTGGTCGATGGCCTGGAAGCGGCGCCGGCCCGGTTCGACGATCGGGTCGGCGCTGACGAAGCCGGGCAGGTAGGGGCCGGCGTAGCCGGTGCGCTCGACGAGGGTGTGGCGGGTCTGGCCGTAGGTGGCGATGACGGCGCGGACGACGGTGCCGTGCTCGTCCTTGGTCTCGTAGGGCTCGGTCAGGCCGGTGGCGCCGTGCTCGAGGGCGTAGGCGTAGGCGGCGTGGGCGTCGGGGACCTCGATGGCGAGGTCGATGACGCCGTCGCCGTGTGCGGCGACGTGGTCGGCGAGGAAGCGGCCCCAGTCGGTGGTCGGCTTGACGACGGAGGTGAACACGAAGCGGGCGCCGCCGGATTCGAGGACGTAGCTGGCGGTCTCGCGGCTGCCGGTCTCCGGTCCGCGGTAGGCGACGCGGGTCATGCCGAAGGCGGTGGAGTAGTAGTGGGCGGCCTGCTTGGCATTGCCCACGGCGAAGACGACCGCGTCCATCCCCTTGACCGGGAAGGGGTCCGCCTGCCGGGCCGTGCCGGGGGTGGTGGGCTGGGTGTGCATCGTGGTGTCTGCCATGGCGGCAGAGTCCCTCCGATCCACAAGGTGCGCAATAGTTTCCGTATCCACTGGGCATTACGTATAGCGGTAGGGCGGTTTCGCCGGGCTATCTGTACATGATGACCATTGAATTCGGAGGATGCGGCGATGGCGATCGATCATTTGGACGGCGCGCTGCTGGAACTGCTGGCGCGCGAGCCGCGGATCGGCGTACTGGAGGCGTCGCGGCGGCTGGGAGTGGCGCGCGGGACGGTGCAGGCACGCCTGGACCGGCTTCAGTCGAATGGCGTGATCAGGGGTTTCGGACCCGATGTGGACCCGGCGGCGCTCGGCTATCCGGTGACCGCCTTCGCGACCCTGGAGATCAAACAGGGGCAAGGAAGCGCCATCCGCGCCCATTTGGCGACCGTTCCCGAAGTGCTGGAACTGCATACAACGACGGGACATGGGGACATGCTGTGCAGGCTGGTCGCGCGCTCCAACGCAGATCTGCAGCGTGTGATCGACCGTGTCGTGGGTTTTGATGGCATTGTGCGGGCGTCAACGGCGATCGTCATGGAAAATCCGGTTCCGTTGCGCATCATCCCCCTGGTGAAGCAAGCATCGGGGGACTGACCGAGGAGATCGCCGAGTGAGCTTCTGGGAGTACGTCGGCACCCGGCACGCCCAGCTGCTGACGGATACGTATCAGCACGCCAGCGCGGTCTTCCAGTGCATGGTGCTCGCCACCCTGCTGGGAGTGCTCATCGGCGTCGTGACGTACCGCAGCGAATGGGCGGGCAGCCTCGCCACCACATCGACCGCCACCATCCTGACGATTCCCTCGCTGGCCCTGATCGGTCTGCTGATCCCGATCGTGGGCCTCGGCGTCCCCCCGACGGTCATCGCCCTGACCCTGTACGGGCTGCTGCCGGTGGTGCGGAACGCCATCGTCGGGCTGCGCGGGGTGGATCCGGCGCTGGTCGACGCGGCCAAGGGCATCGGGATGTCGCGGATCGCCCGGCTGCTGCGCGTGGAACTGCCGCTGGCCTGGCCGCCGATCCTGACCGGCATCCGGGTGGCGACCCAGATGCTGATGGGGATCGCCGCCATCGCCGCCTTCGCCTCCGGGCCCGGCCTGGGCAACGAGATCTTCCGCGGCATCGCCTCGCTGGGCAGCGCCAACTCACTCAACCAGGTGCTCTCCGGCACCGTCGGGATCGTCATCCTCGCTCTCCTCTTCGACGCCGCGTACGTCCTGATCGGACGTCTGACCATCTCCAGGGGGATCCGTGCCTGAGCCGTCCGGGACCAGCACCGAGAGCACCGCGCAAGCGTCCGAGACCACCGGCGCGAGCATCCGGCTGGAGAACCTGACGAAGATCTATCCGGGCAGCCCCGGACCCGCGGTCGACAACGTCAACATGGAGATCAAGGCCGGCGAGATCGTGATCTTCGTCGGCCCTTCCGGCTGCGGCAAGTCCACCACCCTGAAGATGATCAACCGGCTGATCGAGCCGAGCTCCGGGCGGATCCGGATCGGCGACGAGGACGTCACCGACATCGACCCGGTCAGACTGCGCCGCAAGGTCGGCTACGCCATCCAGGCCTCCGGCCTCTTCCCGCACATGACGGTCGCCCAGAACATCGCGCTGGTACCGAAGATGATCGGCTGGTCCAGGTCGAGGACCAAGAACCGGGTGGCGGAGATGCTCGACCTCGTCGGCCTGGACCCGGGCGAGTTCCACGACCGCTACCCCCGGCAGCTCTCCGGCGGCCAGCAGCAGCGCGTCGGCGTCGCCCGCGCGCTCGCCGCCGACCCGCCCGTCCTGCTGATGGACGAGCCGTTCGGCGCCGTCGACCCGATCACCCGCGACCACCTGCAGGACGAGCTGATCCGGCTTCAGCACGAGCTCCACAAGACCATCTGCTTCGTCACCCACGACTTCGACGAGGCCATCAAGATCGGCGACCGCATCGCGGTGCTGCGCGAGCACTCGCACATCGCGCAGTTCGACACCCCCGAAGCCATCCTCACCAACCCCGCCGACGACTTCGTCTCCGGGTTCGTCGGCGCCGGCGCCGCCCTCAAGCGGCTCAATCTCACCCGCGTACGGGACGTCGGCGTGGTCGACTTCCCGACCGCGGGCATCGACGACCCCCTCCAGGACATCTTCGACCTGCTGCGCTCCGGCTCCACCAACGAAGTCCTGCTGCTCGACCGCAACCGCCGCCCGTACAAATGGCTGCGCCGCAGCGACCTCGCGCGCGCCAAGGGATCGCTGGCGCGCGCCGGGACGCTGGTGACCGACACGGTCACCCGCGACGCCACGCTGCGCGACGCGCTGGAGGCGGTGCTCACCGACAACGCCGGGCGGGTCCCGGTCACCGGGCGGCGCGGCGAGTACACCGGTGTGGTCGACATGGAGACGCTGATGAACAACGTCCACGAACTGCTGGAGGCGGACCGGCTGGAGGCCCTGGGCCACCAGCACGAACTCCAGGAACAGCGTCAACGCCAGACACAACTGGCCCAGGAGGGCCTGGACGGCGGTGCGGACGGCGCCACGGGGGTCAAGGCATGACCTCACGCGGCAGCGGCGGCTCGCCCGGCGGGGAGCGGCCACCGGGCGAGCACCGCGTGGACGGGCTGGCCCACCTGGACGACACCGACATGGCGGAGCGGGAGTCGGCCGCCGGCGAGACCCCGGCCCGCGCCCCGCGCCCCGGCACCCGCCGGATCAGCTGGCAGAAGTGGACCTTCATGCCGGTCTTCCTGGTGGCGGCGCTGCTCACCACCTGGCTGTGGTTCCGCGGCGCCAGGTTGGACTCCATCGCCCACCAGGCGGTGGACAACGGCAAGGTGTGGCTGGCGCTGCGCCAGCACATCCAGCTGACCGCCGTCTCCACCTTCTTCGTACTGATCATCGCGATCCCGCTGGGTATCGCGCTGACCCGCGCCAAGCTGCGCAAGGCCGCCCCCGTCGCGATGGCCTTCGCCAACCTCGGCCAGGCCATTCCCGCCCTGGGTCTGCTGATCCTGCTGGTCATCTGGCTGGGCATCGGCGCCCGCTCGGCCATCGTCGGCATGGTGATCTACGCCGTGCTGCCGGTGCTGGCCAACACCATCGCCGGGCTGCGCGGCATCGACCCGACGCTGACGGAGGCGGCCCGCGGCATCGGCATGTCCCCCATGGGCGTGCTGACCAAGGTCGAACTCCCCCTGGCCGTGCCGCTGATCCTGGCGGGCGTGCGCACCGCGCTGGTGCTGAACGTCGGCACCGCGACGCTGGCGACCTTCGGCGGGGGCGGCGGTCTGGGCGACCTGATCTCGGCGGGCATCATCACCCAGCGGATGCCCGTACTGATCCTCGGCTCGGTGCTGACCGTGGCGCTGGCGCTGCTCGTCGAATGGCTGGCCTCGCTGGTCGAACTGCTGCTGCGGCCGCGCGGCCTGGAGGGGACGAACTGATGGCGCACCGCCGAGCGACCCGACGCACCCGCCCGCGCACCACCGCCGTCGCCCTGTCCGGCCTGCTGCTCGCCGCGGCCGTCCTGAGCGGCTGCGGGCTGGTCAGCGGCAGCCCGATGTCCGACGACGTGAAGCCCGGCACGGTCGGCCGGGGCCTGCCGCTCAAGGGCGCCACCCTCACCGTGACGTCCAAGGAGTTCACCGAGAACATCGTCCTCGGCCAGATCATGGGCCTGGTCTTCAAGGCGGCCGGCGCCACCGTCATCGACAAGACCAACATCCAGGGCACCATCGGCGCCCGGGAAGCGGTCCGCACCGGCACCGCGGACGGCATGTACGAGTACACCGGTACCGGCTGGATCACCCACCTCGGCCATGTGAAGCCGATCCCCGACATCCACAAGCAGTGGGTGGCGGTGCGCGACGCGGACCGCAAGAACGGCATCGTGTGGCTGCCGCAGTCCAGCCTCAACAACACCTACGCGCTGGCACTGAACGCCGAGAACCTCAAGAAGTACCCGGTCAAGAAACTCTCGGACGTCGCGGCGCTGCTGAAGAAGAACCCCGGCGCGGTCACCTTGTGCGTGGAGAACGAATTCGCCACCCGCAACGACGGTCTGCCCGGGATGGCGAAGACGTACGGCATGAACATCCCCTCCGGCAACATCCGCAAGATGACCGGCGGCGTGGTCTACACCGAGGCCGCGCAGGGCAAGTCCTGCACCTTCGGCGAGGTCTTCACCACCGACGGCCGGATCAAGGTCATGGGCCTGAAGGTCCTCGCCGACGACAAGCACTTCTTCCCGAACTACAACGCGGCGCCCGAGATGAACGCCGCGACGATGAAGAAGTACCCGCAGATCGCGCCGCTGCTGGCGCCGGTCACCAGGGCACTGAACAACCGCGTCGCCCAGGAGCTCAACCGCAAGGTGGACGTGGACGGCCAGGACCCGCACGACGTCGCCAGGGACTGGCTGGTCAAGGAGGGGTTCATCAAGGTCGGATGACGGCGGTTCCGCTTCGTCACCGCCGCCTTTCCGCCGCCTTTCCGCGTCCCTGCCGCGTCACTGCCACTGACGCTTGAGGACCACCGTTTTGGCCGCCTTGTCGTGGAAGCACTGGCGGAACGGTGCGTTCCAGGTGCAGGACAGCACATTGACCAGTCCCAGGATCGGCACCATGCCCAGGCCCAGGTAGGCGAGCCAACGGCCCAGGGCGGTGCCGAATCCGATCTTCCGACCGGTCTCGAGGCGGACGACGCGCAGGCCGCAGATGGCCTTGCCGGGGCCGCCGCCCCTCGCCGTCGTCAGTGGTTCGTAGAGGAGGCCGATGAGGAGCACCCAGGCGAGGGCTCCGAGATACAGGGGGACCTCCTCGTCGTAGACGAGGCCGATCTTGCGGCTGAAAATGAGCACCGGCAGCACGCCGAACGACAGCAGCACACTGAGGATCAGCTGGTCGATGAAGCGGGCGAGCAGGCGCATCCCGGGGTCCGCGAGTGCCTGCGGGGGCGGGCCCTGCGGCTGTCCCGGCTGCGGCGGCACGGACTGCGGAGGGGCGTGGAAGGGCGCCGCGGGCTGGGGCGCGAAGGGCTGGGGCGGTATGCCCTGCGGAGGTCCGTACTGCGGCTGCGTGGGGCCGTAGCCAGGGCCGGGAGGGCCGGGTGGCGGCTGGAAGGTACTCACAGGCCATGATCCAAGCCCATGCCGCCGGGCCGTGACAACCTGGCCGTCCGGTGCCGCAACGCAACGGGCCGGTCAGCAGCTCGGGACCGGGGCGCCCTTGGTCTGGAGGGCGGTCAGGGCCTTGACGGCGCCGTCGAGCGTGGTGACGGGGACCAGCCGCATGCCCTTGGGGAGCTCCGCGCGGGCGTCCGCGCACTCCGCTTTGGGGACCAGGAAGACGGTGGCGCCGTCGCGGTGCGCGGCCTGGGTCTTGAGCGCGACGCCGCCGACCGCGCCGACCTTGCCGTCCGCGGCGATGGTGCCGGTGCCCGCGATGGTCCGGCCGCCGGTCAGATCGCCGCCCTTGCCGCTGCCGGAGAGCTTGTCGACGATGCCGAGGGCGAACATCAGCCCGGCGCTGGGCCCGCCGACGTCCGCGAGGCTCAGCTTGACCTTGATGTCCTTGGGCGACCTGCCCAGCCGGTCCAGCGCGGCGGCCGTGGCGCTGTCCTGGGACTGCCGCATCTGCCGGGCGTTGTGCTCCGCGATCTCCTCGGTGCTGCCGCCCACCGGATAGACCGCCTCGCGCGGCATCGCCGCCTCGTCCGTGCGGAACCAGGCCCGCAGGATGTCCGACAGGTGGACCGAGGCGTCCGGGCCGGTGGCGACGATGGAGGTCATCCGCAGCTGCCCGGCCGTCCTGCGGGTGCCGGCGCCGGTGATGGTGATCACCGGCTTGCCCTTGTCGCGGCCGAGCACGTTCGCCGTCATTCCGGGATAGGCGACGGAGTACGGCAGCGGCACGAGGGCCACGGCGACGAGGAGGGCGAGGACGAGGGCGGTGCAGACCGCCAGGGTGCGGGTGCGTGCAGACACCCCGCCAGCCTAGATGACCCCCGCACCACCAGCCCCTCAAGGCGCTGCGGCCTCACCACACGGCCACGGCGCCTTCACAGGACATGGTGCCGGGACGCACGGCGGGGCGCGGCACCGGAGGCGGGATGCGCACCGGGGACGGCACCGGGGTACGGGCCCCGGCGCCGGGGCGGTCCGCGGCCTCAGCGCAGCGCTTCGGCGACCTCCTGGGCCGCCTCGACGACCCGTGTCCCGATCCGGTCGGAGACGGTGTCCGCGAGCATCACCACGCCCACGCTGCCCTCGATGCCGCTCACCCCCAGCAGCGGCGCCGCTGCGCCGCTGGCGCCGGCCTCCAACTCCCCGTGGGTCAGGGCGAGTCCGGCGTCCTGGATGCGGCCCTGGCGGGCCTTGAGGATGGCGCGGCCGGCGGCCCCGCGGTCCAGCGGATGGCGGAACCCGGCGCGGTAGGCGACGTGGTAGTCGGTCCAGGTGGGCTCCACCACGGCGACGGCGAGCGCTTCGGCGCCGTCGACGAGGGTGAGGTGGGCGGTGGCCCCGACGTCCTCGGCGAGCGAGCGCAGCGCGGGCAGCGCCGCCTCTCTGACCAGCGGGTGCACCTGACGGCCCAGGCGCAGTACGCCGAGGCCGACTCGGGCCCGGCCACCGATGTCGCGGCGCACCAGAGCGTGCTGCTCCAGGGTCGCCAGCAGCCGGTAGACCACGGTGCGGTTGACGCCGAGCTTGTTGGAGAGCTCGGTGACGGTCAGCCCGTGGTCGGTGTCGGCGAGCAGCTTGAGGACCCGCAGTCCCCGGTCGAGCGTCTGGGAGGTCTCCGCTGTCACGACGCCCCCTCCTGGTTTGAGTGGCGGCGCTCGGGCGCGACGCGCTGCAGGTCCCGCTGCAGCGCGCGCAAGAGGCCGCCGGCCACATGGCACCGGCTGCGCTCCGCGGCGGCGCTGCCACGGGGCGTGTGCGTGACCGGGACAGTAGCGAGCAAGTCCGGTCAGCGGAAGAGTCCGTCCAGAATCCGGGCTTTCGCGCCCGGATTATCCGGGATGGTCCCAGGAATGGCGGAGGGCGGCGCACCCTGAAAGGTGCGCCGCCCAAGGGGTGGGACGCGGCGTCCGGTTCGGGCCGCTGGTCCCGGAGAGGCTGCCGGCGGGGGTCGCCCGAGGGGCTCGTCCCGGCAGGTCAGTGCATCCGCGTGGCCCACTCCCGGACCTTCTTGATCCGCTCGTTGAGCTGGCCGGCGGTGGCCTCCGCGCTCGGCGGGCCGCCGCACACCCGCCGCAGCTCGGTGTGGATCACACCGTGCGGCTTCCCGCTCTGGTGCACATACGCGCCGACCAGCGTGTTCAGCTGCTTGCGCAGCTCCAGCATCTCCTTGTGCGAGACCACCGGCCGCCGCTCGGCGGGCAGCTCCAGCAGATCGGCCTCGGCGTCCGGCCGCTTCTTGCTGTGCGCGATCTGCCGGGCCTGCCGCTTCTGCAGCAGCATCTGCACCTGGTCCGGCTCCAGCAGCCCGGGGATGCCGAGGTAGTCCTGCTCCTCCTCGCTGCCCGCATGGGCCTGCATGCCGAATTCGGCGCCGTCGTAGAGGACCCGGTCGAAGACCGCCTCCGACTCCAGTGCCTCGAAGGAGAACTGCTCCTGCTCCCCGGTGTCCTCGTCCTGCTCCTTGTTCGCCTCGTCCATCTCCTGCTCGGACTCGGCGTAGGGGTCTTCCTCCCCGTCCTTCTTCGGCTTGTCGAGCACATGATCGCGCTCGACCTCCATCTCGTTGGCGAAGCCGAGCAGCATGGGGACGGTGGGCAGGAAGACGGAGGCCGTCTCGCCGCGCCGCCTCGACCGTACGAAGCGGCCCACGGCCTGGGCGAAGAACAGCGGTGTGGAGATGGTCGTCGCATAGACCCCGACCGCGAGGCGCGGCACGTCGACGCCTTCCGACACCATCCGCACCGCGACCATCCACCGGTCGTCGGACGCCGCGAAGTCGTCGATGCGCTGGGAGGCGCCGGAGTCGTCGGACAGGACGAGGGTGGCGCCGCGCCCGGTGATCTCGCGGATCAGCTTGGCGTAGGCGCGGGCCTGTTCCTGGTCGGAGGCGATCACCAGGGCGCCCGCGTCCGGAATGGACTTGCGGACCTCGGACAGCCGCTGGTCGGCGGCGCGCAGGACGTTGGGCATCCAGTCGCCGCGCGGGTCCAGGGCGGTCCGCCACGCCTGCGAGACGGCGTCCTTCGTCATCGGCTCGCCGAGC
Organism: Streptomyces sp. NPDC048650; assembly: GCF_043199095.1. NCBI lineage: Bacteria > Bacillati > Actinomycetota > Actinomycetes > Kitasatosporales > Streptomycetaceae > Streptomyces > Streptomyces sp. NPDC048650. Next base: position 86,518 of record NZ_JBICVM010000003.1, on the reverse strand, counting down.
CGGGCCGCGATCTCGTCACCCGCCTTGGTCCGCCAGCGCATGTTGCCGCTGTAGGAGAGGAAGATGACGGGCCGGACGACGCCGTCCCCCAACGCGTTGCCGTAGCCGTAGGTGTAGTCGGCCGAGGAGCGACGGATTCCGTCGTTGCCCTCCTCGTACGTCACGAACGGGATCGGGTTGGTGTCGGACCGGAAGGGCGTACCGGTCAGCGCGAGCCGCCGGGTGGCCGGCTCGAACGCCTCCAGGCACGCCTCACCCCACGACTTGGAGTCACCGGCGTGGTGGATCTCGTCCAGGATGACCAGGGTCTTGCGCTGCTCGATGCGGTTGCGGTGCAGCATCGGCCGGACGCCGACGCCCGCATAGGTGATCGCGATGCCGTGGTACTCGCGGCCCAGCGGGCCCGCGCTGTACTCGGGGTCGAGCTTGATCCCTATCCGGGCCGCCGCCTCCGCCCACTGCTTCTTGAGGTGTTCGGTCGGTGCGACGACCGTCACCTGCTGCACGACGTGGTGGTGCAGCAGCCAGGAGGCGAGGGTGAGTGCGAAGGTCGTCTTGCCGGCGCCGGGTGTGGCGACGGCGAGGAAGTCTCTGGGCTGGGTCTCGATGTACCGGTCCATGGCCGCCTGCTGCCAGGCGCGCAGCTTGTTCGCGGTACCCCAGGGTGCCCGTCCCGGGAAGGCCGGGGACAGGTGGTGGTTGTTGGTGGCGCTGGTGGTGGTAGTCACGGTCTCCGTCGGGCTGAGTCGGCGATCGGCAACCGCGTCAGCCTATCCGCTGCGTTGTGCCGCCGGCCCACGTGCCCGACCGTCCCGTCGTGGGGGGCTGATCGCCGTGGGGGGCCGCGGCGGGCGGTGCCGCTGCGCGGGGCTGATCAGCTGCGGGACCGGATCTTGGGACTCCGTCCTGCGGTCCCGGTCCCTTCGGTCGGAGGGGTGGGGAAGGCCGGTGGGACGTACGCGAGCGGTCGGGCGCACCGTGTGGATCCGGTCACAGTGCCGGACCCGTGACGCTCGCCGCAGGGCCCCTGCGCCCTGGAAGTGCAGCGCGCCCCTCAGGACTTCGGGCGCAGCCGGCCCGCGACGGCGGCGCCCGCGAGCGCGACCAGTGCCATCGCCGCGAACACCGCCACGAAGGCCGTCGGCGGGACCGCGTCCGCAGCGCCGGCGGCTCCGGCGGCTCCGGCGTTGCCGCCGAACGCCACGAACAGCGCACCGCTCGCCCCCACGCACGTGACATTGCCCAGGGCGTCCGACATCTGGAGGGACGCGGAGTTGCTGCCCGCCTCCGCCGGCCGGGACAGCTTCAGCAGCAGGACGCCGCCGCTGGAGATGTTCAGGCCCATGCCGAAGCCGCCGAGCGTCCACGCCGCCGCGACGATCGCGGCCGGGACCCCGTCGACCAGCGCCAGCGGGACCGCGGCGACGGCGGCGGCCAGGAAGACCATGCCCAGGCCCATCAGCCGCTCGCGGTGCGCCTCGAAGCGGGGGCGGCTCTGGACGTACGAGCCGAGCGCCCAGGTCAGGCCGCCGCCGGTGAGGGAGAGGCCGGCGAGGGTCGCGGACAGGCCGCGCTGGGTGACCAGCATCAGCGGGATGAAGCTCTCCGCGGCCACCAGCGCTCCCGTGGCCAGGCCGCGGATCAGGATCACGGACGGCAGGCCGCGCGCCGCCCGGAACGTGCCGCGCGGCAGCAGCCGCACGATGGCCGGCACCAGCAGCGCGGCCCCGGCGGCCGCGGGCAGCAGCGCCGGCCAGGTGGGGTGTTGGCCCGCGTACTGGAGCAGACCGGCGCCGGCCGCGACGGCCAGCGCGAGCAGACAGCGCCGGCTGCCGAGGATGTGCCGCGCGCCGGCGGCGTCGCCGGGGTCGGTGTGCGGCAGCTTGCGCAGCGCCGGGAGCATCACCGCGAGCGGCAGCAGTATCAGGGCGGGGATGGAGAGGAAGACCCAGCGCCAGCCGAGGTGTTCGGTGACGGTGCCGGAGACCAGCGGGCCGACGATCACCGGCACCACCCAGGCCGCGGAGAAGGACGCCATGATCGACGGGCGCAGCCGCTCGGGGTAGGCGCGGCCGACCACGACGTAGAGGGAGACGATGACCAGTCCGCCGCCGATGCCCTGCACCCCGCGGCCCGCGACGAACATCCCCATGGTCCCCGCGCCGCCGGCGATCAGCAGCCCGGCCCCGAACGCGGCGATCCCCGTGAACAGCGGCGCGAGCGGCCCGCGCCGGTCGCTCCACTCGCCCGACAGCGCCATGGCGAACAGGCTCGCCGTGAAGAAGGCGGAGAAGGCCAAGGCGTAGAGCCCGATGCCGTCCAGGGCGCGGGCGGCGACGGGCATCGCGGTGTTCACGGCGCTCGCCTCGAAGGCGACCAGCGAGATGACGGAGACGATGCCCAGGGTCAGCGCGCGGTACGGGCCGGCGAGGACCCCGTCGGTGCCGTCCGCCGCCGGGGCCCGGGGTGGACCCGGTGGGGCGGGGCGGTCGTCGGGGGCGGCGACTCCGGTGTCGCCCGGGTGGGGGTGGTCAGCGGTCATCGGGCCAGGGTAAGGGCCGTACTGCGGCTGCACCCCTGTCCGGGGGTGGGGATCCCCTCGGTCATGGGTCCTACGCCGCGGTCGGGCGCCGAGCCCGTCGGGGCGCGATCCGTATCGGGCAAGCTGTCCTTATGCCGCACTTCCGTACGTACGACGATGCCGAGCTCCACTACCGCGTGCTCGGCCCGGCCGACGCCGCGCTGCCGCCGCTGGTGTGCCTGGCCGGCGGGCCCGGCCGGGACGCCGCCTATCTGGGCGACCTCGGCGAGATGGCCGCGCACCGGCAGCTGATCATCCCGGACAGCCGCGGCACCGGCGATTCGCCGCCCGCCGCCGATCCCTCCCGGTACGCCTTCCCCCGGCTCGCCGAGGACCTGGAGGCGCTCCGCGCACATCTGGGCCTGGAGCGGTTCGCGCTGCTCGGGCACGACGCGGGGGCCACGCTGGCGCAGGCGTACGCGGCGATGTACCCGCAGCGGCCGACCCGGCTGGTGCTGGTGTGCCCCGGCTCCCGGCTGCAGGGCGAACTCACCGACGACGCGCGGGAGATCTTCGAGGCGCGGGCGGACGAGGAGTGGTGGCCGGCCGCTTCGGCGGCGGTGCAGCAGCTGGCCGAGGCGTCCGATCTGAGCGAGGTGCGGGAGCTGCTGTTCGCCGCGGCGCCGCTGGCCTACGGGCGGTGGGAGGAGCCGCAGCGGGCCCATGCGGCCGCGGAGGGCGCGCAGTTGGGGCCGGTGCCGCGGGCCGGGTTCTGGCAGGGCGTGGACGAGCAGGCCCGGCTCGCGTTGTTGGCGGGGCTGGCGCGGGTGACGTGCCCGGTGCTGGTGGTGACCGGGGACCGGGACGCGGTGACCGGTATGCGGGCGGGCGAGCTGGTGGCGTCGTCGCTGCCCGGCGCGACGGTGCGGCCGCTCCACGGGGTGGGGCACTACCCGTGGGTGGACGAGCCGGAGCTGTTCGGGTCGGTGGTGGAGGACTTCCTGCGGACGGCGTGAGCGCGCCCCGGGCCGGGCGCCCGGCCGGCCCACCGTGCCCGCGTACGCACCTGCGCCGATGGCGGGCGTATGAACGCTCCGTGCCAGGGCGCCGGAAGCCATGGACTCCTCGCCTCCCCCGCCTTAGCCTCGTCCGCCGTTGCCGACGGATGAAGGAACTCGCATGCAGACAAGGCTCTTTGGGGTTCGTGAGGGGCACGGCGGGCGGCGCGGACGATGGCCCGGGGCGCGCGCCGGGGCGGCTCTGGCCGCCCTGGTCCTGGCCCTCCCCGCCACCGTGGCGCTCGCCCCGGCCGCGCAGGCGGCGGGCATACCGCCCGCACCCGGTCACCGGCTGGTACCCGGATACGAGGGCGCGCCGGCCACCGCCGACCCGCTCCCCGCGGACCAGGCCCCGCCGCAGCACCCCTACCTCGCGCCCAACGGGCGGGCCGGGATGCACGGCGACGGCGCGAGCAGCGACACCCACCCCTTCCCCGGACCGCTGGGCGACCACCCCGCCGTCAGCAGCCGGCGGATGGCGGCACTCGGCGGCGAATGCGCGACCGTCGCCTTCGACCGCGGCGGCCGCCTACTGACCGTCTGCGGCACCTTCCGGGGCTTCCGGCTCAAGCTGCTGGACCCCAGGAGCCTGGACACCCTGGCGGAGTACCGGCTGCCGCAGCGCCCGTCCACCGTCGAGGCCCTGACCCGCCTGGACTTCTCCAAGATCTTCAAGGACACCTCGGGCGGTGCCTACTTCTTCCTCGACCGTCAGGACCGGGTCGTCCTCGCCGACTCCCGCCAGCACGTCCTGCGACTGTCCCACTCCCGGGCGGCCGACGGCTCCTGGCACTTCACGGTCGACGACGACTGGGATCTCACCCCCTACGTCCCGCACGACTGCATCGGCTGGACCAACCTCCATCCGCGCGGTGACTGCGATCCGGTCACGTCCGTCCAGCCCGACTGGGACGGCCGGATCTGGTGGGTCACCCGGAAGGGCCGGATCGGCACCATCGCACCGGGCAGCGGCGCGGTGCGCAGCGTGCGGCTGCCCGGCGAGGAGATCCAGAACAGCTTCTCGGCGGCCGAGGACGGGGTCTCCATCGTCTCCGACCACGCCCTCTACAGCCTGCGCGCGGACGACGACGGCACTCCGCGTGTGCAGTGGCGGCGGGCCTACGACCGCGGCACCGGCAGCAAGCCCGGCTCCGTCAACCAGGGTTCCGGCACCACGCCCACCCTCCTCGGCGACGCCGCCCATCCCTATGTGGCGATCACCGACAACGCCGACGACCGGATGAACGTCCTGGTCCTCCACCGCACCGGCCCGGACGCCGGCCGCCTGGTCTGCAGGGTGCCGGTCTTCGGCTCCGGCGCATCCACCACCGACAACTCCCTCATCGGTTACGGCAACAGCCTCGTCGTCGAGAACAACTACGGCTACGAGAACGTCACGTCGCTGCTGCTGGGCAAGTCGGTGGTCGGCGGCGTCAGCAGGATCGACATCCGCCCCGACGGCAGCGGCTGCGACACCGTGTGGGAGAGCGGCGAACGCGCCCCCTCCAGCGTCGCCAAGCTCTCCACCGCCAACGGGCTGCTGTACTTCTGCACAAAGGAGCCCAACCGGCTGGGCATCGACGCCTGGTATCTGACCGCCGTCGACTTCCGCACCGGCCGCACCCGCTTCAAGCGCCTGACCGGCACCGGACCGCTCTACGACAACAACTGGGCCCCGATCACACTGGGCCCGGACGGCACGGCCTACTCCGGCGTCTTCAACGGCCTGGTCGCGGTACGGGACGACGCACCGCAGGACTGACCCCGCCCGGCCGGTTCATGGAGGGGGCGCCGCCCCCTCCATGAACCCCGTGTTGCAGCCTCATGGCAGCCCGCCGCAAGCCCTTGCCCCGCCCCCCGCCCGGCGCCGTAGTGTCGACAGCAACACCGCAACACCGCAACACCGCAACACCGCAGCACGACCCGGCCGTGTGCCCGAGTGGTTCAGGGGCTCGCCTGCAAAGCGAGTTACGTGGGTTCGAATCCCGCCACGGCCTCTGGTGGCTTGACCAGGCAAAACGAAAGGGCGGCACCCCAAGCGGGGTGCCACCCTATTGGCCGTCCGTCTCAGTTGCCGTCTCAGTTGGCCGGTACGAGGGCGCCGGCCGCGCCGTCGTCGTCATCGTCCGGCCTGTCCGTCTCGGGCTTCCAGATCAGACCGTCGACCTGCCTCGCGATGTCGACCCGTACCTCGTTGACCATGTGCTGATACCGGGCGGCCATGGCCGTAGTCGACCATCCCATGAGGCCCATGACGGCCCGCTCAGGCACACCGAGGATGAGCAGAACCGTCGCGGCCGTGTGGCGAGCGTCGTGCAAGCGCCCGTTACGCACCTTCTCCTCAGTCAGCAGAGCCTTCCACGCGGCCCAATCCTCACGGTGGGAGGGGACGCGGCCGTGCTCGTTGGGGAACACCCAACCGCCCTCATCCCAGCGCTTCCCGGCGGCTTCACGCTCGGCGTCCTGCGCCACGCGATGGGCCCGCAGCAGGTCTACGAGCTGTTCGGGGAGACCGACCGCCCGGCGGCCGGCCCGCGATTTGGTGGTGGATGTCTCCGGGTTGGTGCGCCGCCGCTGTGGACAGTACCCGGCGGCCTTGCGTCCGCAGGGCTCCTCGCATCCGTGGGCATACTGAGGGCGGTGACGGCTGCGACGGACCACCAGGAATCCGCCGTCAAGGTCTACGTCCTCCCACTTCAGTCCCAACACTTCTCCCTGCCGCAGCCCGAGAGCGAGAGCAACGGCCCAGCGCGCAGAGTTGCGGTGCCGATCGGCAGCCTTCAGCAGGCGCTGCACCTCTTCCACGCTGTAGGGCTCCACTTCGTACTCCCCCACCTTCGGCGCCTTGGCCAGCTCAACAGGGTTCTTGCCAAGGTGTCCGCGCCGGACGGCCTCATTCAGTGCGACCCGCAGTGTGCGATGCGCCTGGTGAGCAGTCGCGGGCTTGCTGCCGTTGGCCTGCATCTTCGAGTAGAACGCCTCGATGTGCTCGGGCTTGAGCCTGTCGAGGCGGTGAGCGCCCAGACCGGGGGTGAGGTGCTTCCGCACGGCGACGCCGTACCCCACCATCGTGTTGTCGTTGACCGCGAGGGGCGCGACGTTCTCGATCCAGTGCGTCAGCCACGTCTTGACCGTCCAGGGCCGGCCCGCCTTGCGGATGGTCTTGGCGTCGCGATCCCGTTCCAGTTTCCGGACAGCCTTCACCACCTCGGTTCGGGTCTTGCGCTCGACGTGGCGGCGGTCGGGCGTGCCGTCGTCCCGTACTCCGACGGTGACGCGGCCGTGCCATTTCCCGTCCTTGCCCAGGTAGATGGAGGATTCACCGTTGGCGCGCCGGGTGCGCTTCTTGTCGTCCGCCACGGGCGGGGCTCCTTCAGGTTGTGGAGAAACGACCGGAGCGCCACCCCGGTTGTGGGGTGGCGCTCCGGTGAGGGGTGGGTCAGGCCGCGTGCCGCTCAGCGCGTCGGCGGGCGAGGTATGCGGCCGGCGCGTCGGCGGGGACGCGGCGGAGGTGGCCGACCAGCAGCGACTCCAGCGCGCCGGTGCGGATGAGGGCGAAGCAGGTGGTCCTACCGATGGAGAGTCGGCGGGCGGCCTCTTCGACAGTGAGCAGGACGAGGGTGGAATCAACAGCAGCGATGTTGGACGTGTCCATGTCGAGATCCCCTTCGATCAGGGCTGGCTGTCCGAGGTACGGATTTCTGCGTCACCGCGTCATCTGCGTCATTCAGGCTTCTGGCCTGCGGTTTTGGGTGACGTAGGGGTTCTGGGGTGCGTCATCGGGTGACGCTGGCTTTCGTCGCCGGGTGACGCAGGTGACGCAGGTGACGCAGGATGACGCAGGCCCGGCCGTTCTGCGTCACCGCTGTTGCGGCTGGTCAGGGGCCGGTTTCTGGTCTTGGGTGACGCGGGTGACGCAGCGTCTCTTCTCTTAGGAAAAAGAAGGGGGTGTCTGTTGTGGTCTCTGCGGCTCAAGGCCTGAAGAAGGAGCCGCTGCGCGGCGCGACCATCGGGCGGCGCATGGCGCCGAACAGCAAGAAGAGCACCCCCGGCGTGGTGCGAGGTGGTGCTCTTCTTGCTTGTTTCCGCGATTGTGGTGCGCTGGTCAGAGCATCGGGTCTTGCTGGTGTGGCGGTGGGGTGGGGCGGCGGGTCATCTCGATGTAGCGGCCCTCTTTGGTGCGGCCCCAGTCGATCAGGACACCCCGGGCGGCGAGGGTCGGTTGAAGCCGCTTGAGGCGGTCGGAGAGGACCTTGCCCGTGGTGGGCCAGCCCTTGGGCAGAGGACGGCACTCGTCCCCTGCGTAGAGGCCGGTGAGGCAGTACAGCCACCCGGACGACGTCAGCCGCGCCTCCTCGCCCGCGGTAAGGCCGTCGGCGTGCTTGAGCACGGTCTGCGCAAGGAGGTCTCCCTCAATGACGTCGTCGTTCAGGTCATCCAGGCTGGCCCGGTAAGCCCTCAGCGCCCCCAGACCTTTTGCCGCGTCGATCTGCGCGCACACGTGCGCGAAGTCCGCCATCCGCAGATCGGTGGGGGTCTCCGCCTCGGCGGCGCGAACCTGGACCGCCAAGTCCAGAAGAGACCCGAACACCACGGGCAGAACCTCCGCGTACTCCGCCCACAGCTCCGCCTCCGTGCGCCGGACCTTCGGCCGCTCCAGCCGCAGCGGCAGGAGCCGTTCGGCGAGGTCGGGCCGGATGACACCCACATCGATGCCCGTCAGCAGCAGGGGCCGGCGGTAGCCGACGCGGAACACGTCCCCGTCAGTGAAAAGAGCGCGCTTGACGTTTTCGGCACCGGTGACGATGCAGCACATGGCATCGGACAGGTCCGGGGTCATGTGGGAGAGGTTGTCCAGAGCAGTGATCCATCCGGCCGCCACCGCCGCGAGGAGGTTCTCCTCGTCCTTCGGGGCGCGCCGCAGGTCGCCGCTCATGCCCTCGATGATCCGCAGGAGCATCCGCCCCCCGGTGGACTTGCCCGCGCCCTGGGGACCGGTGAGAAACGGGGCGGGGACAGGCACGGACGGGCTGAGACAGCCGACGAGCCAGGCGAGGGCCAAGACCTCGGTCTCGGCGGTGGCGAAGTTGCACAGCCGCATGAGGAGGTCGATGCCCTTGCCGTCGGTGTCCTTGGCCGGGAGGGGCAGTTCCCCGGTGAGCTGGGTGCGCCGCCAGCGGACCTCCTGCGGGTCGGGGGTGAGGATGTCCCAGCCGGTGGGGTGGATGCGTACGGACTGTCCGTCGTTGCGGCCCAGGTCCAGCCAGGTTGCTCCGTCGAAGCCGGGGGCGACGCGGATGTGGACGGGCTGCACGTCCTCTTCCAGCGCGAGTGCTTCGATCAAGTCCAACGCCTCCTTCATGGCGGTCCCGTTGAATACACCGCGCCCGTCCTTGTACAGGCCGACCATGAGTTCCTGGCGGTGGCTTCCCGTCGTGCCCTGGGAACGGATCGGGCGGGCGACGGGGTGGCCGTTCTTCTGCGCGTACACGGTTCCGTCGGCGGTGCGGAAGTACCGGAAGTGCGCCTGCGCGTAGTCGGTGATGACCTCGCGGGCGGGGTTCTTTTCGTCGTCGGCCACGGTCACAGTCCCAGCCGGCTGTGGGCGTTGGTCCAGGCGTCGGTGCAGTGCCGGGGCGATTCGCCCTTGGCCTGAGCGGCGGTGAACAGCCGCGCGACGTGGGTCGCGGTCAGGCAGCCACACCGGCCGTGCGTGGAGAGCACGGCGAGGAACGTGCGGAAGACGGTCGTGTGGACCTCACTGCACGCATTAGTGATGCGCTGCTCTGCCATGGCGATGCCACGCTCCAGGTAGGTGGGCGTGCGGTGAGGGCACGGCCCGCCCCCGACCGATCCGGGCACGGTGATGGCGCCGCGTGCGGGCCGGACCGGCGACGGCTCCTTGACGATCACGGCGCGCACGGTGTCCGGCAGGGCGGTCATGGTGCCGTTGCCGGGCCCGAGCCACCGGGCGTAGGACATGGTCGACTTGATGTCGACGCCGGGCCGTACAGCGTTCGCGGAGGGCATCTCACCCCGGTAGATCCAGTGCTCACCCCGCGTCGTCAGCACTTTGCGGGTGGCGGGCAGGGCCTCACGGGCCCATGCGACGGCCGCCGCGTCGTCCAGGTCGAGCACCGTCAGTCCGGCCCCGCCGGGGTGATAGGCGACGGCCGCCGCCTCACGCCACGCGGACGCCCAGGCCGATGAGGTGAGAACGCGGGGGTCGGTGGTGGCGGCGGCCCAGCCGTGGCAGGGCCGGGGGCACCGGCAGGGGCCGGCGGCCTTCATGTGGGGCCGGTCCCCGCAGGTGCTCTTCTTGCAGGCCCGGCAGTTTCCGAAGGGCAATTTCTCGGCCCGCAAAGGCAGCGCCGGAATGTCGGCGGCGGCCAGGGCGAGGGCTACTCGCCGAATGTCGGTGGGTTGGGTCATTCTGGGTGTCTCCTCTTCATGCTGGAGTTGGAGATCAGGGCGGCCGCTCTCTCGCCAAAGATCAGCGGCCGCCCTGGCTGTTGCTACTCGCAGTTGCAGTCGGGGCGTTCGCTGGAGCCGTCGGCGCCGCAGCCGCAGCAGTGCGGATAGGCGTAGGTCTCGTCCTCCATCGCGCACAGTTCGCAGTCGTTGAAGTCGTCGTCCTCGTACACGGATGCTCCTCAGCGGTAGTGGTCGTGGTGCCGCTTGCGCGGCTCCTCGGTCTGGCTCCAGCCCCTCTCGGGGCGGGGAGATTCGGGGGTAGCGGGCCCGGTAGATGGGCGGTAGCTGGGTGGTAGAAACCGCAGGTAGACGAGCGGGTAGACGGGGCTACGCCGCTCCTTGGGCCGACTCTTGGGAGCGGCTGTCGGGGAGGGGCTTGAGCAGCGTCAGTCGGGGGGCCTGGACGGGCTCGACAGCGGGCTCGGCGGGGACCTCGATGACGGCCTCGGCGGGGGTGGCCGGGGCGGTGCCGACGGGGGCTCCCCCGAAGGCCTTCTCCAGGGCCTCGGCGGGGCCCATGCCCAGGGCCTCCCTCACCCGGTCGAGACGCACTCCGTAATCGACCGCTCCAGCCACTTTCACGGACTTGGTGACGGGCAGCCCGGTCGCCTCCAGCCAGGTGCGCATCGCGGTCTTGTCCATCGCGTCGGGGGCGAGGAGGCCGACGTCCACGGCGGAGGTGAGGAGCGCGGTCACGTGAAGGCCGGGCCGACCCTGCTCCTCGAGCTCGACGAGCTGCTCCAGAACGTGACGGCCCAGCAGGTCACCAAGGGACAGGCCCTCGTCCTTGTCCTCAGCGCCGTCTTGGACATCCTCGTGCTCCTGGTCCTCGTCCTCGGCGGGTGCCGGGGGAGGAGCGACCATCCAGGCCGCCACCATCCAGGCCAGTCCCCCGACACCGGCGATCAGTCCGCGCCATGAGGTCAGGTGGTGGAGGTAGGGCGCGGCGACCGTTCCGAGGGTGCCGACCGCCCCGGCGGCCAGGAGGCCGCCCAGGGCGAGCATCGCGAGCGTCTCCAGGGCAGGACGGCGCACCGGCGCCACCGGCGGCGCCTTCACCTCCTCCGGCTCCTCCGGCTCGTCCTCGCCCTGGTGCTCGTCGGCGCCGGCCTTCTTCGACTTGCTCGTCCGGGTCTTGGCGGCCTGGGCGGTCTTGTCGGCCTTGGCCTGGGCCGCGGCTGTGGCCGACCCGTCGATGCTGGCCTGGTCCCAGGCCCAGGCCACCCCCCGGCCTGCGCACCGGCAGATCCGGCCTGCCAGGACCATGGAGCCGGACATCAGCGCCGTCAGGGCGACGCTGCTCCCCCGGGTGAGGGCCTGGACTTCGGTCAGCGCGCTCACATCGCCCCCAGGACACCGGCGAGCTTGACGGCCAGGGTCGAGCCGATGGCCCAGATACCGCCCGCCTGCGCGTAGATGACCCCGGCGGAAATGCCCAGAAAGGACGGCCACACCAGACGCTTCCACTTGAAGACGAACGTGCAGGCGGTCAGGGCCAGGGCGACGCCGCCCAGGCCGACGTCACCGGCCGCGCTCCCCTGGATCAGGGACGTCGGGACCTGAGCGACACCTTTGGCGACGTCGCCCCACATGGAGCCGGCGGCGATGGCCAGCGTGCCGAAGGCGATGCCGATTCCGCCGGCCTTGTCGCGGTCGAGGCTGATGCGGTCGCTGCCGCGCAGACCGGCGAGCAGGGTGATGCCGGTGGTCAGGGTCAGGCCGGACATCCCGACGCTGCCCAGGACCGGGCCGGCGGCCAGAACGACGGTGGTGGTCTCGGTGGTCATCACGTGAGGGCTCCTGGGGCGTAGAGGGCGGAGGAGAGGACGACGGTGGCGAGGGGGATGCGGGCGACCCAGCGAAGCGGCGGCCAGAAGTTGGAGGCGTTGCGGTCCAGCAGCCACCAACAGGCGGCACCGAGCGGGGCAACGGCCAGCAAGGGCGCCAGGAGGGTGGACCACGGGTGCGTGATGGTCATGACGTCCGCGATGAGCGGGGCGGTGCCCTGCCCCCACGAGGCGGCTCCGAGCGCGGCGGCCGTGCAGAGCGCCGGTCCTCCCGGCAGGCGGTGGAGGCGCACCAGCCGGGCGGCCTTCCACCCGGCCCAGGCCGCGACGCCGGTCAGGGCGAAGCGACCCAACTGCGGGATGGAGGCGGACATGCGGGCCACGAGGTGAGCACCGCCCATCGGGTCGCCGGTCACCGACCAGATGGCCAGGTGGCCGGCCGCGGCCGCCGCGGCGTTGAACGCCAGCCAGCGCAGCCGATTCGTCGGGGCCGTCGTCGCCTCGGCTTCGGCCTCGGCTTCGGGCGTGGTGTCCGCCTCGGCCTCGGGGTGGTTGGTTGGCGGCGTCGTCATGCCGCACCCCCGATGCGGTGGTGCAGCCAGGCCCGCACTCGCAGTTCGTCACCGTCCGGCCCGGCGATGACCGGGGGCCGGGCGGCGACGTAGCCGGGGGGCAGGGTGGCCGGCATCGCCGCGCTGAGCTCGGCGGGGTGACCGGGCAGGCGGGTGCGGGTGACGGGGCCACCGGCGGCGGTCCTGCGTGCAAGGCACCGGACCTTGCGCCGGTGGCGCAGGAGAGCGTGCAGGGTGCGGTTCACCGGCCCCACCTGCTCCGGCGGTCCTGGCGGGCGCGCTCGGCGTCCTCCCATGCCTGGCCCTGCCGATCGGCGGCCCGTGCATTGCGGTGGTGGGCCTCGCGACGTTTGCGCGCGGTCTTCTCGGAGGCCGACTCGCGGCCGCTGTAGGCGGTGTCGGCCATGGCGCGGTCGTTGCCGAACAGTCCGAAGAACGCCATCACCGCTCCCCCTTCTTGGTCTTGGGGGTGGCGGGGACGGGCTTGGGCTCGGTCTTGACCCAGCCGCCGCGGGAGGCCTGGTAGGTCGTCTCGTGGCGGGGGTCGGGGTGGCTTTCGGGCGCGATGGAGATACGGCGCAATGCCATGCTGGTACAGCTCCTTGTCATGGGGAGATGACCGGGTGCCGGCAGGCCCTGGAAAGCAGCCGGCACCCCGGTCGGAAAGGCGGCGCTCCCGGTCAGGCCCTGGAAAGCAGGCCGGGAGCACCGCAGAACCTCTCGGTGAGGTGGCGTGGTGGTTCAGATGGCGATGGCGGTGGGGAAGTCGGCGAGCTGGGGCTCGCGAGCGCGAACTCGGGCGCGGGCGGTGCGGGCGGTGGACTCGGAGGTGCCGAGGCCAGCCGCGGCCATCGCTTCGGTCATCCGGGCGGTGTTCGGCTGGGTGAAGTCCGTGCCGTACAGGGCGCGGATCAGTTGGTCGACGCGGTTGGGGTAGATCACCGGCATGCACAGGTCGACGGGCGTCGAGGTCTCCTCGACGGGGTCGACCAGTGCATCGACGGGCGTCGACGGCGCCTCGGTATCCGTCGCGCCTGGAAGAGGTTCGGGGAGCGGGACGGCCAGGGGCGGGGCGGAGACGGTGACCGGCTTGTCGGTCAGGACGGTGTCTTCTTCGACGGGCGTCGACGGGCGGTCGACGGCGTCGGCGTTCGCCTCGACGGGCGTCGAGATGCGGGCGGCGAGATAGGCGTGGACCTGCCGCATCAGCGCACCGAACGCGAGGAGCGCAGCGACGGGCGGAACGGCCGCGACCACATAATCGAGGCCCTTAGCGTGGTCGCCGACGCCCGCCACGTTCAGGGCGATGGAGCCGCCGGACCCTGCTGCAGCCAGCAGGATTGCCCATCCGTCGACCCGGTGGGCCAGGGAAGCCCGCAGGATGAGCAGTTCACCGATGACGATGAACAGGTCGACGGTGGCGGGCCAGGCCCACGATCGGGCCTGCGCGTCGGCCATGCCATGACGGGCGGCGACCTCCTGCAGATGCTCGTAGGACAGCCAGAACGCCGCAGCCGTCAAAACAACGGTCAGGACGCCCGCCAGCACGGCGATGACATAGCCGATGTCGACGGGCGTCGAAGGGCCGTTGACGCCCGTCGACCGGCCGTCGACGCGCTTCGATGCACCAGCTTCGGCGGCGGAGACTTCGTCGCTCATGCCTCGGTCTCCTCGGGCTCGTGGACCATGCCCAAGTGGCAGAGATGGCCGCTGGCCTCCTGGAGGTAGCCGCGCAGATCGTCCAGGGCGACGCGTGCATCCGCGAACGCCATCTCGGCGCCGTACGCGTGAATCCCGGGCACGGTCCCGTCGTCCGGGGCGAGAGTTCCAGCGGTCAGGTCGCGCATCACGCGCCCGTCCATGTGGTCGATTGCTTGCTGCAGCCGCGCGCACATCTCCACTAGGGCGATCACGGCGCGGCTGGCCTCGGGCGTGCTGTCGTATCCGCCGTCCATGGCGGCGTGGTTGTGCCGGCGCACCGCCTCGGATGCGGCCTGCAGGTGTTCGGCGGGGCTCAGGGACTCGTTCATGCCGCCTGCTCCTTCGCGGTTCCGGTCTGCCGGTAGCGACGAGCCGCCGCCGCACGAGCCGCTCGGCAAGCCGTGCACGGAATCTCGTCGCGCCGCCGGTGCCGTCCGTATCCACCGTTGGTGCCACACCCCGGATGCTTGGGCTGGCGTCCGGTGGCGGCTCGCCGGGCCGGAGGGCGGGGAAGACGGCGGGCGATCGCGGCCTGGGAGACGCCGTGCTCGGCGAGGATCCGGGCAGCCATGGCCCTCTCGTCCTCGGTCATCCCGGCCGGCGGCACGTCGTTGACGGCCCGCTCCACCGCGATCAGATCAACGCCGGCACGGTAGGTCTCCGTCGTCGAAACCCGGATGTACGAGTCAAGGACGGGCCTGGAAGTAAGGTCGGTCACGGGTCGTGCTCCTCTCGAATGGAACGGCCCACCAGCGGCTCCGGGGTGCATCCCGGAGCCGCGCGCCGTTGCAGAGTGGAAGCCGCACGCCAAAGGCGCCGGCGCAGCCGCCGAGTGGCGGCCGAAGTGCCCCAGCCAGGAGTCGAACCCGGCCTGCGACCATCAGGGCGGCAGCTGGTCAGTGCGGCTGGCGGTGCTCGCACGCCGAGCACTGCCAGCGGCGCGTGCCGTAGATGCGGATCGGCCGAACCGTCAGGCCGGCGGCACGGGCCTGGTCGGCCCACTGGGAGCAGTCGCCCAGCCACGTGAATCCGTCGGCGTCGATGGCCTGGTATCCCTTGCGCGACTTCATGAGCTCTCCTCGGATGCAGATCGAAAGGGCCGGGCACCCGCGGTCGGTGTGGTGCGCGGACGCCCGGCTGGAGACAGGTGCGTGGGTCAGAGCGATTTGCCGGGCTCACGCTGCGGCAACGGCGGCATCGGCTCGGCGGTGTCCGGCAGACGCTCGTGCTGGGGCTCGGGCTCCTTCATCGCTCACCGCCCTGAAGGGCCGCGGCCGCGTCGGCAGCAGCTTCGGCTGCGGCGGCGGCGCGGTTGGCCTCTTCCATGTGGTGCTGCCACGCGGGCTCGGCGGCCTGCTGCTCGGGGTTCTCGTTCATCACCGCTCACCTCCCGCCAGGACGAAGCGGAGGGCCTCGCCCGTGTCCGGGTCGGGGGCGGAGGAGTGCGTCCCCGGGGTGCGGGGTGTCATGCTGTTGGCGATCACGGGCAGTTCCTCTCTACGGGTGCCTGTGGCGCGCGCCGTCCGGGTGGCCCCCCGGGCGGCGCATTCGCCGTTGGAGCGTCGCGGCTCCCCTCAGCCCCGCCCGTACAGCCGTGGGCTGGACGGGCGGAGGAGGCAACCGGCCGCAGCGCCAAGCGCTGCGGAGTTGGTCGAACGCGGTGGCCCTACCAGGGGCCGCGGGTCTCGCATGGACGCGGGCCGTGCTCGGTCCGGGGAGTCCCCTCCCGGACGTCATGGCGACGAAAGGTTGGTGCCGCGTCGTTCTTTTGCGTCGTGGGGTGCCGGCCATCCGTACTTGCCATCAGCAATGAGCGCCCGGTTGGTACTGCACCGGGCCACCCCGAAGTGCTGGGCGTCTGACGGGTCATCGCACGTGCCGACTGCCACCAACAGAGGTGATGGCGCCACACGACGGGTCTCCACTCACCTCCAGCCGGTGACATCACGGCCGGTACTGCGGTGGTGGATCACGCTGTTCAGTTCACAAGCAACGACCGCTTCCTTTCGACCCGTTTCACGGGGCCGTCCGGGCGGCGTAGACCACGCGTTTGTGCAGGCCAAGGAGGCCACCTCATCCTGACCAACTTGGCTAGCCTGGTTGAGATGAGTACAACGTAGCCAGCTTGGCTAGTCACGTCAACACCTGACTAGCCTGGCTGTCCTGATCAAGGGAGGAGGACGTAGCATCGGGGCATGACCTTCACGCCCGAACCTCTGGATCCGGACGACGACCGGCCGCCGTATGAGCAGGTGGCGAGCAGTCTTGGCGCCGCCATTCGGACCAGGAAGCTAGGCCCCGGGGCTAAGCTCCCGTCGCACAACAAGCTGACCGAGCTGTACGGATTCGCCCGCGCCACGATCCAGCGAGCGCTCCGCGACCTGGAGGACGAGGGCCTCGTTGTATCCCGCAAGGGCAGCGGCGTGTACGTCCGTAACCGCACCGAACGGCCGGCCGGTCTCCGCCCATACGTCGAGCAGGCGTTTGCCAGCTCGGAGGTCTCGATCGACTTCGCCGGGTTCTCCAGCGAGACGCTGCACAGTGCGCTTCAGGAGCCCATCGACAAGATCCGCGTCGGCCGGCTGACACCGTCGAACATCAACATCCGCATCCTGGTGCCGGACATGTCGGTGCCGCACGCCGCGCCAGTGCGTCGCGAAGACGGAGCGGACGACCCGCGCCTACGCCGTCGCATGCACGACATGATGGTCGGCTTCACCCGCAGCATCGCCAACTCGATCCACGAGCTAAGCGTTCTCGGGCTGGTGGCGGAAACCAACGTGAGCGTGCGGGTCCACGGCGGCACGCAGTTCTTCAAGCTGTACGTGATCAACAAGGAAGACGCATTCTTCGGGTACTACCCCATCCGGCCCAACAAGGTGGTGGCCGAGGGAGAGGCCATAGAGATCTACGACCTGGTGGGAGCCGACGCCACGTTGTTCCACCACTCCGTGAACGAGGGCGAGTCGTCGAGTGGGGCTCAGCAGGTTGAGCAGGCCCGCATGTGGTTCGACAGCGTCTGGAACACCATCGGAAGGGACCTCGACCCTGATGGGAAGTAGCAAGCTCGCCGAGATCGCCGGAGCCACCAGCGGAGTCCTGTTCGACTTCGACGGGCCGATCTGCGACGTGTTCGCGGGTCGGCCCGCCCCCGGCGTCGCGCGGGAACTCACGGAGATTGTCGCCAAGCACGACGCGACACTTGGCGGTAAGGCGCACGGTGTCGACGACCCGATGGAGATCCTGCGTCTTGCCGACCAGGGCGGCGAGCCGGTCATCCGGGCAATCGAAGAATCACTGACCAAAGCCGAAGTGTCGGCCGTCAAGGTCGCGGGGCCGCCCGTCCCCGGTGCGGTCGCCGCCCTCGAAGCGGCGCACTCATCCGGGCGGAAGGTCGCCATTGTCAGTAACAATTCCACGGCCTGCGTACGGGCGTTCCTGATGCTGCACGGCCTTCGCCACCTGGTGCATGAGGTCATTGGACGCGCCGCCTACCGGCCGGATCTGATGAAGCCCGACCCCCATTCGCTGCTGCTCGCCGCCGCGCAACTTCGCGTGCACCCCTACAAGTGCACACTCATCGGGGACTCAGTGACAGACGTCGAAGCCGCTCGTGCCGCTGGAGCGATGTCCATCGGCTTCGCCAACAAGTCGCACAAGGGCATCGCCTTGGCTGAGGCAGGAGCCGATGCAGTGGTCGCCGACATGACCACTGTGGCCGACACTCTGGCATCGAGCCCGAAGCCGCGCGCCTAGAACGGACTGACTTGCCTGGTCAGTGGTCTCGGCACCGTCTCAGTTTCCGTCTCATTCACCGCCGTTCGATGCCGTTCATGAGGGTTCACGCCACGGACAGGAGTACGGGGATGAACGAGGCTGAACGGCCGCGGATCACGCTCTGACCAGCACGGACAAACCTGCAAAGCGAGTTACGTGGGTTCGAATCCCGCCACGGCCTCCATCAGCTCCCGTAGGGCGGGAAGACCAGAAGGCGGACGGCCAGCGCCGCGAGCATGGCGAGGGGTGGTGCGTACCACCACGGGCGCAGCCTTCGCGTCCTCACGAAGGGCAGGGCGAGGGCGACCACAAGGACGGCCCAGCCGATGCCTAGCTTGGTGAGCAGCGCGAACTCCACGGCCGCGTCGAACTCGTGAGGCCCTTCGCGGGGCATGAGCTGGACCAGGGTGACGAAGGCCAGTGGTGCCTCCATCGCGACCAGCAGGAACGCCCCCAGCGTGGTGCCGACGCGAAATCGGTCGGGTGCGCTTCGGGGGCCGGTGGGCGTGGGCACTGTCCGAGTGTCTCCCTGGCTGGGCAATCCGGGCGGGTGCGAACGTAGTCGATGCCACGGACAGCAGAGCGACCGGGTCCGAGCACGCGCAGCTCTCCCCTGCCTGGAGGCCGCAGCGGTTCCACCAGGGCGTAGGGGCCGGAAGAACCCGAGCCGGGACGGCCGAGCCGCAGCCGCAGTCGCCGTCGCCGTCGCCGTCGCAGTCGCAGTCGCAGTCGCCCCAAGTCGAACCGAGCCGAGGCAACCGCCCCGGTGGCCCTATGCCTGTACCGCCTGTGCCACCGCCGCCTGCGGGCGGATCGGGAGGCGGCCGATGGGGCGGCCGGTGGCGGCGCGGACCGCGGAGGCGACGGCCGCCGGGGAGGTGACCACCGGAACGGCGCTGGCGGGCTTCGCGCCGAACGGGGCCACCACGTCGCGTTCCTCGACGAGTTCGACGATGCGGATGTCCGGCGCGTCGAGCGCGGTCGGCAGTGCGTAGCCGGTCAGATCGGGGTGGCGTACCTGGCCGCGGGTGGTGCGCAGGTTCTCCATCAGGGCGGCGCCCAGGCCCTGTGTGACGCCGGCCTCGATACGGGCGCGCAGCTGGCGCGGGTTGAGCACCCGGCCCACGTCCTGCGCGACGGTCATCTCCACGACCCGGATGGTGCCCAGCTCGATGTCGACGTCGGCGACGCAGCGGATGGCCGCGAAGGCGAGGCCGACGAAGGCGTCGCCCTGCCCGCCGTCGTCCAGCGGCTCGGTGGGGTGCGGCCGGCACTGGGCGGTGGCCCAGAGTTCCTTGCCGTCCAGGGCTTCCGCGACGGTCGTGCTGAGCACCCCGTCGTACGAGGTGATCTTGCCGTCGGTGATGGAGAGCAGCTCGGTGGACATACCGAACTTGTGGGCCAGTGGCTGAAGCAGCTGGGTGCGGACCATCTTGGCGGCGCGTTCGACGGCGCCGCCGGAGACCCAGGTGTGGCGGCCGTGGCAGGCCGGTCCGGCCGGCGGCTGGTCGGTGTCGACGCCCGCGACGTGCACCTCCTCGACGCCCAGCGTCTCCTGGACGATCTGCCGCGCCAGCGTGGAGAACCCGGAACCGGTCTCGACGGCGGCGCAGATGACGGTGGCGACCGAACCGCTGACCTTGACGGTGGCGGTGGACACCTCGTCGGTGCCCTCCGCGCCGAGCATGTGCACCATGCCCAGGGCGTAGCCGACGCCGCGGCGTACCGCGCCCGGCTCGCCCGCTCCCTCGGGTCCGCCCGGCAGCAGCCATTCGGCCTCGGGGGCGTCCTTGGGCAGCTCGGGCAGCGGCGCCTCCTTGACGGCGCGCAGGAGTTCGGCGACCGGGGCCGGGCAGGTGACGGTCTGCCCGGTGGGCAGCAGATCGCCGGTGGCCAGCACGTTGCGCATCCGGATCTCGTCCGGCTCCAGCCCCAGCTGGGCGGCGAGCTTGTCCATCTGGCCCTCGTAGGCCGCGCAGACCTGCATCGCGCCCTCGCCGCGCATATGGCCGGAGGGCGGGTTGTTGGTGCGTACCGCCCAGCCCTCGACCACGGCGTGCGGCACGACGTACGGGCCGCAGGCGAAGGAGACGGCGGCGGCCAGCGCCTGGGCGGAGGTGTCCGCGTAGGCACCGGCGTCCATCAGGATTTGCGCCTCCACCTTGACCAGCCTGCCCTCGGCGTCGGCGTGGTGGCGGTAGCGCAGCAGTGTGGGGTGGCGGTGGGCGTGTGCGAGGAAGGACTCCTCACGGGTGGCGGCGAGCTTCACGGGGCAGCCGGTGCGCAGCGCCAGCAGGCCGAGCGAGAGCTGGATGCCGGGGTCCTCGCGGTCGGCGGTGGCACCGGGGACGCCGGTGACCACGACCTTGACGCGCTCGGGGTCGAGGCCGAAGGAGGCGGCGGCCAGATCGCGGTCGGTGTGCGGGTCGGTGGAGGCGGTGTAGATCTCCACGCCGCCGTCGGGGCGCGGCACCGCGAGTCCGGCCTCGGCCCCGATGGGGGCGGGGTCCTGGCGGCCGATGCGGTAGAGGCCCTCGACCATCACCTCGCCCATCGCGTCGGCGTCGCCGAAGCGGAGCGGGATGTGCCGGATGAGGTTGCCGTCGGGGTGCAACGGCTCGGCCTCGAAGGCCAGCTGGGGGTCGGTGACGGCGTCCAGCAGCTCGTACTCGACGGCGATGGCGGCGGCGGCCAGCCGCGCGGTGTCGGGGTGGTCGGCGGCCACCGCGGCGATCGGCTCACCGTGGTGGCGGACCTCGTCCTTGGCGAAGACCGGGCGGTCGGGGACGCCCCGGCCGTGCGCGGCGTCGCCGGGGACGTCCTCGTGGGTGACCACGGCGTGCACACCCGGCATCTCCGCCGCGGGCTTGGTGTCGATCGACACGATCCGCGCACGTGGGTGCGGCGAGCGCAGCACTGCGGCCCACAGCAGCCCCTCGGCCCACAGGTCGGCGGCGTACGGGAAGGTGCCCTGGGTCTTGGCCGGCGCGTCCGCGGGCGGCAGGGAGACGCCCAGGCCGAGCGGCGGCGGCTCCACGGGCGGGATCGGGACACCCGCCGCCGGGGTCGCGGTGGCAGTGCCGGCGCCGTCCGTCGTACCACTCATGCGGTGCCTCCCGTCTGCGGATCGGCGCCCGGCCCCTGCGCGGGGTGGTGGCCGGGGGAATCCTGGTCGTGCGGGCTGTGCCCGACGGGGTCCGAGGGACCCGCCTGGTGGGGGATGCGGAGGGTCTCCGGCGGCGCGTCCGGCGGGGTGCGGTCCGTGACGTCCGGCGCCTCGGCCGCCTCCGTGCGGGCCTTGACGACCTCCTCGACGGCGTCCAGCACGCCCCGGTAGCCGGAGCAGCGGCAGAGGTTGCCGCACAGCGCCTTGCGGGTCTCCATCTCGCTGGGGGCGTGGTTGCCCTCCAGGAGGTCGTGGACGGTCATCGCCATGCCCGGTACGCAGAAGCCGCATTGGACGGCCCCGGACGCGGCCAGCGCCCGCTGCACGTCGGAGGGGACGCCGTCCTGGGCGAGCCCCTCGACCGTGCGGACCTCGCTGCCCGCCGCGGTGGCCGCGGGCACCAGGCAGGATGCGACGAGCCGCCCGTCCACCTGGACGGAACAGGCCCCGCACTCGCCTTGTGAGCAGCCGTCCTTGGCGCCGGCGAGGCCGAGGCGCTCGCGCAGGACGTAGAGCAGCGACTCGCCGATCCAGGAGTCCGTGACGGGGCGGTCGGTGCCGTTGACGCGCAGGACGTAGGAGGCGGCGGGGTGCTCGTCGTGCGGGTGCTCGTCGGCGGCGGGGGCGGTGGGCTCGGGGGTGACGGCGGGGACGGCCGGGGGGCCGTCGGGGGCGGCGACCTCGCCGGTGTGGCCGGCCGGTTCGGCGGCAGCGACCGGTTCGGCGGCAGCCGTCCCCGGTGTGGCGAGGGGCGCGTGCGGGGCTTCGGCGGGTTCCGGGGCGGGCGTGGTGCCGCTTCCGGCCGCGCCGTCGGGCTCCGGGGCGGCCACCGGGTCCGGGCCGGCCGGCGCGTGGGCATCGGCCTCCTGGGCCGGGTGCTCGGCGCCGCCCGCGGGACGCTCCTCGGCGGCCGGGACCGGGGCCTCCTCGTACGTCTCGTACGCGCCGTACCCGCCGGCGGGTACGGCGCCCGTGTCGGCCTCCCGGGGAACCGCGAACTCCCGGGGTTGGCCGGGCTGTTCGCCCTCGACTGCCGGGGCCGCCCACTGGCCGGCGCCGGAGTCCGGGCCGGGCGCCGCGGTCTCCGGGCGGTGGGCGTCCTCCTGCGGGGCGGGCGGCCACTGGGCCAGGGCGTCGGCGGGCAGGGACCAGTGCCCGGTGGCGCCGGCGGCGGGGGCGTCCGTCGGGACCACTCCCGTCGCGTACAGGTCGCCGGCGACCGGGGTGCCGCCGTCCGCCGGGGCGCCGTCCGCCGCCGGGTAGGCGGGGGCGGGAGCGCCGAAGGGGTCGTGGACGGCGGCTCCACCGTGCTCGTGGCCGCCGGCGGGGGCGCCCGGCCCGGCCGCGAAGTTCCAGTGCCCGGTGCCTGCGGCCCCGCCGTGGTCCGCGGGGGCTCCGCCGCCGTAGGTGTCGTGGTATCCGCCGCCCTGGTAGTCGGCGGCAACGGGCTCCTGGTGGGGCGCCTGCCCCTGGTAGCCCATCGGGCCGTCGTCGCCGACCAGGTACTCGCCGGACTCCTCCAGGCCGTCGTCCGCCGCTGCGGGAACCGACCAGGTGCCGGCCGCGCCCGCTGCCTCCGCGCTGCCCGCGACCGGCCAGTCCACGTGGTCGCCGCCCCACGGCTGCGCCGTGCCGGGCGCACCGCCCTGGTAGTGCGCGGCCGGGTCCTGGTGGCCGGCGTGGCCCTGGTGGGCCGGGTATCCGGCGGACGGGTCGGCGTATCCCACCGACGGGTCCGCGAAGGGCATCGTCCACTGCCCCGTCGACGCCGGGTCGGTGCCGGCATCCGCGACCGGGGGCGTGGCGGCGTGCTGGGTGAAGGAGGACGGCGGGGTGTAGCCGTGGCCGGGGGCGGCGAGCGGGTCGGCGCCGGGGGCGTTGTAGCGGCCGGGTACGTTGCCGTACACGCCGGTGGTGAAGCCCTCGGGGAGCTGGACGAAGGCCGTCGCCTCCGACTCGTACTCGCCGCCCTGCGGCAGCGGTTGCCAGCCCTGGTCGGGGTGCGGCTGCTGCGGGGGGTGGTTGTCGTCGCTCATGCCGAGACCTCGCTTCGCTCGTCCTCGCACTCGCGAGGCGCGCACCTCCTGAATACTTGTTCGCTGCGCTCACTCACGAGAGCGCCCTCCCAAGTGCGCGGCGGGCCAGGGCCGCCACCGTACGGCGCAGGTGCAGCGCGGCGGGTGGCAGGGTCGCCGGCTCTGAGCCGTCCTGGGGCGGTGCCGGGTCGGGGATGCACGCGGCGGCCACGTAGTCGCCGAAGGCCGTCAGGGCCTCGGGCACCAGAGCGCGTTCGCCGTCCCAGTCGATGAGCGAGGCCACCCACTGTTCGGCCTCCAGGGGGCGCAGCGGCATCGCGGCGACCGCGCCCACCGCGCAGCGCACCCCGCGCCGGGCCGGGTCCAGGACCAGCGCCACGGAGGCGGTGGCCCGGCCGGGGCCGGTGCGGCCGGTCGCCTTGAGGAAGGTCTGCGGGGCGTGCAGCAGCGGCACCCGTACGAAGCCGACGAGTTCACCGGGGTGCAGCATCTCGCGGCCCGCCAGGAGGTGGCTGACCGGGATCTCGCGGCGCGCGCCGCCGGGCCCGGCGATGATCACCGTGGCTTCGAGCGCGGCGAGCACGGGGAGGGTGTCGCCGGTGGGGGCGGAGGTGACGATGTTGCCGCCGAGCGTGCCGGCGTTGCGGATCTGCGGGGGGCCGGCGGCGCGGGCGGCGGCGGCCAGTCCCGGGATGAGCGCGGCGAAGTCGGGGCGCCCCATGCGGGCGAGGGTGAGTCCGGCGCCGAGCAGCGCGTGGCCGTCGAGGTACTGCCAGCCGCGGATCTCGCTGATCCGGGCGAGGCCCACCAGGGCTGCGGGTCTGAGGAGTCCGGCGTTGACGGCCGCCATGAGGTCCGTACCGCCCGCGACCGGGACGGCGGCGGGCATGGCGGTGAGCGCCGCCACCGCCTCGTCGAGCGAGGCCGGCAATGTCACCGTTTGTGACGCCTGCGGTGCGTGGGTGGTCAAGCCAGCTGCCCCTTCCCCGGTGTCCCGGCTGTTCCGCTCCGCCGTACGGTACGTGTTCACGGCCCGGACGTGGCAACTCTGGCACATCTTCCCGGCCCCCCGGCGCCAGGGTCCGCGATGCGGTGTCCGGCCCGTGTGCGGCGTTCCGGTCCGGCCGTGCCCGCCGGTTGCCGGGGGCGCGGCGGGCCCGCGCGGGTCGGCGAACGGTGCGCACCTCGTGGGCGCTCATCGCCCGTACGGCGGTGCGGGGCAACCACCGTCCCAGGGTCCGGCCCCGCGGGCGGCCCCCTTGCCCACGGGCTCACACGTTTGGGGGCGCCCCGTCGATCGGGCGTCCGAGCAGACCGGGGCGGCGCTGCCGGGGAAGCGGGCCGCCGGGTGGGCGGTAGTCGACGCCGAGGGCGTCGAGGCGGGCGTAGTGCGCGGTCATCCGGCGGGTGAAGTCGTCGAAGTCGCGGTCGGCGGGGCGCGGCAGCCGCGCCCAGGCGACCTCGGCGAAGGCCGCGAGGCGCGGGAAGACCTGGTAGTCGAGGCGCTGCTGACTGTCCATGGCCTCGGTCCAGACGTTGGCCTGGGTGCCCAGGACGTGGGCGGCCTGCTCGTCCGTCAGCTGCGGCGGCAGGGGCTCGAAGCGGTAGACGTCCTCCAGGGTGCGCACGAAGCCGAGCGGTACCGGCTCGTCGGGGGACGGGCCCTGCCGGTGGTCCAGGTAGACCTGCTGCTCGGGGCACATGACGACGTCACGGCCGGCGCGGGCGGCCGCGATGCCGCCCGCGTAGCCGCGCCAGGAGGAGACGGCCGCGCCCTCCGTCAGGCCCGGTGCCGTCCCGCCTTCGGGCGGCCCGGTGCCCGGTTCGGGGTTTTGGTCCAGGATTTCGTCCCACCCGATCAGCCGTCTGCCGCGCGCGGCCAGCCAGCGGTCGAAGTGCCGGACGAACCAGCCGTGCAGCGCGCCCTCGTCGGGCAGACCGAGTTCGGCGGTGCGGGCCCGGGCGGTGGCCGACGCCCGCCACTGGTCCGTGGGGCACTCGTCGCCGCCGATGTGCACGAACGGGGAGGGGAAGAGCGCGAGGACCTCCGCCAGGACGTGCTCGTAGAAGCGGAGGGTGGCGTCGGTGGGGGCGAGCACGTTGGGGTTGATGCCCCAGGTGTCCCAGACCTTCAGGGCGGCGGTGTCGACGGCGTCGGCGTTGCCGAGTTCCGGGTAGGCGGCGATGGCGGCCTGTGAGTGTCCGGGGAGGTCGATCTCGGGGACGACGGTGATGTGGCGCGCGGCGGCGTAGGCGACGATCTCGCGGATGTCGTCCTGGGTGTACCAGCCGCCGTGCGGGCGCTCGTCCCACAGCGGGGAGGCCCGGTGGCCGAGTTTGGTGCGTTCGCGCCAGCCGCCGGTCCGGGTCAGTTCCGGGTAGCGGCGGATCTCGATGCGCCAGCCCTGGTCGTCGGTGAGGTGCAGGTGCAGGACGTTGAGCTTGTGGGCGGCGAGCAGGTCGATGCAGCGCAGCACCCCGTCCTTGGGCAGGAAGTGCCGGGCGACGTCGAGCATCATGCCGCGCCAGCCGAAGCGGGGCGCGTCCTCGACGACCACCGTCGGCAGGTGCCATGCGCGCCGGGCCGCGTCCAGCGGGGCGCGCCGGAAGGCGTCGGGGCCCAGCAGCTGGCGGAGGGTCTGCGCACCCCAGAACACTCCGGCCGCGCTGCCGCCGTCGATCCGGATGCCGTGGCCGTCGTCGGCGTAGCGGTAGCCCTCGGGGCCGCTCTCGCGCCGGACGTCGGGGCTGATGCGCAGCACGATGCGGTTGTCGTCGTCGTTTCCCGGGGCGAGCGGGAGTCCGGTGGCGGCGCCGACGGTGCCGCGCAGCCAGCGGGCGACGCCTTCGGTGCCGGGCAGGGCCTCGACGAGGGTCTCCTCGTCGAGGACGGTGAGCGCGCGACCGGGCGGCGCCCACCGGAAGGTGCGGGCGGCCGGGATCAGGCAGGGACGGGAGTCGGGCATGACGGCCTCTCAGTCCGTGGCCGGCGGCGCGCGGCCGCCGACGGCGACGGGCCCGGGTCCGTGAAGGACCCGGGCCCGTACGCGCGGTGGGGGGCACCCCCGGCGGCCGGCTACTTCTTGCCGCCGTCCTTGCCGCCCTTGTCCTTGTCGCCACCGGCGCCCATGGACTCGAAGATCTCCTTGCACATGGGGCAGACCGGATACTTCTTGGGGTCGCGCCCCGGTACCCAGACCTTGCCGCACAGCGCGACGACGGGGGTGCCGTCGAGCGCGCTCGCCATGATCTTGTCCTTCTGGACGTAGTGGGCGAAGCGCTCGTGGTCGCCGTCGCCGTGCGACACCTGCGGTGTCGGCTCTACGAGGGTCCCCGTACCTGCCCCGCGCTCGGGCTCAACAGTGCTCATAACTGCCAAGGGTACTCACGCGCGAGGCAACCCGGGAGCGTCGGCCCGTCGCCGTGTGGAGGACGAGTGCGGCGGCCGCCACGCCGGCCGCGACCCAGGGCAGCGCTTCGGCCGCGGTGCCGGACGCCAGCGCCAGACCGCCGAGTGCGGAGCCGACCGCGCTGCCCAGATAGAGGGCCGAGCTGTTCAGGGCGAGGGCGACGGTGCCGCGGTCCGCGCGCAGGGCCAGCAGCCGGTGCTGCTGGGGGACCTGGAGGGCCCAGCCCGCCGCGCCCCACGCCACCAGCGCGACCACCGCACCGGGCAGCGCCGCCGAGGCGAGCGCGGACAGCAGCGCCTGCGCCGCGACGATCACCGCCAGGACCACGCCGACCAGCGTCCGGGCCCGGCCCGTGCGGTCCACCAGCGGCCCGGCCAGCACGCTGCCCAGCACCCCGCCGGCGCCCCAGGCCCACAGATACGGCGCCACTCGGTCCACCCCGCCCGCGGCGGCCAGCACCGGCGCGAGATACGTGTACAGCCCGAGGCTGGCGACCGCGGCCAGGAACGACACCGTGACGATCGGCGCCACCGCACGGTCCGCGATCGCGGCCAGCCGCGCCCTGGCGGGCACCGCGGGCCCGGCCGGCAGCTGCGGCAACAGCGCCACCAGTCCACCGAGCGCCACCGCGCCGAGCCCGGTCACCAGCCACATCGTGGCCCGCCAACCGGTGTGCTCGGCCAGCAGCACCCCGATCGGCACCCCGAGTACGGTGCCCGCGCTCATCCCGCCCATCACCAGGGCCAGCGCCCTCCCGCGCCGGCCGTCCGGGGCCAGCGCGGCGGCGGCCGCCGTGGACAGCGCCGAGTAGACGCCCGCTCCGGCACCCGCCACGACCCGGGCGGCGAGCAGCGCGCCCAGCGAGGGAGCGAGAGCCGTCGCGCCGTTGCCGAGGGCGAAGACCGCGAGCGCGGCGATGATCAGCACCCGCGGACGCACGCCGGAGAGGAGTCCGGCGACCAGCGGCGCGGAGATCGCGTAGGCGAGCGTGAAGACGGTGACCAGTTGGCCCGCCAGGGACACCCGGGTGCCGATGTCGTCCGCGAGGACCGGCAGCAACCCGGCCATCACGTACGCGTCCAGACCGAGGGTGAACGCCCCCAGGGTCAGCAGCCAGACCTTGCCCACCGTGCTCAACTCCCGTGATCGTCCGGAGCGCCGGGCGTGGAATGCGGGGGCTCCGGGGTGAACCGACGGGGGAAACGTAGGCAGTCTCCGGACCGCCACGGAAATGCCGGGGCCACGCCACTTATGCTCGGTCGGCATGAATGACGGCACGAGTGACGGCACGAGTGACGGCGTGGACGACGGCGTGGATGACGGCACGAACGACGGGAGGGACGGCGGCGGCTCGGGCCTCGCCCTCGACGGAGTCGAGCTGCGCCATCTGCGCGGCTTCCTCGCCGTCGCCGAGGAGCGCAGCTTCACCCACGCCGCCGACCGGCTGCGGATCGGCCAGCCCGCCCTGACCCGCACCGTCCGCGCGCTGGAAACCGCCCTCGGCGCCCGGCTGCTGGACCGTACGACCCGCCGCGTCGAGCTCACCGAGGCGGGCCGCCGGCTCTACGACGACCTCGCCCCGCTGCTGCCCCGGCTGGCCGCCGCACTGCGCTCCCCCGCCGGGCCCGCGGTCCTGCGGCTGGGTTTCGCCTCGCTGCTGCCCGCCGCCTGCACCGCACTCACCGCGGACTTCGAGGCGGCGACCGGCGCCGGGGTCCGGCTGGTGCGCCGGGACTCGCCGCTCGCCGGGCTGGAGCGGGGCGCATCGGACGTGGTGGTGCTGCGCGGCGACGTCCCCCGGGACGCCGGGCTGCGCACCCTGCTCCTGCTGCACGAGCCGCGGGTCGCCGCCCTGCCCCGCACGCCCGCCGGCACGGCCGGCCGCACCGGCCCGGGGGGCCGCGCCGTTCCGCGCACCTCGGGCCACGGGACGGGCCTCGCCGCGGCGGACGCCGCCGCCGTCCGGGCCGTGGCCCGACGCCGGGTACTGGACTGGGCGGAGCTCGCGGAGCTGCCGCTGGTGGTCAACACCGTCACCGGCAGCACCCGGCCCGAGCTGTGGCCCGAGGGCCGGCGCCCGCAACTCGCCTGCACGGCGGGGAACTTCGACGAGTGGCTGGAGGCGGTCGCCGCCGGGCACGGGGTCGGCGTCGCCCCCGAGACGGTGGCCCAGCGGCACACCCACCCCGGGATCCGCTACGTACGGCTGAAGAACGCGCCGCCCGTGCCCGTCCATCTCGCCCTGCCCGCCCGCAACGCCCACCCGCTGGCGGAGCGCTACGCCGAACTGGCCGCCTCCCGCACCCGGCCCGCACAGCCCTAGGGCGCTACGACGCCACCGGCACCCCGCCGCGGTCCCCCGACGTCAGGCCCAGCTCCACCGCGAACGCCAGCGCGGCCTCCGGGCGCACGGCATACCAGGAGTCCTTGTCGCAGACGGCGTCCAGCAGCGCGGCGACGTCCGCCGCCCCGACCGTACGGGCCTCGGCCGCGGCGATGAACGCGCGGACCGCCCGCGCGGGGTCGACCTCGGTCTCCGTGACCGCCACCAGGTCCTCGACGATCCGCCCGATCGCGGCGTCGCCGGTCCCCGCCCAGCTGAGGGCCATGTCCAGGCCGTCGTCCGGCATCGTCTCGGGATACGGCGCACGGGCCCAGCCGCCGTCCTGCCACCAGTAGACGAAGCCGAAGAGATTACCCTCGGCGTCGTAGCGCATCTGCTCCCAGGGGAGCCAGGCCGGGCCGCCGGCCAGGAAGTCGATCTGCCGCTTTCCGCTGTGCGTGTGGCTGCCGTCCGAGTCCTGGCCGCACAGCAGTGCCCGGCCGTCCTCGTACAGCTTCAGCCGCCACCAGTACGCACCGCCGCCGTTCCAGCACTGCAGCCCCAGAGGGCCGAAGGAGAAGTCGTCCCAGTCGTCCATGGCCGCGGCCACGACGGACAGCGTCGCGGCGCGTGCCCACAGCCGCTCCGGATGGTCCAGGTCCTCGGGCACGCTCGGTTGGTGCATGGCGCTCCCCCGTTCGTCTCCTGCGCGGTCGCGCCGTCGCGCCCGCGCACCGTCGCCTGCACCCCGAACCATAGCGACGGGGCCCGACAATTCCCCATGACGAAGACGTAACAACGCGGCCGGGGCGGGCCCCTGCGGGCCGGGGCCGGGCTCAGTTCAGCGAGGGGTCGTCCGGGTACGTGGCGACCATCGCCAGTTCGTTGCGCTGACGCCGCAGGACCGCCCGCCACAGCTGCTCCGGGTCGGGCGAGGAGACGTCGCCCGGCTCGGACTCGACGACGTACCAGGCGCCCTCGACGAGCTCGTCCTCCAGCTGGCCGGGACCCCAGCCGGCATATCCGGCGAAGATCCGCAGGCTGCCGAGGACCGCCGCGAGCAACTCCGGCGGGGCCTCCAGGTCGACCAGGCCGATCGCGCCGTGCACCCGGCGCCAGCCCAGCGGCTCGTCGCCGGGCGGCGCCTGGTCGGTGTCCGGCGCCGTGTCCTCCGCGGTCCCGCCGGCGCCACCGGCCAACGCCCCGCTCTGCGGGGAGGCGACGCCGCTCTCGCCGGACGGCCCACCGGGAACCACCGCCACCCCGAGTGCCGAGTCCAGCGACACCGGGCCGCCCTGGAAGACCACCCCGGGCTCGCCGGCGAGGGCGGCCCAGGGGGCGAGGATGTCCGCCACGCCGACCGGCGTGGGGCGGTTCAGGACCACGCCGAGGGAGCCCTCCTCGTCGTGGTCGAGGAGGAGCACGACCGCGCGGTCGAAGTTGGGGTCGGCGAGCGCGGGTGTGGCGACGAGCAGCCGCCCTGTGAGCGAGGACACCTCGGTCATGGGCACATGATCCCGCACTTCGGCCCGGAGCGGGGAGTCAACGGCCCGACCCGCGCCAGAGCAGGGCAGGGCGTACGGCGGCAGCACCGGCGCACGGGGCAAAACGACAGATGACCCATTCAAGACATTCGTGGCGTTTTCGGCCAAAAGGCGATTACAGATCAAAGGAGGTTCGTAGCGGAGCGTGTTGTGGCAAAGCCATTACATGCCCGAAAGGCGCACGGCCCTACGGACACGCCCTCCCGCGCCCTTACCATTTCAGCTTGGCCCTGCCCGTCTCCAGGAACGCGAGATCCATGACCGTCTCTACTGACGACGTACTGCTTGTCCACGGCGGCACCCCGCTCGAGGGCGAGATCCGGGTTCGTGGTGCGAAGAACCTCGTGCCGAAGGCCATGGTCGCCGCCCTGCTGGGCAGTGGTCCCAGCCGGCTGCGCAACGTGCCCGACATCCGCGACGTCCGCGTCGTGCGCGGCCTGCTGCAGCTGCACGGCGTGACGGTGCGCCCGGGTGACGAGGCGGGCGAGCTGGTGCTCGATCCGTCGCACGTGGAGAGCGCCAACGTCGCGGACATCGACGCCCACGCCGGCTCCTCCCGGATCCCGATCCTGTTCTGCGGCCCGCTGCTGCACCGCCTCGGCCACGCCTTCATCCCGGGGCTGGGCGGCTGCGACATCGGCGGCCGGCCGGTGGACTTCCACTTCGACGTGCTGCGCCAGTTCGGCGCGACGATCGAGAAGCGCGCGGACGGGCAGTACCTGGAGGCCCCGCAGCGGCTGCGCGGCACCAAGATCCGGCTGCCCTACCCGTCGGTCGGCTCGACCGAGCAGGTGCTGCTGACCGCCGTACTGGCCGAGGGCGTCACCGAGCTGTCGAACGCCGCCGTGGAGCCGGAGATCGAGGACCTCATCTGCGTACTGCAGAAGATGGGCGCGATCATCTCCATGGACACCGACCGGACCATCCGGATCACCGGTGTCGACACGCTCGACGGCTACACCCACCGGGCCCTGCCGGACCGGCTGGAGGCCGCCTCCTGGGCGTCCGCGGCGCTGGCGACCGAGGGCAACGTCTACGTCCGCGGCGCGCAGCAGCGGTCGATGATGACGTTCCTCAACACCTTCCGCCGGGTCGGCGGCGCCTTCGCGATCGAGGACGAGGGCATCCGCTTCTGGCACCCGGGCGGCTCGCTCAACGCCATCGCCCTGGAGACCGACGTCCACCCCGGCTTCCAGACGGACTGGCAGCAGCCGCTGGTCGTCGCGCTGACCCAGGCCGCGGGCCTGTCGATCGTGCACGAGACGGTGTACGAGTCCCGGCTCGGCTTCACCTCCGCGCTCAACCAGATGGGCGCGCACATCCAGCTCTACCGCGAGTGCCTGGGCGGCTCGGCCTGCCGCTTCGGACAGCGCAACTTCCTGCACTCCGCGGTCGTCTCCGGGCCCACCAAGCTGCAGGGCTCGGACCTGGTCATCCCCGACCTGCGCGGCGGCTTCTCGTACCTGATCGCGGCGCTGGCGGCCCAGGGCACCTCCCGGGTGCACGGCATCGACCTGATCAACCGCGGCTACGAGAACTTCATGGAGAAGCTCGTGGAACTGGGCGCCCATGTGGAGCTCCCGAACGGCGTCCGGCACGCGGAGCCCGCACACGCGGAAGGCTGAGAGCGCGCACACGCGGAGGGCTGAGAGCGCGGGGCC
The DNA here is from genome assembly GCF_043199095.1 of Streptomyces sp. NPDC048650. Taxonomy (NCBI): domain Bacteria; kingdom Bacillati; phylum Actinomycetota; class Actinomycetes; order Kitasatosporales; family Streptomycetaceae; genus Streptomyces; species Streptomyces sp. NPDC048650. The sequence continues at coordinate 54,488 of NZ_JBICVM010000003.1, read as the reverse complement.
CGGCGGCCGGGTCCCGGGAGGCCGGGCACGGCTTCCGCTCCCCCGCCCGCACCCGTCCCACCGCGCCCTCCCCCTGCACGGGGGAGGGCGCGGTGGCGCGTGGGCCCCGGACACCCGGCAGGCCGCCGCCGGCTACCCCTCCGCCACCAGCACCGGATTCTCGTGCGGCGCCACCAGGCACCGCGCCCCCGCCGCCAGCTCCCCCGCCTCCCAGCTGGGCACATCGGCCTTGAGCCGGACCCCCGCGTCGGTGGCCAGGTGCAGGCGGGTGGTGGCCCCCAGGAAGGTGGCCACCTGGACGGTCGCGAGCGCCCCCTCCGCGCCCGCGACCGCGTCTGTCGGGTCCGTGGTGCCGTCCGCCCCGGTGCGGCGTACGGCGAGCCCCTCGGGCCGCACCAGGACGTCCACCTCGGCCCCCGCGCCGGGTGCCGCGCCGTGGATCGGGAGCCGGCGGCCGAAGAGCTCCACCACGCCGTCCGGACGGACCGTGCCGGGCAGCCGGTTCATGGTGCCGACGAACTCCGCCACGAACGGCGTCGACGGGCGCTCGTAGAGCTCCGAGGGCGCGGCGCACTGCTCCAGCCGGCCGCCCTGCATCACCGCGACGCGGTCGGCCATGGACAGCGCCTCCTCCTGGTCGTGGGTGACGAAGACGGTGGTGATGCCGAGTTCGAGCTGGATGCGGCGGATCTCCTCGCGGAGTGTGAGCCGCACCTTGGCGTCGAGGGCGGACAGCGGCTCGTCGAGGAGGAGGACGCGCGGACGGACGGCGAGCGCGCGGGCCAGTGCGACGCGCTGCTGCTGGCCGCCGGAGAGCTGGTGGGGGTAGTGGTCCTCACGGCCCGGCAGGCCGACCAGTTCCAGCAGCTCCGCCGCCCGCGCGGCCCGCTCGGCGGCGGACGCCCTGCGGACCCGCAGGCCGTAGCCGACGTTCTGGGCGGCGGTCATGTTGGGGAAGAGGCTGTAGGACTGGAAGACCATGCCGATGTCGCGGCGGTGGGCGGGGACGTGGGTGACGTCCTGGCCGCCCATGGTCAGCTCGCCGCTGTCGGCGGTCTCGAAGCCCGCGATGATGCGCAGCGCGGTGGTCTTGCCGCAGCCGGACGGGCCGAGCAGGGCGACCATTTCGCCGGCCGCGATGTCCAGGTCGAGGCCGTCCAGCGCGGTGGTGGCGCCGAACCGTCGGTGCAGCCCCTTGAGTCGTACGGGCACGGTCATGACGTCTCCCTCGGCGAACGCGTACGGCGGGCCCGGCGCGTACGGCCTCCCGCCAGGGTGGTGAGCAGGAGCAGCAGCCCCCAGGTGATGAAGAGGCTCAGCATGGCCGCGGCGCCGGCGAGTTCGGCGTCCGCGTTGCCGACCTCCACCATCCAGACGGCGAACGGCCGGTAGCCGAGCACGGAGGCGACGGTGTACTCGCCGAGCACCATCGCCAGGCTGAGGACCGCGCCGCTGACGACGGCGGGGCGCAGGTTGGGCACGACCACCCGCCAGAGCGTGGCCGACCGCCCGGCGCCCAGGCTGCGGGATGCCTCGACCAGCGTCTTCAGGTCGACGGCGCGCAGTCCGGCGTCCAGGGAGCGGTGGAGGAACGGCAGCGACATGACGGTGTAGAGCAGGACCAGGACGAGCGGGAAGTGCTCGTCCTGGACGACCATCAGGGTCTGGTAGAACGGCGTTTCGGCCAGGTCGGGCGCCCAGGACAGCACCGTGTTGACGCCGGCGACCAGCGCGATCGGCGGGACGACCAGCGGCGTCATGCACAGGATCTCGACGACCGGGCGCAGCCGCGGCAGCCGCAGGTGCGTCACGACCATGGTGGGGACGATCAGGCACAGCCCCAACGCGACGGTGGCCAGGCCGAGTTCGACCGAGAGCAGCAGGCTGCCCAGCATGTCGTCGGAGACCAGGTGGTCGGTGTAGACGTCGAGGGTGAGGCCCTTGACGGGGTCGTCGACGGTGAACCAGAGGGAGGCGGCGACGGGGAGGGCGAAGTAGAGGAGGGCGAGGAGGAGGACGGCGAGGCGGCCGTGGGGGCGGCGGCGCCGGGTGGCGGCTTCGCTCCCCTGGGGCCGCAGGGCGGGCCGCTGTGCGGTGGTGGTCATCCCAGCCATCGGGCGCTCCGGCGCTGCAGCGGTATCTGCACGGCCATCACCAGCAGCGCGATGACGACCATGTTGAGGCTCATGGCGAGGGCGAGGTTCTCCTGGCCGACCAGGACGTTGCCGGCCAGCGCGTTGGAGATCTGGACGGTGATCAGCGGGACGGAGCTGCCGACCATGACGGCGGCGGTGGCGTGCGAGGCGAAGGCGGTGCCGAAGAGCAGGACCGCGCCGCCGAGCAGCGAGGGCAGCAGCACCGGGAGGCCGATGTGCCGCCAGAACTGGCCGCGGGTGGCGCCGCAGGAGGCGGCGGCCTCCTGCCACTGGGTGCGCAGTCCGTCGAGCGCGGGCAGGACGGTCACCACCATCAGCGGGATCATGAAGTAGAGGTAGGCCAGCACCAGTCCGGCGGTGCTGTAGAGGGTGAACCCGGTGTCGCCGAGCGACAGCAGCCGGGTGAGGGTGCCGGTGGTGCCGAGCGTCGCGACGAAGGCGAAGGCGAGCGGGGCGCCGGAGAAGTTGGCGAGCACGCCGGAGGCGGCGACCACGGCGCGGCGCAGCGCGGGGCGCCGGGAGGAGACCACGGCCTGCGCGACGAGGGTGCCGAAGAGGGTGGCCAGCAGGGCGCAGATCAGCGAGAGCTGGACGCTGCCGCCGAGGCCGGTCGCGTAACTGCCCTTGAGGGACTGGCGGACGTTGTCGAGGGTGGCGTGACTCGCTCCGGTGGCCGGGTCGGCGGCGGTGAACGCGCCGTACACCAGGGCACCGGCGGGCAGGCCGAAGCAGAGGGCGAGGAAGACGAAGAACGGGACGACGGCGGGCCAGTGGCGGCGTCGGGGCCGGCCGGGCGGGGCGGCCGCTGCGGGTCGGTCAGTCATACGCGGGGGGTCTCCAGGGACGGGAAGGGGCGGGGCGGGGTCAGCCGATGGCCTTGCCCCAGCCCTCGTTGATGGCCACCTTGGCGGCGTCCTCCTGCTCCGGTGTGGGGAAGCGGGGGGTGCCGTGGACGGCGGGGAGGCGGGCGGCGGCCCGCTTGTCGGCGGTGCCGTCCTTCGTCATCCGGTCGAGGAGCGCGGGCCGCGACCAGCCGCGCAGCCAGATGTTCTGGCCCTCGGGGCTGTAGAGGAACTCCAGCCACAGCCGGGCGGCCGCGGGGTGCGGGGCGTAGGCGTTGACGCCCTGGTTGTAGTACTGCGAGTACTGGCCGTCGGCGGGCACGGCGACCTTCCAGTCGACGCCCTTGGCCCGGAGTTCCTTGCTGTAGCCGAGGTTGAGGTAGTCCCAGTCGATGGAGATGGGGGTCTCGCCCTTGCGGATGGTGGCCGGTGAGGACTCGACGGGCACGAAGTTGCCGCGCTGCTTGAGCTTCTGGAAGAAGTCCAGGCCGGGCTGCACGTCGCCGAAGGAGCCGCCGTTGGCGAGGGCGGCGGCGAGGACGGCGGAGAACGCGGACGACGACTCCGACGGGTTGCCGTTGAGCGCGATCTTGTTGCGGTACTCCGGGCGCAGCAGTTCGGCGAAGGTCCTGGGGCACTTCTTGACTGCCATGGCGTCGCAGCCGATGGAGACGTAGCCGCCGTAGTTGTTGAGGTACGAGCCGTCGGCCTGCTTCTGTGCGCGCGGGATGTGCCGCCAGCCCGTCACCTTGTACGGGGCGAGCAGCCGCTTGCCGTGGGCGTTGCGCATGAAGGCCGTGCCGAGGTCGAGGGCGTCGACGGCGCGGTCCTGGCCGCGGCGCTTGTCGGCGGCGCCGAGGGCGAGCTGGCTGGTGCCGCCGGGGTTCTCGTTGTTGACCTCGATGCCGTACTTCCGCTCGAAGGTCTTGATCATCTCGCCGTAGTTCGCCCAGTCGGGGGCGAGCGCGTAGACGTTGAGCCGCCCCTCCTTCTTGGCGGCCCCGACGAGCCCGGGCATACCGCCGAGGTCGGCGGCCGACCGGGCGGTGGCCGCCTTGCCGGTGACGGCGGCCGGGGCGTAGCCGCAGCCGCCGGCCGCCGCCGCGACGGCGAGCGCCGCCGCGCAGCCGGTGAACGCCCGGCGCGCGCGGGCCGGTCGGGATGGCTTCACTAAGTACTCCTGGTTCTCCGGCCGTCCACCGTCATGAACAACCCGTTCAGGGGCCGCGTGGACCACGCGCCATGAACAACCTGTATGAACAAGCCGCCGTCAGTAAGCCCCGTCAAACTAGCCGCAAGATGGATCCCAGACAAACCCTTGACGGCAATAAAGTTGCAGGTCATAAGCGTTATCATGGAAGAGGTTTAGAGTTGCGCGGAGCGGTTAGACGCATCCCCCGTATCTGCGTGACTGCCAATACCTGCGCACAGTTGACTGGCGTATCGCCGCAAGGAGCCGTGTTGACCCGACGTCACCAGCAGATCGCCGAGGATCTGCGCCGCGCCATCGCCGACGGAACCCGGCCGGTGGGCAGCGCCCTGCCGTCGGAGACCGAACTGGCCGCCACCCACGGCGTCTCGCGCGGCACGGTCCGCCAGGCACTGGCCGCGCTGGCCGCCGAGGGCCTGATCGGCTCCCGCCAGGGCGCCCGGCACCTCGTGCTCAGCACCGCACCGAGCCAGAGCTTCACCGAGCTGCGCAGCTTCGCCCAGTGGGCACGCTCCGGCGGCCACACCCCCGGCGGCCGGGTGCTGCACAGCGCCCGGGGCGGCGCCGACGCCGAGGAGGCGGCCATGCTGCAACTGGCCCCGGGCGCCGAGGTGCTGCGGGTACTGCGGCTGCGGACCCTGGACGGCGACCCCGTCCTGCTGGAGCGCACGGTCTACGCGGGCTGGACCGCCGACGCCGTGGCGGAGCTCCCGGTGGACTGCGAGTCGGTCACCCAGGCGCTGCTGGACTCCCGCGGCCTGGTCTTCGCACACGGCGAGCACCACCTCGACGCGCTGGCCGCCGGCACCGTGGACGCCCGGGAGCTGCACGTGCGGCGCGGCAGCCCGCTGCTGCGCGTACGCCGGACCACGACCACCCCCGAGGGCCGCCCGGTCGAGACCTCCGACGACCGCTACCGCCCGGGCGCGGTCGTCTTCACCGTACGCAACTCCACCCAGGCCAACCCGCTGGCACGCAAGCCCGTTGACTGACGCCCGGCCTGACACCCGATCAGGCCCATGCGCGGGACGCCGGACGGGCCCCCGCCAGGCGCCGACCGAAGCCCTGCCGGGGGCCTTAGGGGGCCCGTCGGGGGCCTGCCGGGGCCTTAGGGGGCGGGCGAACGGATCCCGTAGGGGGCGCGAGAGCCCCCTCGGGGCCACAACCCGGGAGGGTCGGGAGGGTATTCCCGCGGCGAGGCGACGAGGCATCCCGCCGCGGCCACCGCAGCCGCCGCGGCCGCCGCGGAACCCGCGCCACCCCGCCTCGTACCGTCACCCCACCGCCCCGCCCGGACCAACCCGCCCGACGCACCCGCCCCACCCACGCACACGCACCCACGCACCCACGCACCGAACAGTGAGCCCGTATGCCTCCTCCGCTTCCTCCCCCGCCCCCTCCGCGCCCGACGGGCGCCCGGCTGCCCGCCGCCCTGCTGTGCGACATGGACGGCACCCTCGTCGACACCGAGCACCAGTGGCTGGCAGCCGTGGCCGATTTCCTCGGGGAACACCGCGCACCGGCCGACGACGAGGTGCTGGCCGCATTCGCCGGGGCCCCGGTGGACGACGCCGCCGAACGCCTGGTGCGTGAGCACGGCATCGCCCTCGCCGTCCGCGACGTCGCCGCCCGCCTGGACCGGGACTTCACCGCCCGCGTCGCGGCCGGGGTCACCGTCCAGCCCGGCGCCCTGCGGCTGCTGGACCGGGCGCAGGCGCTGGGGATACCGGCCGCGCTGGTCACCGCCTCCGAGCGGCATGTGGCCGATCTGGTGCTGCGCACCCTCGGCACGCACCGCTTCGCCCTGTCGGTGACCTCCGGCGAGGCACCGCGCGGCAAGCCCCACCCGGACCCCTACCTGACCGCCGCGGCCGGGCTCGGCGTCGACCCGGCCGACTGCCTGGCCGTCGAGGACACCCCCACCGGCGCCGCCGCCGCGCTGGCCGCCGGCTGCCGGCTGCTGGCCGTGCCGACCGTGCCGGGCATCGTGCCCGGCCCCCGGACGGCCGTGATCGCCTCTCTGGAGGACATCGACCTGACGGACTTCCCGTTCGCCGCGCCCGCCTGAGGCAGGCCCGCACAACCGGCCGCAGGGCCCGTACGGCGGCCGCTCGGCGGCCCGGCCGGGCCGCTCCGGTGTCGCCGGGGCGCCGGCGGTGCCGTCGACACCGGTGACGCAGCAGAAAGGGCGGCCACCCCCGGAGGGATGGCCGCCCTTTGCGACGTGTTGCCGCTAGGCATCGCGCCGTGCTGCTGAGGGTGTTACTTACCCTTGGCGGCTTCCTTGAGCTTCGAGCCTGCGGAGACCTTCACGCTGTAGCCGGCCGGGATCTGGATCGGGTCGCCGGTCTGCGGGTTGCGCGCGGTGCGAGCGGCACGGTGGGTGCGCTCGAAGGTGAGGAAGCCGGGGATGGTGACCTTCTCGTCGCCCTTGGCGACGATCTCGCCGGTCACCTCGGCGAGGGCGGCCAGAACGGCGTCGGCGTCCTTGCGGGTCACCTCGGCGCGATCGGCCAGAGCGGCCACCAGCTCACTGCGGTTCATGTTTGTACTCCCGTGTTCTTCTTGCCAATGAGGCGTGAGATCGAAGCCGATGCTGCCAGGGCCCTCGGACAGTCCCCGGACCCGGGTCTGCTGCCAGACCCTCGCGCCCGATTACGCATCCTGCCCCTACCTGCGGGGCTAAAGCCAATCCGGAACCCTGGAGGGTCACACGAAAGCCCCACTGCCTCGTAGTGGCGACGTTCCGTACCACGCCGCTCCGGGCCGGCCCCACAGGCCGGCGGTCGTTTGCCGGAAACCAGCCTATGGGGGCCTTGCGGAGGGCGTGTCCCGCGACGCGCCGTACTCAGAGCGCCGTGGCAGCAGTCACATCAGGGGCGGCGGCCTTCGCCGCTTCCCGGACCGCACCGGCCACCGCGCCCGCGACCTTGTCGTTGAAGACGCTGGGGATGATGTAGTTCGGGTTGACCTCGTCGTCGAGGACGACTTCGGCGAGGGCGCCGGCCGCGGCCAGCATCATCTCGGTGTTCACCGTACGGGACTGCGCGTCCAGCAGGCCGCGGAAGACGCCGGGGAAGACCAGAACGTTGTTGATCTGGTTGGGGAAGTCGGAGCGGCCGGTCGCCACGACGGCGGCGGTCTGCCGGGCGATGGCCGGGTCGACCTCCGGGTCGGGGTTGGCGAGTGCGAACACGATCGCGCCCTCGGCCATCTTCGCGACGTCGTCGCCGTCCAGGACGTTGGGCGCGGAGACGCCGATGAAGACTTCCGCGTCGACGACGGACTCCTTGAGGGTGCCCGTGACGCCCTCCGGATTGGTGTTGTCGGCGATCCAGCGCAGCGGCGAGTCGGGGTCGGCGTCGACCAGGTCGGCGCGGCCCGCGTGCACGACGCCGTGGATGTCGGCGACGACGGCGTGCCGGACGCCGGCGGCGATCAGCAGCTTGAGGATGGCGGTACCGGCGGCCCCGGCGCCGGACATCACGACCCGCACGTCCTCGATCTTCTTGCCGACGACGCGCAGCGCGTTGGTGAGCGCGGCGAGCACGACGATGGCAGTGCCGTGCTGGTCGTCGTGGAAGACGGGGATGTCCAGGGCCTCGCGCAGCCGGGCCTCGATCTCGAAGCAGCGGGGGGCGGAGATGTCCTCGAGGTTGATGCCGGCGAAGCCGGGGGCGATGGCCTTGACGATCTCGACGATGGCGTCGGTGTCCTGGGTGTCCAGGCACAGCGGCCAGGCGTCGATGCCCGCGAAGCGCTTGAAGAGGGCCGCCTTGCCCTCCATGACCGGCAGGGCGGCCTTGGGGCCGATGTTGCCGAGGCCCAGGACCGCGGAGCCGTCGGTGACGACCGCGACGCTGTTGCGCTTGATGGTGAGGCTGCGGGCGTCCTCGGGGTTGTCGGCGATCGCCTGGCAGACCCGGGCCACACCGGGGGTGTAGATCATCGACAGGTCGTCGCGGTTGCGGATGGGGTGCTTCGACGACATCTCGATCTTGCCGCCGAGGTGCATCAGGAACGTACGGTCGGAGACCTTGCCGAGTGTGACGCCTTCGATGCCCCGCAGCTTGGAGACGATTTCGTCCGCGTGTGCGGTGGACGTCGCGGCGATGGTGACGTCGATCCGGAGTTTTTCGTGGCCGGATGCGGTCACGTCGAGGCCGGTGACCGACCCGCCGGAGGACTCCACGGCCGTGGTGAGCTGGCTGACGGCGGTGCCGCTAGCGGGAACTTCCAGTCGCACCGTCATCGAATACGAGACGCTAGGCGCCGTTGCCATGGCCGACTTCCTCTGCTTTCCCTGGTTCTCTCAAAGCGGCTCCGTGGCCCGGTGGTGCCGGGGGCGGAGCGCGTTGTCCGATCGTCCCACCTACCAGCCGGTATACGGTAACCAGCGACAAAATTCGGAAAGACATTTCCACCATACGAGAGAAGGCGGGGTGAGCGAAACCCCTCCCCCCGGTCACGGCAAGACGTTTTTCGGCAAGGACCAGGCGAAATCCGGCGCATCGCCGGGCAACGACAACGGGCGCCCCTCCCGAAGGAGGGACGCCCGCTGCGGTGGTTCACGACACCGGCCCGCCATGCTCGCCTCGCGGCAAGTGGTCGCTCGTAGCGACGATGGTTGGGCCCGGGGGCTTGGATCGAGCCGGTGCCGTCACCCAGGCTAACAAACCATCCACCGAAGCGAATCCCGTCGCGGGGGGCCGATTTCAAGACCCCTCGTACGGCGGCGTGCGGCGGCCCGCCCGGCGTACGCCGGGCGGGCCGCCGCGGCGACGGGTCAGTCGCGCAGCAGGTCGGGCACCCCCGCCGCGTCCGGCTCGTCGCGTCCGGTGGAGAGCACCGTCAACTGCTGGGTGGCGCGGGTCAGTGCGACGTAGAGGACCCGCAGCCCGGCCGGGGACTCGTCGGCGATCTCGGCCGGCGAGACCACCAGCGTGGCGTCGTACTCCAGCCCCTTGGCCTCCAGTGAGCCCAGTGCCACCACCCGGTCGCCGAGGCCGGCCAGCCAGCGGCGGGCCTGTTCGCGGCGGTCCATGGCCACCACGACGCCGACCGTGCCGTCCACCTCGTCCAGCAGCCGCGCGGCCTCCGCCGTGGTGGCCCGGGCCAGCTCCTCGTCGCCCGCGCCGCCCTCCGGGACCACGGCGAACCGCGGCTGAAGCCCCGTGGAGCGCACCGCGTCGGGCGACCGCATGCCGGGCATCGCCAGCGTGAGCACCCTGGCGGCCAGCTCGGCGATCTCCGCCGGGTTGCGGTAGTTCACGGTGAGCGTGAAGTGGCGGCGCGGGCGGGTGCCGAGCGCCTCGTCGCGGGCGAGGGCGGCCTCGTCCGGGTCGGACCAGGAGGACTGCGCCGGATCGCCGACCACCGTCCAGGTGGCGTGCCGGCCGCGGCGGCCGACCATCCGCCACTGCATCGGCGTCAGGTCCTGCGCCTCGTCGACGATCACATGGGCGTAGTCGGTGCGCTCCTCCTCCAGCCGTTCGCGGCGGCTGCGGCCGGAGGCATTGCGGTCGGCAAAGGTCGTGAGCTCCTCCAGACCGGTCAGATGGTCGAGCGGGTCGGCCTCGCGCGGGCGGGCCGGGCGCATCGGGGCGCCGAGGATCTGCTGGAGCTCGTCCAGGAGCGCGACGTCGTGCACCGACAGCGGGCCGTGGCCCGTGGGGTCCAGCCGCCGCAGCGACCGGGCCAGCTGGCGGACCTCGCGCGGGTTGAGGACCCGGCGGGCCCAGCGGCTCAGCAGGCGCTCGTCGGCCATCGCGGCCAGTACCTCGCGAGGGGTGAGCTCCGGCCACCAGGCGTCCAGGAACTCCTGGAAGTCCGTCTCGGTGCGGAGGTCCTCGTCGAAGCCCTGGCGGACCTCGGCGGCGAGTTCGGGGTCGGTGTAGCGGCGGGCGGCGCCCGACTTGGCCCACAGGGCGTCGAGGATCAGCCGTCCGGCGCGCGGGCGCAGCAGGTTGACCGGTGCGGTGCCGCCGAGCGCGGCCAGCCGGATGCCGCGCAGTTCGTCGGCGTCCAGCTCGAGGCGGCCGCCGAACGCGACGACGCGCAGACGGGTGGTGTCGACCGCCCGCGCTCCGCGCTGCGGCAGGTCCAGGGCGCCGCGGGCGGCCTTGCGCAGCACCTTCTGCATGCGGGCGGAGCCCTTGACGCGGGAGACCGCCGGCGGGTCGTAGGCTCCCCCGTCGCCCGCCCCCCGTCCCCCGTCGGGGCCCTGCGGGCCGCCCCCGCCCGACGCCTCGGCGCCGTCCACCAGGGAGCCGAGCGCCCGGATGGCGACCTGGCCCTCCTCGCCCAGGGAGGGCAGGACGCCCTCGGTGTAGGCGACCAGCAGGAGGGTCGGGGAGACGATGAGGATGCCGCCGGCGTAGCGGCGGCGGTCCTGGTAGAGGAGGTAGGCGGCGCGGTGCAGGGCGACGGCGGTCTTGCCGGTGCCCGGTCCGCCCTCGACCTCGGTGACGGAGGCGGCGGGGGCCCGGATCACCATGTCCTGCTCGGCCTGGATGGAGGCGACGATGTCGCGCATGGCGTGGCTTCGAGCCCGGCCGAGGGCGGCCATCAGTGCGCCGTCGCCGACCGCCGGCAGTTCCTCGCCGTCCAGGGTGGCGGTGACCTCCGGGCGCATCAGGTCGTCCTCGACGCCGAGGACCCGGCGGCCCTTGGAGCGGATGACGCGGCGGCGTACGACCCGGCCGGGGGCGACCGGGGTGGCGCGGTAGAAGGGCGCGGCGGCCGGCGCCCGCCAGTCGATGACCAGCGGCGCGTAGTCGGCGTCGAGGACGCCGAGGCGGCCGATGTGGAGCGTTTCGGCGATCACCGCCCGGTTGTTGTCGATCGCCCCGTCGGCGGGTTCGACGGAGGTGAAGGCGCCGTCCGGGCCCTTCTTGCCGTCCTTGCCGGGGAGCAGGTCGATCCGGCCGAAGAGGAAGTCTTCGTACTCGGAGTTGAGACGGTGGAGATGGACGCCGGCCTGGAAGACCTGGGCGTCGCGTTCGGCGAATGCACCGGGCGTGCCGACCTGGCCGAGCTTGGCGGCGTCGTCCATCAGGAACTCTGCCTCGTGGATCTTCTCCTCGAGGCGCCGGTAGACGCTGTCCAGATGCGTCTGCTCGGCTTCGATCTCACGGTCGCGAACGGAATCCGAGAGGTGATCCGGTGCGTGCGTGGCGTTCTGCGCGGCCACCCAGGCCCCCTTCTGCTGTGCGTAGGGCAGCCGTCAACCGTACGCGAACGGGGCACCGCGCGCACCTGGCCATACGGACAAATCCGGGCGTGTCCGATCGGATGTTGACCTAGTCCTTAACTTCAGCAGAAGTCCGCGTCACGGTCCCGAACGTTCCGGAACCGTGCGCGGCGCGCCGGGCCGGTGCGCGGGGCACCGGTCCGGCGGGCGCCGGGCGGTCTCAGACGTGCACGCTGGCCAGCCGTTCGCCGGTGAGCGTCCGGATCTCGAAGTGGTCGATGTCGCCGCGGCCGAAGGCCGCCCCGCCCGCGGCGTACAGCGGTTCGCTGTTCCACTTCGCGCCGCCGCCCTTGATGCCGTAGCCGCCCCGGGGCACCGCCCAGGTGGTGACGGTCTGGCGGCGGCCGTCCTTGCCGACGGCGACCAGGTCGCAGCTGAGCGGCCCCTTGACGCCCGCCAGCTGGAGGACGACCTGGGTGCCCCAGGGTTTGGCGGCCATGGAGACGCCCGCGGAGACCTTGGTGTCGGGGTCGACGGCGGTCGCCTTCTCGCCGGCGGCGTACTGCGCGCGGACGGCGCTCGCGAGGGGTGGCGCCGCCGGCTCCTTCGCGGGCGTCCCGCCGGTCACCGCGAGGGTGGCGAGCGGCCCGCCGATGATCAGTGCGGCGACCGCGGCGACGAGATACAGCCGGCGCCGGCCGCGGCGGCGCCGGGTGACGGCCACCTCGTCGAGCAGCCCGTCCAGGAGGCCGGGCCCCGGTACGGCGGTGACCGTCTCCACGGTGGGCGCGGTCTGCTTGAACTCGGCCACCAGCGGGGCCAGCCCCATCAGGTCCTCGAGTTCGGCCGCGCACCGGTCGCAACCGGCCAGATGCCGCTCGAACCGGTCCGCGTCGGCGGGGTCCAGGACGCCCAGCGCATAGGCGCCGACGTCGGTGTGCCGGTCCGGCTGCGTGGGCGGGGTCACTCCGTCACTCCTCGTTCCTGCAGCGAGAGCTTCAGGGAGCGCAGCGCGTAGAAGACCCGGGACCGCACGGTCCCCGCGGGTACGCGCAGCACCTCCGCTGCCTCGCTGACCGTACGCTCCTTGAAGTACGTCTCGACCAGGGCTTCCCGGTGCGCCTGGCTCAGGTCGCTCAGCGCCTCGGAGATCGTCATCATGCGCAGCGCCCGGTCGATCACGTCGGCGGCCGGCATCGTCTCCAGGGGGGTCGCGTCGACCTCCTGGGGCCGGGCCCGGCGGCTGCGGTGGCCGTCGATGACGATCCGCCGGGCGACGGTCACCAGCCATGGCCGGATGGAGCCGGTGGCGCGCTGCAACTGGTCGGCGTTGCGCCAGGCCCGCACCAGCGTCTCCTGCACGACGTCCTCCGCGCGGTGTCGGTCCCCCGCCACCAAGCGCAGGACGAAGGCGAGGAGCGGTCCCGCATGCTCGTCGTAGAGGGCTCGCATGAGCTCCTCGTCAGGTGTCGTCCGGTCTGCCACGGCGGCATCCTTGCGCACTCCAACTCCCGGGTCGATAGCGCGGATCGCGGGAGGGGGCCCGGGACCATGCCGTGAATCGGCCTTGTGGGGAGGGATACGGACGGGACGGGCGGGTGTACTCAGCTACCGGCGAAAAAAGATTTGCCGCGAAGGCGGGGGGGCGGGGCGCCGGGCCGGTCCGCGCGGCGGTTCAGGGCCGGGCGCCGTCGCGGGCCAGCGTCCGCCGGCGGTGGCGGGCCACCCGCTCCCGGTTGCCGCACACCTCGCTGGAACACCAGCGGCGGCGACGCCCGCGGGAGGTATCCAGATAGACCAGCGGGCAGCTCTCCCCGGCACACTGCCGCAGCTGCCCGCGCACGACGTCGTCGGTGAGCAGCCCGACGGCGTCCCGGGCCACCGCGGCCAGCAGCGCGGCGCAGTCCGGCGGCGCGGGCAACGTCCGGGAGAGGGTGCCGTCCGCGGCGCGCACGATGCGGACGGCGGGCGGCTGCGCGGCCCCGACCGCGGCGTTGAGGAGTTCCAGGTCCGCGTCGGCCGCCCGGCCTTGCAGCTCGTCGAGCACCACACGGCGCAGCAGTTCGCGCAGCGCCCGGAAGCGGACGACCCACTGCCCGTCGAGCCCGTCCAGCGGGACGCCCGGGGGCACCACGCCCGCACCGGTCAGCCAGGCCGTCAGGTGCTCGGGGGCGGTGAGCCGTTCGACGGGGCCGCCGGCGGTGGCCACCAGGTCCAGGCAGATACGCCCGCAGTCGAACCGCAGGCCGTGAGGCGCCGCCATGTGCCTGTCACTCCTTTGCGAACCGAAGCGGAACACACGCGTGTCCCCCCAGAGTGCCCGGTGCGGGGCCGGGCCGGAACCCTGCGGTGGCGCGATGCTTCCCCTCCGCCGCCCCGGCGCGCCATCGCCGGGGGGCACGGCACGTGCGGGGACGAGGCGAGCGGACGCCGCAAAGGGGCGCGCCCGGTGGACGCGCCCAGGGGGTGCGCCCAGGAGGTGCATTCAGGAGGCGCATCCAGGAGGCGCGCCAAGTAGACACCCTCAGTAGACACTTCGCGTATACATCTGATGTATAGTCCGTCGGCATGTCGCCCACCTCACTGCAGAAGAACCGTGCCGGCCTGGCGCACAAGGTCGGCTACGCGGTACGCAACCCGTCCCGCATCGCCCCCTACGTCAAGCGCACCGCCCGCGACACCTGGCTGCGCCTCAAGCACCCCGACCATGTGGACTACTACCGCGCGGTGATGGCCTCGGACACCGGCCGGAACCCGGAGGCCGCGGTCGGCAGCCGCTCCCATGAACGCTGGCTGGCGCTGGGCGAGATGCAGTTCGGCTACCTGATCGAGCACGGCCTGCGGCCCGGCCACCGGATGCTGGACATCGGCTGCGGCAACCTGCGGGCCGGCTGGCGCTTCATCGCCCACCTCGACGCGGGCAACTACTACGGCATCGACATCTCGCCGGACATCCTGATATACGCGAAGCAGACCCTGACAACGTACGAGCTCCAGGACAAGCTGCCGCATCTGACGATCACGCAGGACCTCACCCTGGACTTCCTCCCCGCGGCCCACTTCGACATCGTCCACGCGCACAGCGTCTTCTCGCACTCACCGATCGGCGTCATCGACGAGGCCCTGGCGCACGTCGGCCGGATCCTCGCCCCCGGCGGCTTCTTCGACTTCACCTTCGACCGCACCGAGGGCGCCGAACACCAGGTGCTGCGCGAGGACTTCTACTACCGCACCGAAACGCTGCTCCGGCTCGCCCGCAAGCACGGCCTCGAAGCGCGCTTCATGGCCGACTGGGAGACCCGCAGGCACGGCCAGTCCAAGATCCGCGTCACCCACCCCGCCTGAGGAGCCCGGCCCGGGGCCCACGCCCCGGGCGCCCCGTCAGCCCCCGCCGCACTTCTCGGTCTCCGCATGCGGATCGAGCGACAGCCGGTAGCCGCGCTTGACCACCGTCTGGATCAGCTTGGGTGCCCCCAGCGCCACCCGCAGCCGGGCCATGGCCGTCTCCACCGCATGCTCGTCCCGGCCCGCCCCCGGCAGCGCCCGCAGCAGATCCGCGCGGGAGACCACCCAGCCGGGGCGGCGGGCCAGCGCGCGCAGCAGCGCCATCCCCGCGGGCGGCACCGGGCGCAGCTCGCCGTCGACCACGACGGCGTGCCCGCGGATCTCGACGCGGTGCCCGGCCACCGGCAACGGGCGGACCCGGCACGGGAGTTCACGGCACAGCAGCTGCACCATAGGCCCCAGCCGGAACCGTTCGGGCTGGAGCGTGGGCACGTCATGAGCCTGTAGCGGCAGCGCGGTGACCGGCCCCACGCACACCGCCAGAACCTCCTGCCGCAGCGCCGCCACCACCTCCTCCTGGATGCCGCGCTCCCCGGCGCGACGCAGCAGCGACGCCGCGGCCGGGGCGCTGGTGAAGGTCACCGCGTCCAGGTTGCGGCCGACGAGCGCGTCCAGCAGCCGGTCCACCGGGCCGATGTCCTCCGGCGGCATCCAGCGGTAGACGGGGACCCCGACCACCTCCGCCCCGTCGGCCCGCAGCGCCTCCACGAAGCCCGGCAGCAGCTCCCCGTGCAGCTGGATGGCCACCCGGCGCCCACTGACCCCCTCCGCCAGGAGCCGGTCGAGGACCTCGGCCATCGATTCGGAGGCCGGCGACCACTTCTCGTTCAGCCCGGCGGCGCGGATGGCGCCGCGCACCTTCGGGCCGCGCGCCAGCAGCTCCACCTCGGCCAGCCGCCCCAGCAGGGCCTCGCCCAGCCCCCAGCCCTCGGCGGCCTCCACCCAGCCGCGGAACCCGATGGCGGTGGTGGCCACGACCACGTCCGGCGCGTTCGCGATCAGGTCCTGCGTCGCGGCAAGCAGTTCGGTGTCGTCCGGCAGCGGCACGATGCGCAGCGCGGGCGCGTGCACGACCTGGGCGCCGCGCCGCTCCAGCAGCGTGCCCAGCTCCGCCGCCCGGCGCGCGGCGGTCACACCGACGGTGAACCCGTCCAGCGGCCGCACCGTGGCCGGGCCCTCGTGGTCCTGCTGCTGCTCGTGCATGCTGTCCGTCCCGCTCCGCCCAGAGAGGTGTGCTGCGTCGTACCGGCGTACCGCCGTGGCCCGGGCACGCCGTGCCCGGGGCGCCCAGCCTGCCAACACCAGGTGACAGGCCCGGTCCCCCAGTATTTCCCGCCTGTTACAGGACGACCCCACCGCCCCGCCGCCGGCCGGGGCCCACGGCGGCCCCGGGAGCCGGCGGAAGGGGTCAGACCTCCGCGTACAGCGGTCGGCCCGCCGTCTCACCGGCTTCCGGCTCCCGCACGGCCCGCTCGCGCGTCGCCGGCCGGACGTATACGGCCCAGGTCACCGCGCCGCACACCGCGTAGCAGACCAGGAACGCCACAAAGGCGGGCGTCCCCGACCCGGTCGCCAGGAACGCCTGCCGGAAGGCGAGGTTGATGCCCAGCCCGCCGAGCGCACCCACCGCCCCGATCAGCCCCATCGCGGCCCCCGACAGCCGCCGCCCGTACGCCGCGGCCGCCTCGCCCGCCAGCCCGCGCCGCAGCGCCTGGGCGTGGAAGATCCCCGGAATCATCTTGTACGTGGCGCCATTGCCCAGCCCGGTCAGCACGAACAGCGCCATGAAACCCACGAGAAACACCGGCAGCGACCGGTCCGCCGAGGCGTAGATCACCACACCCGTCGCCGCGCCCATCGCCACGAAGTTCCCCAACGTGATCCGCGCGCCCCCGAACCGGTCCGCCAGCCGCCCGCCGACCGGCCGCGCCAGCGAGCCGAGCAGCGGACCGACGAAGGTGAGCGACGCCGCCTGGAGAGGCGTCTGTGCGAACTGGTTCTGCAGGACGAGGCCGAACGCGAAGCTGTAGCCGATGAACGACCCGAAGGTGCCGACGTACAGCAGCGCCATCACCCAGGTGTGCCGCTCCTTGGCCGCGTCCACGGCCGCCCCGGTGTCGTTCGCCACCGGCCCGAGGTTGTCCATGAACAGCGCCGCCAGCACCGCGGCGGCGACGATCAGCGGCACATACACCGCCAGCACGATCCGCGGCTGCGTGGCGCCCGCCGTCCCGATCACCAGGAGCCCCAGCAACTGGATCACCGGCACCCCGATGTTCCCGCCGCCGGCGTTCAGCCCGAGCGCCCAGCCCTTCTTCCGCAGCGGATAGAAGGAGTTGATGTTGGTCATGGACGACGCGAAATTGCCGCCGCCCACCCCCGTCAGCGCCGCCACCACGAGAAAGGTGGTGTACGACGTCCCCGGCGTCATCACCACCGCCGCCGCGGCCGTGGGCACCAGCAGCAGCAGCGCGCTGAGAATCGTCCAGTTGCGCCCCCCGAACCGCGCCACCGCGAAGGTGTACGGCACCCGCAGCACGGCGCCCACCAGCGTCGGCATCGCCACCAGGAAGAATTTCCCGGCCGGATCCACGCCGTATTCCGGGCCCATGAACAGCACCATCACCGACCACAGGCTCCAGATGGAGAAGCCGATGTGCTCGGAGAACACGGAGAGGACCAGATTCCGCCGGGCGATCCGCTCCCCGGACCGTGCCCAGAACTCCGCGTCCTCCGGATCCCACCGCTCGATCCACCGCCCGCCCCTTCGCGGACGGTTCACCCCGCCGGCGCCGTCCGCCGCGCCCGTACCCGCCTCGACCGTCATCCCGCCTCCCAAAGCTCTTCGGATGCTGCTCCCGAAGCTAGGGACGGCGGGTTTCCACCCGGTGCCGCCCGGTGACACCGACGAAACCTTGCACTCACGGGGCGGGGCGGCGGGTGGTGAGGGGACCGTGCGGGGCGGCGGGTGGTGAGGGGACCGTGCGAGGCGGTGCGGGGGGGGGGTGAGGGGCCGGGCCGCGGCTACTCGGCGACCTGCCGGGGCGGGCTCATCCAGATCGTGTCCTCGCAGACGTTCATCCGCGACCGCCGGCCCCGCTCGTCGTGTACCGCTATCGCCCGCCCGGCCCGGTCACGCGGCGCGGCGACCACCGCCTCGCCATTGCTGACCAGGCATTCCTCCGACGGCCTGCCCTGGTAGGAGTCCCGGTAGCGCAGGCCGGTCGTCACCGTGCCGCCGCGTTGGAGATCGATCGGCAGGGCCTGGCCGTTCCCCTTGCCGTCGGACTCCGGCCCCTTGCCGACGTGGACCTTGACGACCGGGAACCCACGAAAGACACAGGGCTGTGTGCCGTCGTTGACCACCGACAGCCGCGCCTCGCGGTGCGCGGTGCGCGGCACCTTCTTCAGCACGGTGAGCTTCCACCGCAGGCTCTTCGTCGTGCAGTTGGCATGCAGGGCCGCCATCCGGGCGGAGCCGCAGCCGACCAGGGCCAGGCCCAGGGTGGCGGTCAATGTGAGCGCGGCCGTCGTCGCCGCGAGAAGTGAGCGTCGCCGCACGACTCCCCCTGATTCGTTTCGGACACGGTTCCCTGAGGGCGGTCCCGCACTGCCTGGTGCGCCCGCCAGGAATACGGGAGCGCCCTCACCTCTAAGGAAGCGTTTCACGCGCCCGTGGTTGCCTGCGCGGCCCGGGCCGCGAACCGGCCGGCGCCGCCGACCCCTCCCGGTCCCGTCAGCCCGGGGGTGCGGCTGCCGGCCACCCCATCACCCCGGCATCCGCCTGCGGGAGCCAGCGCCCCTCCCCCGGCGGTGCCAACCATCCGCTGCGCTCGCCCAGTTCCCGCGCCGCGGTCCGCAGCGCCGCCAGTCCACGATGACGCAGCCCCCGCCGCCACACCATCGACACGGGCGAGAGCGGGACCGGTTCGACCAGCGGCCTCAGCACCATCCCCGGCACCTCGATGAACTCCACACTCGCCAGCACCGACCACCCCCGCTTGCGGATCACCCGCACGAACTCCTCCGGCCCCTCGATCTCCGGGAACGGCGGGGCCATCGCGATGCCCCACCCCGCGAACAGCCGCTCGGCCAGGTCCGTCCACTCGGCGGTCTGGGCGTTGCCCGCGCCCGCGTAGAGCGTCTCGCCGGCCAGCGCCGCGAGCGGTACGGCGGGGCGCGCGGCCAGCGGATGGTCCTCGCGCAGCAGCACCGTCATCGGCTCCAGCCGTACCGGCTGATGCGCGAGCCCGGCCCGCACGCCCGACGGCAGCCCGGCGAACCGGCCGAACGACACGTCCAGCCGTCCCGCGGCCAACTCGCCCGCCGCCCCCGCCAGTCCGCTGTGGAAGCGGGCCACCAGTTCACAGCTGTCGGGTACCCGCTCCCGTGCCTCCTCCAGCACCCGGTACGCCGTCCCCACCCGCGCCGCCACGTCCACCAGCAGCGGCCGCTCGGCGCCACCGCGGAACGCGGCGACCAGGTCGTCCTGCGCGCTCAGGACCCGCCGCGCGGCGGGGAGCAGCCGCTCGCCGTCCGGCGTCAGCGCCACCTGTCGCGTCGTCCGCACGAACAGCGCGGCGCCCAACTCCCGCTCCAGGCGCCGGATGTCGCGACTCAGCGCCTGCTGGGCGACGAAGAGGCGGGCGGCGGCCCGGGTGAAGTGGAGCTCTTCGGCGGCGGCGACGAAGGCCCGCAACAGCCGGGGGTCGATGTCGTACGGCATCGCGCCAGCCTCCCAGCCCCACCACGCGATTCACAACTCAGCCGCGTGAATGGCCGCCCGTCAGGTGTTGGACGGAGCTCCAACCCACCCGCGACGGTAGGGACATGATCCTCTTCCTCGCCTCCCGCCCGGTGACCGCGCCGCCGGTACGTCCCGCCACCCGGGTGCGGCGCGCCGCCCCGGCCCGCCCCGGCCTCCTCGCGCCGTACCGAAGGATCTTCGCCCTCCCCGGCACCCGCGCCTTCACCGCGGCCAACCTGCTCGCCCGTCTCCCGATGGGCATGTTCAGCGTCAGCGCCGTCCTGATGATCGCCGGATCACGTGGCTCCTACGCGCTGGCCGGGGCCGTCACCGCGACCGGCCTGGCGGCGACGGCACTGGTCGGTCCGCTGACCGCCCGACTGATCGACCGCTACGGCCAGGCCAGGGTGGCCGTCCCGGCCGCCGCCCTCGCCGCCCTCGGCTCGCTCTCCCTCCTCCTCTGCGTCCACGGCGGGGCCCCCACCTGGACTCTCTTCGCCTCCTACGCGGCCACCGCCACCACTCCCCACACCGGCGGCATGTCCCGCGCCCGCTGGGCACACCTCTTCCGCGACGACCCGGCCGCCCTGCACGCCGCCAACTCCTTCGAACAGTCCGCGGACGAGCTCTGCTTCATGCTGGGCCCGGTCCTCGCCACCCTGCTCTGCACCACCCTCTTCCCGGAGGCCGGCACCGCGGTGGGCGCGGCGTGCTTCCTGGCGGGCGTCGTGCTCTTCGCCGCCCAGCGTCGCACCGAACCCCCGATCGCGGCCCGCCCCCCGGGCCGCCCCGGCTCCCGCGCGCCGCTCCGGCTGCCCGGTATGCCGCCGTTGCTCGGGGCCTTCCTCGCCACCGGCGCGGTGTTCGGCTCCCTGGAGGTCGTGACCATCGCCTGGGCCGACGTCCACGGCGCACGGCCCGCCGCGGGCGGCATGCTCGCCCTCCAGGCCGCCGGTTCCTGCGCGGCCGGCCTGCTCCACGGTCTGCTCCGGCCGGCCGGCGGGCCCGAGCGGCGCCTCCCCCGCTGTGTCGGCGCGATGGCCGCGCTGATGCTGTTGCCTCTCCTCGCCGCCTCGACGGGAAGCCTGGTGGCGTTGGCCTGCGCCCTACTGGCCGCGGGCATGGCGACCGCGCCGACGATGGTCACCGGCATGGGCCTGATCCAGACCCGCACCCCGGCAGCCCGGCTGAACGAGGGCATGACCCTGGCCGTGACCGCCCTGCTGAGCGGCATCGCGGCCGGTTCGGCGGCGGGCGGCTGGGCGGTGGAGCACCTGTCCGGAGCGGGCCGGCCTCACGGCGCCGCGCTCGGTCCGGGGCTGGGCTACGCGGTCCCGGCCACGGCCGCCGCCCTGGCCTTCCTCACCGCCCTGCTCACCGCCCGCCGGCGGCCCACCGGCCCGGCCGAACCCGTCTGACCTGGGATGTCGGCCAGGGACCGGCGGTGGGTGGCACCGCGGTGCGGACGTCGCACGGCACACAAAAAGCCGCTGCCCCGCGAGAATCTCGCGGGGCAGCGGCTTACATGGGATGAGTGGAGATGGCGGGAATCGAACCCGCGTCCAACGGTGCGGAATCAGGGCTTCTCCGAGTGCAGTTCGCTGCGATTTTCTCGGCCCCGGAGATCACGCGAACAAGTCTCCGACGGGCCCAGTCACTGTTTGATTTCCTTCCAGACCCCGTGACCGGGCCTAGAAGTTTAGTTCCCTAGCTGATGCCAGGATCCGGGTCGGGAACACCCCCGGGCTGACACTTCGCAAGTCGCTACTTAGGCAGCGAGGGCGAAGGAATCGCGCTTGGTATTGGCGATTATTGGTTGCGACATATGGTTAACGAGATCATTGCCGCTTCCTCGACTCGCTTCCCCTGCTTCGACATCCGCTGTCGAAACCGATCATCCCCATGTTGTTTTATCAAGGTGGCAACGCACGGTATCGGGATACGCGATCCGCGTATCTGACGATTCCGGGTGCTGCCGGATGGTGCCGCACCCTCGCGGGGTGCTGAGCCATCGTACGTGAACAACGCACGACCTTGCCAGCGTATTCCCCGGCAGGGCCGCCGCCGCGGCAGATCGGCCGAGGGGCGGCGGTCAGGACCGCTCGCGACGCCGGGCGGCGGAGACGGCGCGGTCCGTCTCGCGGCGGTCCTGCTGCTCACGGAGTGTCTGGCGCTTGTCGTACTCCTTCTTGCCCTTGGCCAGGGCGATCTCGACCTTGGCCCGGCCGTCCTTGAAGTAGAGGGCCAGCGGCACGATGGTGTTGCCGGACTCCTGGGTCTTGGATTCCAGCTTGTCGATCTCGACCCGGTGCAACAGCAGCTTCCGCTTGCGGCGGGCACTGTGGTTGGTCCACGTCCCCTGCGCGTATTCGGGGATGTGGACGTTGTGCAGCCACGCCTCATTCCGGTCGATCTGGACGAAACCGTCCACCAGCGACGCCCGGCCCTGCCGCAGCGACTTCACCTCGGTGCCGGTCAGCACGATCCCGCACTCAAAGGTGTCCAGAATGTGGTAATCGTGCCGCGCCTTCTTGTGCTGCGCCACGAGCTTGCGCCCGGGGTCCTTGTCCTTGCCCTTTTGCTTGGTCTGCTTAGTCATGGTGCCGCCATTTTCGCACTACGCACCGGGGCCGAGGCCACTCAATACTGTGCGGGCCCGTTTCTCGGCGTGATCGGCGGCGATCAGGTCGGGGCTGATCCCCCGCCCGTCGACGGTCCGGCCCGACGGGGTGCGGTAGTGGCCGACGGTCAACTCGGCGACCGAGCCGTCCGGAAGCCGGCTGGGCATCTGGACCGAACCCTTGCCGAAGGTGGGGGAGCCGATGACGATCGCCCGGCCGCGGTCCTGGAGGGCCCCGGCCAGCAGTTCACCGGCGCTCATCGTGCCGCCGTCGACGAGGACGACGAGCGGGATGCGGGTGTTGCGCCCGTGGTCGGCGTACAGGGCGCGCTGACTGCCGCGGACGTCGTAGGTGGCGACCAGCCCGCCGTCGAGGAAGGCGGAGGCGGCGGAGACGGCCTCGGTGACCAGACCGCCGGTGTTGCCGCGCAGGTCGAGGAGCAGGCCGCCGCGCGGAGAGGCGTGGCGCACCGCCCGGCGGACCGCTTCGCCGGTGCCCTGGGTGAACGCGGCGACCTTGATGCGGGTGGGGCCGTGCGGGCCGGCCGGATGGCCGACGGTGACGCTCTGCGTTCTCAGCCGGGTGCGGTGCAGGGTCGCGGCCCAGTGGCGGGTGCCGCGCCGGAGCTCCAGCTCCACGGGGCTGCCGGCGCCTTCGGCGGGCGCCCCGCGCAGCCGGGCGACGATCTCGGTGACGGGTCTCCCGCGGACGGGTCGGCCGTCAATGGCGCGCAGCCCGTCACCGATGGCGATCCCGGCGCGCGCGGCCGGGCTGCCGGGCTGGATCCGGGACACCTCGGTCCGGCCGCCGCCGGACTGTCGTACCCACAGGCCGACGCCGATGTACGAGCCGCCCAACTGCCGCTCGAAGTCCTTGAACTCGCCGGGCGTGTAGATCGTCGACCAGCGGTCCCCACTGCGGCTGACGACGTCGGCGGCCGCCTGTGAACCGGACTTGCCGTCCTCCATCGCCTGGGCGGCGGCGCGCTCGACGGCCGCGCGGTCGGCGGTGCGGCTCTTGGGCGAGGATGCGGCGGCGAACGTGCGGGCGGAGTCGGGGCGCTCCACGGCGCCCTCCGCGCGCTCGCCCCACGTGCCGGTGGCCACCCCGGTGGCGAGCACCCCGGCGAAGATCAACGTCAGGGCTGCCCCGCGGCGAATGCGGCGGGGCGGGGCGTACGAACACGGGCCCGACATGCCGGTGAGTCTAGGGGACAAAGGGGCGCCGTACGGGGAGTTGACCGTACGGCGCCCCTTGGCAAACGTCACACCTTGAGGTACTTGCGCAGCGCGAAGAACGCGGCGAGCGCGGGCATCAGCAGCCCGATCAGCAGGACCAGCGGCAGCACCTGTGCCACCGAGTCCCAGCCGATGAAGTTGATCACCTGGATCTTCGGGGCCAGCCAGTTGTTGATGAGGACGGCCTTGCCACCGACGATGAGCACACAGGCGAACACGGCGCCCAGCAGCCCCGCGATGGCGGCCTCCAGGATGAACGGCATCTGGATGTAGAAGCTGGACGCTCCCACCAGGCGCATGATCCCGGTCTCGCGCCGCCTGCTGAACGCCGACACCCGGACGGTGTTGACGATCAGCATCAGGGCAACGACGAGCATCAGCCCCATCACACACAGTGCGGCGATGTTCATGCCGTTGAGGAGGTTGAACAGCGGCTCAACGGTGTCGCGTTGGTCCTGCACCTCCTGGACACCGGGCCGCTCGGAGAACGCCGACTTGATGACGTCGTACTTCGTGGGGTCCTTGAGCT
This sequence comes from Streptomyces sp. NPDC048650, assembly GCF_043199095.1. Taxonomy (NCBI): domain Bacteria; kingdom Bacillati; phylum Actinomycetota; class Actinomycetes; order Kitasatosporales; family Streptomycetaceae; genus Streptomyces; species Streptomyces sp. NPDC048650. Next base: position 30,608 of record NZ_JBICVM010000003.1, on the reverse strand, counting down.
TGACCCGGTAGGACTCCGGCAGCTGGTCGGGCGTCACCAGTCCCGCGACGGGCGTGTCGCCGAACTGCTCCTTGTAGTGCTTGTACGCCTGGTCGCTGGACTCGTACACCACCGGCTTCTGCACCAGCGGCAGCCGGTTCAATTCCGCCATTATGTCGTTCTTCTGCTGCTGGGTGGCGGCGCCCTTGGCGCAGTTGGCACCCGTGTCGGCGTCGTTCTTGTTGCAGAAGAAGATGGAGACGTTGACCTTGTCGTACCAGTAGCCCTTCATGGTGCTGACCTGGTCGCGCATCAGGAGCGAGGCGCCGAACAGGCCCAGCGAAAGGGCCACGGAGACGATGACGGCGAAGGTCATCGTGAGGTTACGGCGGAGACCGACGCCGATCTCCGACAGGACGAACTGGGCGCGCATGGCGTCCTTTCAGTGCTGGTAGCCGTACACGCCGCGCGACTGGTCGCGTACGAGCCGGCCCTTTTCGAGTTCCATGACCCGCTTGCGCATCTGGTCGACGATCTGCTGGTCGTGGGTGGCCATGACCACCGTCGTACCGGTCCGGTTGATCCGGTCCAGCAGCTTCATGATGCCGACCGAGGTCTGCGGGTCGAGATTGCCGGTGGGCTCGTCCGCGATGAGCAGCATCGGGCGGTTGACGAAGGCCCGGGCGATGGCGACGCGCTGCTGCTCACCGCCGGAGAGCTCGCCGGGCATCCGGTCCTCTTTGCCACCGAGGCCGACGAGTTCGAGGACCTCGGGCACCGTCTTGCGGATCTGCCCGCGCGGCTTGCCGATGACCTCGAGCGCGAAGGCGACGTTCTGGCCCACCGTCTTGTTGGGGAGCAGTCGGAAGTCCTGGAAGACGGTGCCCACCTGGCGCCGCATCTGCGGGACCTTCCAGTTGGACAGCTTCGCGAGGTCTTTGCCCAGTACGTGCACGGCGCCATGGCTGGCGCGCTCCTCGCGCAGGAGAAGGCGCAGGAAGGTGGACTTACCGGAGCCCGAGGAACCCACCAGGAAGACGAACTCGCCGCGCTCGATCTCCAGGGAGACATCCCTGAGGGCGGGGCGGTTCTGCTTCGGGTAGGTCTTGGAGACGTTGTCGAATCGGATCACTGATGCACCACGGTCGACCTGGGTAGCGGCACGGGTTGCCGAGTTGCGGCTCCCGTCGGTGTGCGTGACCATACGCGAACCTCGTGATGCGGCGCAGTCGCCGTGGGGGGTTGGTGCGTTTATTCACGGCATCTAGCCGGACATTCTCGGCATCTGGGCGGGCAGGCGGAGGACAATTCCGCGGGGCGCGCCGTTCCGCCGGGAAGCTGGCACAGTGGTAGGGGGAACCAATGCGCCTTCCGGTGCGTTGGCGCAGTGGAGAAGGAGGTCGCATGACGTACGACCGATTGGTGTGCGCCAACTGCGCGGCCCCTGTGAGCGAGGGCCGCTGCCCCGTGTGCCGGGCGAGCCGGGAGCGGCTCCAGCAGCAAGAGGGCATGTTCGGCCAGATCAGCCCGGTGGCGCTGGTGGCGCTGCTGGTGGCGCTGATCGCGGTCGCGCTTCTGCTCCACCAGGCCGTCTGAGCCGTACGGGCCCCGGCGGGCGGCTGCGGTCCGGCAGCGAGGACGGGGCGCCGTAGGCCGACCGGACGGATGGGATTTCGTCACCGAGCGCGATCACCCGTGTGCGCGCCGAAGCGGTGATGCGCCGGAGGGAACAGGGAACGCGGAAGGGCCCGCGGTGCTGGTTGCACCGCGGGCCCTTCGTTGTGTGTCGTGTCAGCGTCAGGCCGCGGCCGCGCCGCCACCGTTCTTGTTGACCAGACGGGGCAGCAGGCGGAAGCCGACACCGCCCGCGATCATGGTCGCCGCGCCGATCAGCAGGAAGGTCGTACCGGAGGAACCGGTCTCGGCCAGCTCCCCGCCCTTCGGCTGCTGCTTGGCCTGGCCGGGGGTGTCGGACATCCCCTCCTTGCCCTGGCCGGGCTGCTCGATCGGCTTGGAGCCCTCGTTGTCGGTACCGGTGCCGGAGCCGTCACCACCGGTGGCGTTGCCGCCACCGTTCTCGTGGCCGCCGTTGGCGCCACCGTTGTCGGCGCCGCCGTTGTCGGTGCCGCCGTCGTCGGTACCACCGTTGTCGGTGCCGCCGTCGTCGGTACCACCGTTGTCGGTGCCGCCGTCGTCGGTACCACCGTTGTCGGTGCCGCCGTCGTCAGTGCCACCGTTGTCGGTGCCGCCGTCGTCAGTGCCGCCGATGTCGGTGCCGCCGTCGTCGGTACCACCGTTGTCGGTGCCGCCGTTGTCGGTACCGGCGATCGCACCACCGTCGTCGCTGCCACCGCTGTCGGTACCGGCGATCGCGCCACCGTCGTCGCTGCCACCGCTGTCGGTGCCGGCGATCGCGCCGCCGTCGTCGCCGCCGGTGGAGTCGCCGCCACCGGAGGAGTCGCCGCCGCCGGTGTCGTCGCAGAACCAGTGCAGCGGGTCGAGCGGGCTGCAGTTCTCACCGGCGCTCTGGTTCTGGCCCGTCTCGGCCGCAGAGGCGGCGCCGGCCGCGGTGAGCGACGCACCCGCCGCAATCACCGCACCGGCCGCAATGCGCGCTACGCGCAGCCGCGTCTTCTTCGTCATGTACTGCTACCCCCAGTAGCTGAACTCGTCATGGGTGCACCGCTGTACGGGGCGTCGAGCCGGTGGGGGTGTCCGAGCCTCGACCCTGTACAGCGGCCAGGCCACTCATTTCCCCGTTCACACGCACGCCCCAGACATACGCGTGTCGCGCCCAGCCTTCCCAGTTCGGTCAACATCGTCAAGGTCGAATAAAGTCGCGGTGCCCGGATTGATCATAATTGGGCGGTACATGGACATACGACTGTGACCAAACCGCTGAAACAAAAACAACTGCCTCCCCCAGGGAGACAGTTGTCCGGTCGCGCGGCGCCCTGGCGGCTACTTCTCCTGCTGCTTGCGCCAGCGGATGCCGGCCTCGAGGAAGCCGTCGATGTCGCCGTCCAGAACGGCGGTGGGGTTGCCGACCTCGAACTCGGTACGCAGGTCCTTGACCATCTGGTACGGGTGCAGGACGTACGAACGCATCTGGTTGCCCCAGGAGTTGCCGCCGTCGCCCTTGAGGGCGTCCATCTTGGCCTGCTCCTCCTGGCGGCGGCGCTCCAGCAGCTTGGCCTGGAGGACGTTCATCGCCGAGGCCTTGTTCTGGATCTGCGAGCGTTCGTTCTGGCAGGAGACGACGATGCCGGTGGGGAGGTGCGTCAGACGGACCGCGGAGTCCGTGGTGTTGACGCCCTGGCCGCCGGGGCCGGAGGAGCGGTAGACGTCCACCCGCAGGTCCGACTCGTCGATCTCGACGTGGTCGGTCTTCTCGACGACCGGCAGCACCTCGACGCCCGCGAAGGAGGTCTGGCGGCGGCCCTGGTTGTCGAACGGCGAGATGCGCACCAGGCGGTGCGTGCCCTGCTCGACGGAGAGGGTGCCGTAGGCGTACGGAATCTGGACGGCGAAGGTGGTCGACTTGATGCCGGCCTCTTCGGCGTACGAGGTCTCGTAGAGCTCGGTCTTGTAGCCGTGGCGCTCGGCCCAGCGCAGGTACATCCGCTGGAGCTTCTCGGCGAAGTCGGCGGCGTCCACGCCACCCGCCTCGGCGCGGATGTTGACCAGCGCCTCGCGGGCGTCGTACTCGCCCGACAGGAGCGTGCGGACCTCGAGCTCGTCGACCGCCTTGCGAACGGCCGCCAGCTCCGCCTCGGCCTCGCCGCGCGCGTCCTCGTCGTCCTCGGCCTCGGCGAGCTCGAACAGCACCTCGACGTCGTCGACGCGGGCGCGCAGCTCCTCGGCCCGGCGCAGCTGGCCCTGGAGGTAGGACAGCTGGCTGGTGATCTTCTGTGCGTTCTCCACGTCGTCCCACAGGGACGGGGCCGCGGCCTGCTCCTCGAGCACGGCGACATCGGCCCTCATCCTGTCGAGGTCCAGGACGGCCTCGATCGACCCCATGGTCGAGGAGAGGGACTTCAGCTCTTCGGATACATCGACGACTGCCACGCACCCAGCCTAACGGCTACTGCCGGGAGTGTGTCCCGGCCGGGGCGACCGGGCCCGCACGGCGTCCGGAGGCCGTGCGGGTCCGGCCGGCGTCACGGGGTGTCGGGGGCGGGCTGGTGGACGCCCGGTCGGGCGTCGCCGGGCTCGTCGTCACCGGCGGCCAGCCAGCCGCCGAGGCCGGCCGCCACCAGCACCGCGGCGGCGCCCGCCGCGAGCTTGGCCCGGCGGCGGCGCAGCGCCTCCGGGGCGGAGCGGTGGCGGGCGGAGCCGGCCCGCCGTTCGCCGGCCACCCGGGGGGTGCGGGCGGTGCCGTGCGCGCCGCCGGCGAGTTCGTCGGGACCGGGGACCCGCATGCTGGTGTGGGTGTCCCGGTTGGAGTCCGGTGCGGCGCCCGGGACGAGTGGGACGGAGCCACGCGGCGGGGTGTCCTCGGTCCCGGCGGGCGGCGGATAGTCGCGGGTCCCGGTGGGGGCGGCGGCCTCGGTGTCGTCCTCGGGCTGCTCGCCGTCGGGCTCATCGATGTCCAGCGGCGGAATGCCCGCCAGTCCCGGGAGCATCTCGCGCAGCCGGGCGGCGAGCTCGGGGGCGCGCAGCCGGGAGGCGGGCGCCTTGGCCAGGCACTGGAGGAGCAGCTGCCACAGCTCGTCGGGGATGCCGGGCAGCGGGGCGACGCTCTCGGTGACGTGGCGGCGCAGGACCGCCCCGGGGTGCCCGCCGCCGAAGGGGGTGAAGCCCGCGAGCAGTTCGTACAGGACGGTCGCCAGCGCGTAGACGTCCACGGAGGCGCGGGGCGGGAGGCCCTCGATGATCTCGGGGGCGAGGTAGTCGGGGGTACCGATGACCTTGGTCGAGCGAAGCGAGACGGGGGTCCCCCCGGCCGGCGGCTGGGGGAGGGTTCTGCGCGGCAGGTCCACCAGGCGCGCGATACCGAAGTCGGTGAGCAGCGCGGGGTGCGCGCCACCGGGGCCGAGCTCGCCCTGCATGTTCAGCAGGACGTTCTCGGGCTTGACGTCGCGGTGCACGATCCGGGCGGCGTGCGCGGCGGCGAGGCCGTCGGCGACGTCGGCGGCGATGGCGACGGCGGCCTCCGGGGCCAGCCGGCGCTCGCGCTCCAGACGGGTGCGCAGGTCGGTGCCCCGTACGAGGTCCATGACCAGTGCCAGGTCGTTGCCGTCGACGACGAGGTCGCGGACGCCGACGACATGCGGGTGCTCCAGGCTCAGCAGCGCCGTACGCTCCTGCACGAAGCGGCCGACGAGCTCCTGGTCGGAGGCGAGATCCTCACGCAACAGCTTGATGGCCACGGCCCCTTCGGGACCCTCGCCCAGCCATACCGTGCCGGCACTGCCGCGCCCCAGGATCTGGTGGGCGGTGTACCGGCTGCCGATCTTCCGTGCCAAGACTGCTCCGACGTGTCGGGCCCCCGAGCGTCCTTGGGGGCTGAAGTTGGCGTCAAAGCTACGCGGGTGCCGAGGGGTTCCGTGCCCGCGACGGACGCATCCTTCACTTCTGTGCGCGAAATTGCCCGGAAGAAGTCGACAAATCCATACGGCGGGCGGTGACCGAGGTCCGGGTCAGGGCCCCTTGCTGTTGCTCAGCCCCTCGACGAAGTCCTTCACCGTGGTGATGACGTCCCCGATCTGGGCGAAGAAGCCCCTGGTGGTGCCGATCCACTGCTGGAGCGGGGTCAGCTCCCAGATCAGCCAGCTCGCGATGAACAGTATGAGCACGGTGAACAGGCAGCCCTTGAGGCAGCCCAGGCCCGGGATCTTCATCGGGTTGGCGCTGCGCGGGCGGGGCTCGCGGCGGGGCCGGGGCTCCTCGGCGGGCGGCCGCTGCGGCTCGTAGCGCTGCGGCGGGGGCTCCTGCCGGCGCCGCGGCGCCTGGCGCTGCTGCTGGGCGTAGGGCTCCGGCTGCTGCTGGGCGTACTGCGGCGGCGGGGGCTGCTGCGGGGCCGCCGGACGCCGCTGGGGGCGGCGGCGCAGCGGGTCCTCGCCCGGGTCGAGGTACTGGACCTGGGTCTGGTCGTTGCGGTCGCGGGCGGCGCGCAGCTGGGATTCCCAGGGGTGCGGCCCGTCGGGCTCCTGCGGCCCGCCCGCGGGGTTGCCCATGGGAACCGGCGGCATGGTGCGCGTGGGGTCGCCGCCTCCCGGGCCGCCCGGTGCCCCGGTGGCGGGCAGCACGCTGGTGGCCGCGGCGGGGTCGTATGCGCCGCCGTGGGAGGGGAGGACCTGGGTGGGGTCGGCGTCGCCGGCCCCCTGGCCGCCGCCGATGCCCGTGCCGGGGACCGTGGCGGGCGCCGGGTCGGGGGCGAGCAGTGCGGCGACGCCGAGCGCGGCGTCGGCCGCGGCCGGGGTGGCGTGCACGCCGATGCCGCCGGCGACGGTGCGCAGTGCCCGGGCGAGGTTCTCGGCGCTGGGCCGCTCCTCGGGGCGCTTGCGCAGACAGCGCTCGATGACCGTCCACAGCGGTTCGGGCAGCGTGCTCGGGCGGCGCGGCTCCTCGCTCAGGTGGCGGTGCAGCACCTCCAGGGCGGTCGAGCCGGCGAACGGCGGGCGGCCGGTGACCAGTTCGTACAGCAGGATTCCGGCGCCGTAGATGTCGACGGCGGAGGTCTGCGGGCGACCCTCGGCGGACTCGGGCGCCACATAGGCGGGGGTACCGACGAACTCGTGGGTGCGGGTCAGACCCGGGGAGTCGGCGAGGCGGGCGATGCCGAAGTCGGTCAGCATCGGGTGCATCAGGTCGCTGCTGTCGGAGCCGGCGAGCAGGACGTTGGCGGGCTTGAGGTCGCGGTGGACGACGCCGTCGGCGTGGCTGGCCGCCAGGGCGTCGGCGATCTGCGCGGTGAGCAGGGCGGCGGCCACCGGGCTGAAGGGTCCGTTGTCGCGGAGGTGGCGGTGCAGGTCGGGGCCGTCGACCAGGTCCATGACCAGGGCGAGCAGATCGCCCTCGACGACCAGGTCGCGGGTGCGGACGATGTTGGGGTGGGTGAGCCGCAGCAGGACGGAGCGCTCACGCAGGAAGCGCATCACCACGTCCGCGTCGTTCGCGAGCTCCTCCTTGAGGACCTTGATCGCGACGGTCTCGCCGGGCTCGCCGGCCACGGCCGCCTCGGCTCCGGCCGTCTCCCGCTGGCGGGCACGCCAGACGGTGCCCGTGGCGCCGCGTCCCAGCGGCTCCTCGAGCAGGTACTTGCTGCCTACCGGCCGCACGTCATGCGCTCCCTGGTCGTATGGGGGGTTTCTTGCCCGGCCCGCTGGGTCAGCTCGCGGCCCGTCCGACCCACTGTAGGCCGTCGGGCGAAATCCGCGGTCGGGCTGCCGGGCGGGCTTGTGGGAAAGACGCACGTTGGAGGCGGATGGTTGCCACCGGCGGCCGACCGGTGGTGGCGGCGGCGCCACCCGGCTGCTTCGGCACCGACTCCGGGTCACGGCGATCGAAATCCGGCCGTTCCCCGCGCGCAAGCCGGCACTTTTTCGCCCTTAGAAGACCAATCAAGATCACCAATTGACGGTCGACGGGCGTGTTGTCAGTGGCAGGTGCGAGGATGCACCCCAGCACGCAGTGGTGGGGGCGCGTGGTCTCCGTCGCGACGTGCACTTGGGACTTGTACGTGCCGACGTGCTCGGACGCGGTGGGGGGGGTGAGCGGCTCCCCTGCCGGGCTCCCGGCAGAAGGGACCGTTGACGGCGATGCAGATCCGGCTGACCGTCCTCGGGCCGCGCAGCGGCCACCCCACGCGGGCCTGCGACGTGCTCGTGACGGCCCCTGCCGGGACCGCCCTGGCGTCGGTGGCGGGTTCGCTGGCGGCCTCCGTGGCCGGTTCGGGCGCGGATGTGGGCGGTGCGAGCGGCGGCCCGGTGGTCCTGTACGCGGGCGGCGAACGACTCGATCCGCAGCGGGCGGCGATCGGCGAGCCACCGCTGATCGACGGTGCGGTGCTCGCCCTCCAGGGCCCCGGCCCCGCCCCGGCGCACGGTCTGCCGCACGGTCCGGCCCGGCTGCGCGTCGTCTCCGGGCCCGATGCCGGCGGCGTCCATCTGCTGCACGGCGGCCAGATCCGTATCGGCCGCTCGGCCGACGCCGATGTTCCGCTGGACGATCCGGACGTCTCCCGGCTGCACTGCGCGGTGACGGTCGAGCCGGACGGCTCGGTGCACGTCGCCGATCTGCGGTCGACCAACGGCACCTCGGTCGACGGTGTCGATCTGGGCGAAGCGCCCGCCCCGCTACGACCCGGCGCACTGCTGCGGATCGGTGAGTCGGCGCTGCGGCTCCAGTCCTCCCCGCCCGCCCCGGACCCGGCGCTGCCCGCCGCACCCGACGGCGAGGGGTATCTGCGGGTCGCGCCGGGAGCGCTGGGCGGGGAAGGGGCCGACGCCGCGCGGCTCTCCCCGGACCGCCGGTCCGACGCGGCACCCGGGGAGGTTCGAGGGGCGGCGACCGCGGCCCCGGGCCCGGCCGTGCCCGCCTTCCCGCCGCCACCCGCCGCCCGCCCCGCGCAGGGCGGCGGCCGCCGGGACACCCCGTTGCGCGGCACGGCGACGGACGACGCCGGCGACCCGGCCGCCGGGACGGCACCCGGGGCGTACACCCGTGAGGAGTACGCCGCCGGCCACCAGGACGGCACGCACGCGGGCACGCACCAGTTGGCACCCGCCGACGCCGGCGACCCGGCCGGGCCCAGGGCGGCCCGCCGCGGCGGCATCGGCGCCTGGGCGCGGCGGCTGGCCGCCGGACGGTCCGCCGTGGAGCGGCCGGACGACGCCGGGGCGGCGCTGCCGGAAGCGGCGGACGAGACGGCGCAGGAGGTGTCCGCGGCGGTCGCCGAGGGCGCGGAGGCGGCGGCGCACGAGCGCTGGCCGGATGCCGCCGCCGTCCTCTTGACGGCGCTCGGCCCGGGGCCCCGCCTGTGGGAGCGCGGGGTCGGGCACGTCGACGCGCTGACCGTGCGGCTGGGGACGACCAGCGGCGGCGCCGGCCGGATCGCGGTGCCGGTCACCGTCGACCTGCGCCGGGCGGGCTCGCTGGGGCTGGCCGGGCCGCGGGCGCGGCTGGCCGGGCTGGCCCGCGCCGCGGTGGCCCAGCTCGCCGCGCTGCACTCCCCCGACACCGCCGAGATCGTGCTGATCGCGACGGACCGGACGCGCCCCGACGGCGAGCGGGTGGCCGACTGGTCCTGGCTGGGCTGGCTGCCGCACGTCCGCCCGGCCCATGGCCAGGACTGCCGGCTGCTGCTCGCCTACGACAAGGAACAGGCCGCGGCCCGCACGGCCGAGCTGATGCGCCGGCTGGACGACGGCCCGCTCGGCCCCGACTGGGCCAGTGCCGACCGCGCCGAGGTGGCCGCCGCCGCGGCCCGCCACCGCGGCCCGTACACCGTTGTGATCGTGGACGGCGACCTCGGCTCGTCGGAGCTGCGCGAGCGGACGGCCCGGCTCGCCGCGGGCGGCCCGGCGGCCGGCATCCATCTGCTCTGCCTGGCGGAGACACCCGCCGCGTCCCCCGTCTTCCCGCTGGCCGCGACCTACGAGGCGGCCCGGACGGCGTCGCCCGCGTTCGGCGAGTGCGGGGCGGTGGCGGTGCTCAGTGGTGATGTGGCCACGGCGCTGCGCGTGGTCCAACCCGGGTCCGGTCCGAACGGCACGGTCGCGGCCGTGGATGCGGTCTCCGGTGCCTGGGCGGAGCGGTTCGCCCGCGCGCTGGCGCCGCTGCGCGAGGCCGAGGCGACGGCCACGGCCGGCGGGCGGCAGGTGCACCGCGCGGTCGTTCCGCTGCCCGACGCCGCCCGGTTGCTGGACGAGCTGGGCCTGGCCCGTGCCACTCCCGCGTCCCTGCTGGCGCGCTGGGCCGCGGCGCTGGACACCGACCGGCCCAGCGCCCCCGCGGTGTTGGGCGCCGGTCCGCACGGCCCGCTGGCGGCCGATCTCGCCGCCGACGGCACACACCTCCTCCTGGAGGGTGCGGCGGCCACCGGCAAGACCGAGCTGATGCGTTCGCTGGCCGCTTCGCTGGCCGCCGCGGACCGCCCCGACCTGCTGTCGCTGGTCCTGGTGGACGGTGGCGGCAGCGAGCGCGGCGAGGGCCTGCGGGCCTGTACGGACCTGCCGCACGTCACGACGTATCTGGCCGCCTCGGACCCGGTGCGGATGCGGGAGTTCGCGCAGGCGCTGTCGTCCGAGCTGAAGCGGCGGGCGGAGATACTGGCGGGGACGCCGTTCGCCGAGTGGCGCGCCAAGCATCTGCCGGCGCCGCGGATCATCGCGCCGCGCCGGACGACCGAGGGGACCAGCGGCGCCGCGGCCGGCGAGGCGGATCCGTCGGCCACCGGGACGCTGCGGCTGCGGGCGCGCAGCGGCGCGGCGGCCGCCGAGAGCCAGGCGCCGCCGATGGCCCGGCTGTTCGTGCTGGTCGACGACTTCGATGCGCTGGTGGCCCCGGCGCTGGGCAGTACGGGGCGGCCGGCCGCCGGTTCGGTGGTGCGGGCCCTGGAGGCGGTCGCCCGGGAGGGCGCGGAGCTGGGTGTCCATCTGATAGCGGCGACCGGCCATCCGGATCGCACGGCTGCGACCGCGACCGGTGAGCGGGCCGGGCTGCGCATCCGGCTCGGTGTGGCCGGCGACCCGTCCGAGTCGGCGCCGCCGGGCCGCGGACGGTTGGACCGGGCGGAGGACGGCTCCTCGACGCCGTTCCAGGCGGGCCGGGTGACCGGCCGGATACCCCGTACGTCCACCCTGCGGCCGACGGTCGTGCCGCTGGAGTGGCAGCGGATGGGGGACCCGCCGGCCCGGCGTCCGCTGCGTGAGCTGGGCAACGGCCCGACGGATCTGGCGCTGCTGGCCAGCGCGTTGCAGCGGGCCGCCCAGTCGCTGGCGGCGGCCACCGCACCGCCCCTGGTGTGAGCCGGGGGCGGCGGTCCGGCCGGCGCCGGGCGCCCCACCGTCCGTAACAGCCCCATCACAAAAGGTCAGTTGGGGCCGGATGCGGTATTGCGGCACCGGGGATCGGGGCGTAGACCTGTCGCACACCGCAGAGCACGCCGCAGAGCCCGCCGGGCAGACGGCACGCCCGCCGGGCCGACAGCCCGGCCGGCCCCCCCCGGCCGGCACAGAGGAACCGCGCGACGGCACGACCGCACAGCACCGCGAGGAGCACCACCGCACGCACCACAGGCGCAGCGACAAGGGGCTACGGGGATGCGCAGACGATTCGACCGGACGGCTTCACGCACGACGACCGCTCTGGCGGCGGCCGCGGCGCTCGCCCTCGCGCTGGCCGGCTGCGGCGGCACCAAGGACGACGCGGGCGGCGGCGGCAAGGGCGGCAGCACCGCCCCCACCGTCCGGCTCCCGAAGCTCGACGGCCAACGGCTCCAGGTCACCGCGGTCTGGACGGGCCCGGAGCGGGAGAACTTCGGCAAGGTGCTGGACGAGTTCGAAAAGCGCACCGGTGCCCGGGTGGACTTCGTCCCCAGCGGCGACGACATGGCGGGGTTCATCGGGTCGAAGATCGCCGGCGGCGGTCCGCCGGACGTCGCGATGCTCCAGCAGGTGGGCGTGCTCAACGAGTTCGCCCAGAAGGGCTGGCTCAAGCCGCTCGGCGTCGCCGCGAAGGCGCAGTTGGCGAAGAACTACGCCAAGGGCTGGCAGGATCTGGGCGCCCACAAGGGCACGCCGTACGGCGTCTACTTCAAGGCCAGCAACAAGTCGCTGGTCTGGTACAACACCAAGGCGTTCGACAACGCGGGCGTCAAGGAGCCCAGGACCTGGCCGGACTTCCTCAAGGCCGCGCAGACGGTCTCCGAGTCGGGCACCGAGCCGGTGTCGGTGGGCGGGGCGGACGGCTGGACGCTGACCGACTGGTTCGAGAACGTCTACCTCTCGCAGGCGGGGCCGCGGAAGTACGACCAGTTGGCACAGCACCGGATCAAGTGGACCGATGCGTCCGTCACACAGGCGCTGACCACGCTGGGCCGGCTCTTCGGCCGCAAGGATCTGCTCTCCGGCGGCAACTCCGGTGCGCTGCAGACGGACTTCCCGACGTCGGTGACGCAGACGTTCAGCGGCGGTGACACCCCCAAGGCCGCGATGGTCTCCTCGGCCGACTTCGCCGCGGCCAACATCACCCAGACCAAGGCCCGCCTCGGCACGGACGCCAAGGTCTTCCCGTTCCCCGCGGTGGGCGCCGAGTCCCCGGTGGTGACCGGTGGCGATGTGGCGGTGGCGCTCAAGGACGGCAAGGCCGCGCAGGCGCTGCTGACGTTCCTGGCCTCGACGGACGCGGCCAGGATCTGGGCGCAGGCGGGCGGGTTCGTCTCCCCGAACAAGGAGCTGGACCAGGCGGCGTACACCAGCAAGGTGATGCGCGAGATCGCCGGGGCGCTGATCGCGGCGGGCGACGACTTCCGCTTCGACATGTCCGACCAGGCGCCCGCCTCCTTCGGCGGCAAGCCGGGCCAGGGCGAGTGGAAGGACCTGCAGGACTTCCTCAAGAACCCCAAGGACATCGCGGGGACGCAGGCGCAGCTGGAGAAGGACGCCGCGAAGGCGTTCGGGCACTGACGCCGACCGCCTCGACCGGACCGGGGGGACCGTCACGATGAGCGACGTATCAGCCACCGCTGCCGCGGGCCGCAAGCGGCGGGGCGTCCTGGGCACCCGCCCCTGGATCGCGGCCGTCTTCCTGCTGCCCGCGCTGGTGCTGCTGGGGGCGCTGGTGGTCTACCCCATCGTCTTCTCCGTCTACCGGAGCCTGTTCGACGCGTCCGGTGACGGCTTCGTGGGGCTGGGCAACTACGGCGAGATGTTCTCCGACGAGGGGATCCGCACGGCGCTGAGGAACAACGTCGTCTGGGTGGTGGTGGCGCCGGCGGTCGCCACCGCGCTGGGCCTGATCTTCGCGGTGCTCACCGAGCGGATCCGCTGGGGCACCGCGTTCAAACTGGTCGTCTTCATGCCGATGGCGATCTCGATGCTGGCGGCGGGCATCATCTTCCGGCTGGTCTACGACCAGGACCCGCAGCGCGGCGTCGCCAACGCGGTCTGGGTGGGTGTGCACGACACCTTCGCCGAGCCCGCGCCGTTCCCGGGTGCCAAGCCGCGGCCGCACACCGGTCTGCGGCCCTCCGGCGGCGGCGCCTTCACCACGGCCGCGGCCGTACGGGCCGGGTCCCCGGCGAATCTGCCGCTGGTCGCGGTGCAGCAGGACGACGTGCGGGGCGCGCGGCCGGCGGCCGCCGCGAAGCCCCGGCCGGGCATGGTCACCGGCACCGTCTGGCTGGACTTCACCCGTGGGGGCGGTGGCCGGCCCGACGTCGTCGACGGCGGGGAGAAGGGGCTGGCGGGCCTGACGGTCGAGGCGGTCCGGGGCGGCGTGGTGGTCGCCTCGGCGCGGACCGCGGCCGACGGGACGTACGCGCTGCCCGCGGGGAAGGCCGACGGCGCCCGGCTGCGGCTGCCCGCGGCGAACTTCGCGGAGCCCTACCGCGGCGTGGACTGGCTCGGCCCGGCGCTGGTCACCCCGGCCATCATCGGTTCCTATGTGTGGATGTGGGCCGGGTTCGCGATGGTGCTGATCGCCGCGGGGCTGGCGGCGGTGCCGCGCGAGCTGCTGGAGGCGGCGCGGGTGGACGGCGCGGGTGAGTGGCAGGTGTTCCGCCGGATCACGGTGCCGCTGCTGGCTCCCGTGCTGGTGGTCGTCCTGGTCACGCTCATGATCAATGTGTTGAAGATCTTCGATCTGGTCTACATCATCGCGCCAGGATCCAGCCTCCGGTCCGCCAACGTGCTCGCCCTCCAGCTCTTCCAGTCGTCGTTCGGCACGGACGTCGACGAGGGCCTGGGCAGCGCGATCGCCGTATTCCTGCTGCTGCTCGTGCTGCCGGTGATGTACGTCAATCTCCGGCGCATCCGGAAGGAGCGTCTGCGATGACGACCGTCGGGGGTGCCGTTCGGGCGAGGGCGGCGGGCCGCGGGGCGGCCCGGCCGCTCACCACACGGATCGCGGCCCGCACGGGCGGCGGCGCGGTGCGGATCTTTCTGGTCCTGGTGGCGCTCTTCTGGCTGATGCCGACGGTCGGGCTGCTGCTGTCCTCGCTGCGCAGCCCGCAGCAGATGGCCGAGTCGGGCTGGTGGCACGTCTTCAGCGAGCCGGCCCAGATCACGTTCGACAACTACAGCAGGCTGCTGGGCAACGAGAAGGTGATGGGTTCGCTGCTGACCACGGCGGCGATCACCGTGCCGGCCACGGTGCTGGTGGTGGTCATCGGGTCGCTGGCCGGCTACGCCTTCGCCTGGATGGACTTTCCCGGGCGCGACGCCTGGTTCATGGTCGTCGTCGGGCTGCTGGTCGTGCCCGTGCAGGTGGCGCTGATCCCGGTGGCCAAGCTGTTCGGCGCGGTGGGGCTGTTCGAGACGACGGCCGGGGTGATCCTCTTCCATACGGCCTTCGGGCTGCCGTTCGCGGTGTTCCTGCTGCGGAACTTCTTCGCGGAGATCCCGCGCGAGCTGCTGGAGGCGGCCCGGCTGGACGGGGCGGGCGAGCTGCGGCTGTTCACCCGGGTCGTGATGCCCCTGGGCGGGCCGGCGATCGCGTCGCTGGGGATCTTCCAGTTCCTGTGGGTGTGGAACGACATGCTGATCGCGCTGATCTTCGCGGACAGCGGGAACCCGCCGGTCACGGTCGCCCTCCAGCAGGAGGTGCGGCAGTTCGGGAACAACATCGATGTGCTGGCGCCGGGTGCGTTCGTCTCGATGGTGGTACCGCTGATCGTCTTCTTCGCCTTCCAGCGGCAGTTCGTCTCCGGTGTGATGGCCGGCGCGGTGAAGTAGGGGCGGCAGGGGGCGGGGGCGGCGCGGGGCCCGGCCCGCGAGGGGCCGGCGTCCGGCGTGCGCCACGCCATCTTCCGTTCATGTCTCTCCCCCTACGATGACGGCCGATGCCGGTCGGTGCCGTGAAACGCATGGTGCTACGGGGGCGTGTCAGGGAGACTGCAATACACGTTCGACCGTTTCGTGTGTCGGGCGGTGGCGCCCCGGCCCCTGCGCGGGCCGCTCCCCCGCGGAACCGGTCGCGGCACCGGCCGCATCTACAACAGCAGACGCATCGGTCACGACTGAAGCGTCGGTCACACCGGACACCTCCACATCGCAGCTCCACCGCCACAACACACCGTGCCGGCACACCGCCCCGCGCATCCCCTCGCGTGTCGCGCACATCGCCATCGATTCCCGACCGTCTGGAGACGGACCGCACATGACTGCCCTCACCGCAGACCAGAGTGCCGAACAACTCCCCCACCCCGCCCGGCTGTCCGACGTCAAGGGCTGGTTCTTCACCGCCGACCAGCTGCTCTTCGACTGGTTCCTCGCCCACCAGCGGGACCGCTCGGTCACGGGCGACCTGCTCGAACTGGGCGCGTACATGGGCAAGAGCGCCATCTTCCTGGGCGCGCGAATGCGCTCCGACGAGCGCTTCACGGTCTGCGATCTCTTCGACTCCCCCGCCGAGGACGCCTCCAACTCCAAGGAGATGAAGACGTCCTACGCGACCTTGACCCGCCGCGCCTTCGAAGCCAACTACCTCTCGTTCCACGAGGAGCTGCCCACCATCGTGCAGGGCCTGAGCTCCATCGTGCGCGACCACGTCGCCGACGACTCGGTGCGCTTCGCCCACATCGACGCCTCGCACCTGTTCGAGCATGTGCAGGGCGACATCCTCGCGGTGCGTGAGCTGCTCACCGACGAGGGCGTCGTGGTGATGGACGACTATCGTGCCGAGCACTGCCCCGGGGTGGCCGCCGCCACCTGGCAGGCCGTGGCGAACGAGGGGCTGCGCCCCATCTGCATCACCGGCACCAAGTTCTACGGGACGTGGGGCGACCCCGAACCCATGCAGAAGGCGCTGCTGGAGTGGCTGCAGTCGCGCAAGGACGTCTGGCACGAGGTGCAGTACGTCAACGACGCCCCGCTGATCCGGCTGAGCGCCAAGGGCGCCAAGGAGCCCGCGCAGCCGGTCTCCCGGCACCGGGCCGAGGCCGCCCCCCGCGCGGCCGAGCCGTCGGCCGCCCAGGCACCCCGGGCCTCGGCGGCCCGCCCCGTGCCCCGCCTGCAGCGCAGCGTGGTGCGCCGGGTCGCGCTGGACGTGCTGCCGCCGATCGTCACCCGCGCGATCGTCGCCGCCCGCAAGAAGGCCCGCCCGGCGGGACGCTGACCGGCGGCCGTACGGGCCGGGGCGGGTACCGCGCCCCGGCCCGTACGCCTACCGGGGCGGCACCTGCCCCACGAGGACGAACACATTGCGTCGCAGCGCCTTCCCCGCAGCGCGCGGCAGCGGGCAGGAGTACGTGCGCCGGACGACCAGCCCCGCCGACTCCGCGAAGGCACGCAGCAGCGGGAAGTCGGTGAAGCGGACCGGGGACGCCTCGGCGCGGTGGCCCGCCTCCTGCGGGGTGATCAGCAGAACGGCGCCGCCCGGCCGTACGTACGGGAGATAGGCCCGCAGCAGGCCCTCGACCTGCTCGTCGTCCAGATGCTCCAGGACGTGCGCGCACAGCAGCACGTCGAAGGTGCCGGGACGGGCGTGTGCGCTCGCGAGGAAAGCGTCGGCCGTGTAGGCGGTGAGCCCGCGCGCCCGGCAGGTGCGTACGGAGCGCGGGTCGTGGTCGATGCCGACGCTGCCGGGCGCGCAGTCGGCGAGCGTGTCGCCCGGCCCGCAGCCGATGTCCAGCACCCGGCCGGAGCCGATCCGCCGCAGCAGCCGGTGGTAGCGGGGCCGGGCCGGCAAGGGCCGTACGACGCCGGCGTGTTCGCCGGCCGGGAAGCGCGCGGTGGAGGCGTGCGGGGCGGTGCCGGCGCCCCCTGCGGGCCGGGTGCCGACCGCCTCCGGCGCGGATGCGTCGGGCCTGTCGGTGGGGGCGGGGCTGTCGGTTCGGCCGGGCATCGGGTCGCGGTCACCTTTCCCTGGGAACACGGCGCTCGGGCGCCATGACGCTGCCCAACGGTCTACGGCATCGAGGGGGAGCGCGGCGGCGCGGCACGCCGCCCCGCTGCGGGCCCCGGTCCTCTCACCCTTTCAGCGCAGATCCGGTGACCGCGCCGCCGACGGGCGAGTTGAACGCCGCAATCCCGTGATTCGCCTGTTCGGAAAGGCAGGTCCGCGCGTATGAAGCCTCGACTCACCGTGGTCGTCCCGGTCCATCGCTTCGAGGGCCCGGAGCGGAATGTGCAGGAGTGCCTGGAGTCGGTGGCGGCCCAGACGCTGACCGAACTGGACGTGGTGCTGGTGGAGGGCGACGAGCCCCTCCCCCTCGCCCGTGAAGTCGCCGACCGGGACCCGAGGTTCCGGATCGTGCGCTATCCGGGAAGCGGCGTGCCCACCCTCGGCGCAGCCCGCAACACCGGTGCCCGGCACGCCTATCCGGACACCGGCCACCTGGCGTTCCTGGACCCCGGCGATGTGCTGCTGCCGCGCGCCTACCAGGATCTGACCGGCGTGCTGGACCGGTCCGGGTCGGACCTGGCGACCGGCAACGTCTACCGGCTCGGCGCGGGCGGCCGCAGCCAGTCCCGGCACCATCCGGCCGCCCGGGACACCGCGCTGCGCAGCCACATCTCCGAGGACCGCACGCTGCTGACCGACCACTTCGCCCGCAACAAGGTCTTCCGGCGCGCCTTCTGGGACCACCATCGACTCGCCTTTCCCGAGGGGACGCTGTGCGACGACGCGGCGGTGACGCTGCCCGCGCACTTCCTGGCACGGGCGGTGGACGTACTCGCCGAGCACGTCGTCTACCACCGTCTGCCGGAGGGTGCCGAGCGGCACCGGAGCCCGGATGCGGCGGGCGTGGCGGGCCGCCTCGCGTCGGTGGCCGGCATCCGCCGCTTCCTCGCCGACCCGGCCCACCCCGGCCGCCGCGCCCACCGGCAGGACCTGGACCGGTGGCTGCTCACCGACGGGCTGCTCGACCTGGTCGAGGCGCTGCCCGCGGCCACGCCCGAGTGCCGCACCGCGTTCCTGGAGGGCGTCCGCGGCATCCTCGCCGACGTCGACCCGCAGCTGTTCCCCACCCTTCCGGTGGAGCTGCGGATGCGCTGGTACCTGATCCGCGCCGGACGGCTCGCGGATCTGCTCACCCTCCTCGCCCACGAGGTCCGTGACCCGGCCGGCTTCGAGGTCGCCGGCCCGCCGCTGCGCAAGCGCGCGGTGCTTCCCTTCGTGCCCCCGCTCCAGCTTCCGCCGGGCGTGACCCGGCTGGACCGTACGGACTTCCCGGTACGGGCACAGGTCCTGGAGGCCGTGTGGCGGGACGGGTCGCTGGTGCTGCGCGGCTGGGCCTACCTGCGCAACCTGGACGCCGCCACCCGCCACAGCTATCTGAGGACGGTGGTGCTCACCCGGGGCCGGCGCCGCATCCTGCTGCCGATGCGGCCGGTGGCGATGCCGCAGGCGACCGTCGAATCCGGTCAGGAGCGGCACTGCTACGACTGGGCGGGCTTCGAGGTCACGCTCGATCCGGCCCGGCTGCGCCGGGGTGGCCGCTGGGAGGAGGGCGACTGGGCGGCCGGGGTGATCGTCGCGTCGGCGGGCGTGGTGCGGACGGCGGCGCTGCGCCCGGCGGACATCGGCTCGGGCTCGGCGCCGTCGGCGCACGAGGTCGATGACGACGGGCTGCGCATCGTGCCCGGGTACGACGGCGGGCGGCTGCGGCTGACCGTCGAACGCCGTACCCGCCGGCTGGCCGGGCAGCACCTGGCGGCGGCCGACGCCCTGGACCTGACGGTGACGTCGCCCGGGCCGCTCCCGGTCGCGCTGCGGCTGACCCACCAGGGGACCGGCACCGTGGTGTCCTTCCCGGTGGAGGCGGGGCAGGCGGCGCAGGGCCCGGATCCCCGTCTCACCGTCCGCATCCGGCTGGATGCGCTGGCGGCCGCCCGGCCCACCCGGGACGGCGCACCGCGGGCGATCGCGCCCGTGCACACCGAGTCGTGGACGCCGGAGCTGGTGCTGCCCGACGGCGGGACGGACGCCATCGCCTGCCCGCCCGGACTGTGCCCCTCGGGCCATCCGCTGCCCCACGGGCGCGAGCTGGTCGTGGCGGCGTCCCCCGCCGGGCGCCTCGTCCTCCACGACCGCACGCCGCAGCCGTACGCGGACCGTGTCATCTGGCGGGCGGACGGCACGCTCCTGGTGGCGGGCCGGCTGCCGGACGCCGCGCCGCACGCCACCGAGGTCGTCCTCCGGCACGGTGCGCATGCGGCCGAGGCGGCGTTCCCCGCCACCCATGAGGGCGGCCGCTTCCACTGCGCGCTGCCGCTGGGCACGCTGCCGTCCCTCGCGGGCGAGCTGCCGCTGCGCGAGGGCCGCTGGACGCTGCACCTGCGCGAGCGGGGCGCGGCGGGCTCGCCCCTGGACGCCCCGGTCCGCTTCCTGCCCGCCGTGTTCGACGGGCTGCCCACCTCCCGTACGGTCCGCGGCAAGCCGCTCACCCTCGATCGGCACCGCTACGACGAGGCCCTGGTGACGGCGGGCCCGGCGCTGCCCGCCACCGATCACGGGCCCTACCGCCGGCGGGTGCTGCGCGAGCTGCACTACCCGCTGCACCGGGGCCGCCCGCTGCGCGAGACCGTGCTCTACAGCAGTTTCGGCGGCCGGGCGTACGGGGACTCGCCGCGTGCGGTGCACGAGGAGTTGGTGCGCCGGGGAACGGACGTCACGCATCTGTGGGCGGTCCGCGACGCCCAGGTGGCGGTGCCCGACGGCGCCCGCGCCGTGGTCGTGGGCAGCGCCGAATGGCACGGTGCGCTGGCCCACAGCCGTTGGATCGTCACCAACACCCATCTGCCTGCCTGGTTTCTGCGCCGCGACGGGCAGACCGTCGTCCAGACCTGGCACGGCACCCCGCTCAAGCAGATCGGTGCGGGGCTGGCCGGGACCCTGTGTGCGGGGCTGGCCCATCTGGCGCCCCGCCCGCGCCTGGGCCGCCAATGGAGTGTGCTGCTGTCCCCGAACGCGCACAGCACCCCCGTACTGCGCTCCGCCCTCGGCTATCCGGGCGAGCTCCTGGAGTGCGGGCTGCCGCGTACGGACGCGCTGGTGGCGGCCGGCCGGGACCGGGCGGCCGCGGCCGTGCGCGAGCGTCTGGGCATCGCCCCGGGCCGCACGGCCGTGCTCTACGCCCCCACTCCCCGCGATCATCTGGCCTACGACGCGGCACACCACCGCATGCATCTGGCGCTCGACCTCGATCTGGCCCGCCGGGCCCTGTCCGAGGACCATGTCCTCCTGGTCCGCAGCCACCCGCTGGTCGCCGACCGGCTCCCGGCCCACCACGCGCCCTTCGCCGTCGACGTCTCCGCGCACCCCGACGCGACCGAGCTGCTGCTGGCCGCCGACGTGCTGGTGACCGACTACTCGTCGCTGGCCGCCGACTTCGCCAACACCGGCCGCCCGATGCTCTTCCTGACCCCCGATCTGGCGGACTACCGCGACACCCTGCGCGGCTTCACGCTGGACTTCGAGGCCCGGGTCCCGGGGCCGCTGCTGGCTTCCACCGGTGAGCTGATCGACGCGCTGGGCGATCTGGACGCCATCGCGGCGGCCGGTGCGGACGCCTACGCGGACTTCCGGGAGACCTTCTGCCACCGGGACGACGGCGGGGCGGCGGGGCGGGTGGCCGACCTGATCGAGCGGTGAGGCGGCCGGTCCGCGGCAAGGTCGTGGCGCGCGGATCGGCATCGTGCGGCGGTCGCGTCGTTACAGCATGTGCGGGCGTCCTCACGGGGCTCTGCACACCCGGGCCCCGGCTCCCGCTCGGTAAGAAGACGGCAAGAGGCGGGAATGCAGGAGGCGGCGGGTGCAACCGCGCGGCGGATTTCGTCCTCTGACCCATCGGAAATGGGTTCGGACCCGCTGCTCGTGCCAAGAGATGCTGTCGACACGAAATGTAGATTCAGTGACTGTGAAAGAAGCCCTCGAGCCACTGCCGGGGCCCACCATCACGCCGTCCGCGCAGGTGAGCATCGTCGTCATCGCCTTCAACGATGCCGTCCACGTCGGCGATGCCGTGCGCTCCGCACTGGCGCAGGTCGTCCCGGAAGGGACGGTCGCCGAGGTGATCGCCGTGAACGACGCCTCCACCGACGGCACCGGCGCCACCCTGGACGACCTCGCCCGTACGGAGCCGCGGCTGCGGGTCCTCCACCGGGCCGAGAACAGCGGCGGCTGCGGCACCCCCCGCAACGACGGGCTGCGCGCCGCCACCGGCCGCTTCGTGATGTTCCTCGACAGCGACGACGTGCTGCCGGAGGGCGCGGTCGGGGCGCTGCTGGCCGCCGCGCTGCGGCACGACGCCCCGGTGGCGGCGGGCGCCTGCGTGCGCCGCGAGCTTCCCGCGCGCCGCGATGTGCCCTGGCAGCCCGCGCTCTACCGGGAGGCGGCGGTGTACGACTCCGCCGATGCCGGGCCGCAGCTGGTCCGCGACACGCTGTGCGTCAACAAGCTCTACGCGCGCGGCTTCCTGGCCGAGCACGGCATCGTCTTCCCCGAGGGCCGCTACACGTACGAGGACTTCGTCTTCACCGCCCGGGTGCTGGCCGCCGCACCGCGCGTCGCCACCGTCCCCGACCCCGTCTACATCTGGCACGTGCGGCGTTCCGCCGCCCAGCAGTCGATCTCCCTGGCCCGCAACGACGTCGCCAACTGGCAGGCCCGGATCGACGCCCACCACACCAGCGTGCGGATCTTCCTGGACGCCGGGCACAAGGCGCTCGCGCACGCCGCGAGCACCAAGTTCCTCGATCACGACCTGCGGATGTACGTCCGCGAGCTGCACACCCGCGGCGCCGACTACCGCACCGAGTGGTGGCGGCTGACCCGTGACTACCTGGCCGGTTTCGACGAGGCCGATCTGCGCGCCGCCCGGGCGCCGGCCCGCTGGCTGGCCCGCGTCGTGCTGGCCTCCCCCGCCCCGCGCGACCTGGACCGCCTCACCCAGCTCGCGGCCCGGCCGGGCCGCCTGATCCCGCCGTACGCGGAGGCCGACGGCCGCGCCGTGTGGTCCGCCGACCTTCCCGAGGTCGAGCTGGACGCGCTCGGCACCAAGCCGATGCACCGCCTCCCGGTGACCATCGACGCCGAGCCCCTGGTCGGCCCCCGCAGCACGCTGCGGCTGCGCGTCCACGACCTCTACGGGCGACTGGCCGCGGCGGGCCCGGCCGGCATCGATGTCGAGCTGCGCCGCCGCCGGGACGACCGGCGCGGCCCCGTGCACACCGCCCAGCTCACCGCGGACCCGGCCGCCACCGGCACCGAGGGCTGCTGGACGGCCGAGGTGGTGCTGGACCTGGCCGCGCTGATCGAGCGCGGCAGCGAGCACGCGGCCGACCCCGAGCCCTGGGACCTGATGGCCGAGGTCCGGTGCGCGGACGGTTCCGGCTTCCGGGCCTCGCTGCGCGCCACCGGCCCCGGCCTGCGCCGTCGCGTACTGCCCAGCCGGCGTCACCTCCTGCTGCTGGCCCAGCCGTACGCGACGACCGGCGGCGCCCTCTCGCTCCGGGTGGCCGCCGGGCTGCGCAGCGTGTGGCGGATCACGGCTCGCAGACTCGGCCGCTGAGCCGCTCCTCTCCCGTCCCCGACCTAGGATTGGCGCTATGTCTTACTTGATCACGGGTGGTGCCGGCTACATCGGCGCCCATGTCGTACGGGCCCTGCGCCAGGCGGGCGAGCCGGTCGTGGTGCTGGACAACCTGACGACGGGCATCGCCGACCGGATCCCCGAGGACGTGCCCCTGGTCGTCGGCTCGACCCTCGACCGCGCGCTGCTGGACCGTACGTTCGCCGCGCACGAGATCACCGATGTGGTGCACCTGGCCGCCAAGAAGCAGGTCGGCGAGTCCGTGGAGATGCCCCTGCACTACTACCGCGAGAACATCCACGGTCTGCAGACCCTGCTGGAGGCGATGGCCTCCGCGGGCGTGGGCCGATTCGTCTTCTCCTCCTCGGCCGCCGTGTACGGCATGCCGGACGTCGACCTGGTCACCGAGGACACCCCGTGCGTGCCGATCAACCCGTACGGCGAGACGAAGCTCGCCGGTGAGTGGCTGGCCCGCGCGGCCGGCCGGGCGCACGGCATCAGCACGGCCTGCCTGCGCTACTTCAACGTCGCCGGGGCGGCCGCCCCCGAGCTCGCCGACACCGGCGTCTTCAACATCGTCCCGATGGTCTTCGAAAAGCTCACCGAGGGCGCCGCTCCCCGTATCTTCGGCGACGACTACGACACCCCGGACGGCACCTGCATCCGCGACTACATCCACGTCGCCGACCTCGCCGACGCCCATGTGGCCGCCGCCCGCAAGCTCGCCGAGCCGGGCCCGGTGCGCGATCTGACGCTCAACATCGGCCGCGGTGAAGGAGTTTCGGTCCGCGAGCTGATCGAGCTGATCTGTGAGATCACCGGCCACCGGGGCGTCACCCCCGAGGTCACCCCGCGCCGCCCCGGCGACCCGGCCCGGGTGGTCGCCGCGGCCGACCGGATCACCGCGGAGCTGGGCTGGAAGGCGCACCACGACGTGCGCGACATGATCAGCTCGGCCTGGGCCGGGTGGGGGCTGCGGCAGGCGTGAGCCGCACGGGCCGGGCGCGCGGGGGAACGCCCCGCGCCGCCGGCCTCCTCGCGCCGGTCGGCCCGCCGGCGCCCTGCGGCGCCGTCAGCCCCACCGGCGCAGCAGCAGGGCCGCCGCCCGCCCCGTCACCGTCACCGTCAACGGCTCCCCGCCGTCGCCGCACCGCACCGGCAGACGGCAGCGCAGCGATCCGGCGGTGAGCTGTACCGCCACCCGCCACCGTCCCGTGGGCGCGCCCCGCAGCCGGGCCCGCACCGTGAAGCGGTCGCCCGCCCTGCGCTCGGTCGTCGTGCGCAGCGCCGCCATGCCCGTGGCGTCGACGAGCAGCACCTGAAGCTGGGCGTCCGCGGGGCAGCCGGGGAGGGTGAGGCGGGCGGTGAGGGTGTTGCGGGCGACGTCGCCGTGCAGGTCCGCGCCCAGCGGCCGGCGGGCGCCGCGGCCGTCGAGGTCGAGGTGGAGGTGGCCGTGCGGGTGGGACAGGAAGAGGGCGGCGACGGCCGGGCCGGCGGGGCGGGTGATGATGCGCGGTGCCGCCGCGGCGGGGTCCGCGCGCTCGGGGCACAGCCAGGCGGCGCGGCGTACCGGTGCGCCGCCCGCGCCGCACGCGGTGACCGCGACCTTCAGGCCCCAGATGCCGTCGGCCGGCGGCTCGCCGTCCGCGGCGGTCGCCGGGTCGAGGACGGCGCGCCAGACCCCGTCGGCGTAGTGGGCGGGCAGGCGGTGTTCGCCGCCCCGGCCGCGGAGTACCAGCTCGACGGAGCGGGCGGCCAGGCCGGGGAGTTCGGCGGTGCCGTGAAGGTGGAGTACGCCGTCGGTCCACCGGTGGCCGGTCAGGCGCTGGCGCAGGGCGAGGCGGTGGGTGAGGTCGTAGAGCGTGTCGGGGAGCGGGCGGGCGGGGTCGCGGAAGCCCGGGTAGGAGGCGTAGACGCGGCCGTCCGGGTCGACGTGGGGCGGGCCGGGGCGGTGGGCGGTGTCCGCGCGGACGATGGCGGTCAGGTCGTCGTCGAGGCCGTGCTGCAGGCAGTGGGCGCGAAGGCGCAGGCGGGGTGGCAGGGCGGCCAGGACGCGATCGGTGAGATAGCGCGCGACCAGGGGGCGGGCGGCGTCCGCCATGGCGCGGCGGCCGGCCGGGTCGCTGGAGAGGTAGGGCTCTGCGAAGGGCATGAGGATCTCGCCGTGGAAGTGCCGGACCATCCACTTGTCGCGGTCCGGGCCGGCCGGAACGGCGTCGGCCACGGCGGCGAGGACGCGGCCGATGTAGGTGAGGTACTCGGGCCAGTCGACGTCCTGGCGGCTGGCGTTGCTGTCGTCGTCGCGGCCGTGCAGGTAGTAGCAGTCGTAGTCGGCGAGCACGGAGACGACCTCGGCGCGCAGCAGCGCCGCGATGCCGAAGGGAAGGTCCTCGGCCAGCAGGCGGCCTTCGACGAAGCGGAGGCGGTGGCGGTCGAGGAAGGCGCGGCGGAACAGCTTGTAGGCGGCCAGGGTCCAGTAGACCGGGGAGTCGAAGAGGGAGACGCGGCCGCTGGTGGTGCGCAGGTCGACGGGGGCGGCGCGGCCGTCGGCGCCGACTATGCGGCCGTAGACGATGTCCGAGCTGTGGGCCTGGGCCATCCGGACCAGGCGGGCGAGCGCTTCGGGGCCGAGGTGGTCGTCGGAGTCGAGGAAGAAGACGTAGTCGCCGGTGGCGCGGGCCAGGCCGGTGTTGCGGGGCCGGCCGGCGCCGCCCGAGGCGGGGCCGCTGAGGACCGTCAGGTTGGGGTGGGCGCGGGCCGCGTCCGCCAGCCATGCGTCGCTGCCGTCGCTGGAGCCGTCGTCGACCGCGATCACCTCGATGCGGTCCTGGGCCAGGGTCTGGGCGAAGACGGAACCCAGGCTCCGACCGAGGTAGCGGCGGGTGTTGTGCACGGGGACGACCACGGAGACGAGCGGGCGGGCCGCGGGGCCGGGCGGGGACGTGTCCGTGACCGTCACCTGCCCTCCGCTCGTCGGCCGGATTCTGCCCCGTGCCCCGGGAACTGCCGCCCCACCGGGAACCAGGGGAAACTACCCCGTGCGGCGGCAGAGTATAACGCGCAATCAAGACATATCCATAAGGGCCGACTTCCGGGGGCCCGGACATGAACCGGGAGGCCACAGCCACGGCGAGAGGACCCGTCAGGCGTCCGGCCGCACCGGGCCGACCCGGACGAACCGCCCCGGCCACGCCGGCCGTCGCAGCCGAGCACGCCGATGCGCCACCGGCGACATATTCCCGACGGACGGCCGGGCAATCGGAGCCTCTGTTCGGGTGCCCTTTATGGGAAGAGGCGCTCCACCCGCATTTGGTTGCCTGCAAAAACTCGCCGGTCCGGAAAGTCGCCACTTTCCTCCGGCCGGATGTGTCCTACAGAACTTTCAGGTTACGAAGACCAACCTTTTAGGGTGAACAGGAGTCAGAAGGCTGACAATGGAACACGCAGCCCTTTAGGGCTCTTTTGCGTTCTGTACTCAGCTCGTCACGAGGAGTAGTACCGCATGTCCGAGATGGTCCGCGACGCCGCCGCACCCCGCTTCAGCGTCATCGTCCCGTGCTTCAGAGTCCAGGGGTATCTGCGAGAGTGCCTGGACTCGGTGCTGGCACAGGACTTCCCGGACTTCGAACTGATCGCCGTCGACGACTGCTCGCCCGATGCCAGCGGCGCCATCCTGGACGAGTACGCCGCCCTCGACGACCGCGTCCGAGTCCTGCACCTCCCCCAGAACGTGGGCCTGGGCCTGGCCCGTAACGCCGGACTGGAGAAGGTCACCGGCGACTACGTCCTCTTCCTCGACAGCGACGACACCCTCGTGCCCGGTGCGCTGACTTCCCTGGCCGAGCGGCTGACCGCCACCGAGGACCCGGAAATCCTGATCTTCGATTACGCCCGGACCTACTGGGACGGCTCCGCCCGGCGCAATGCACTCGCGGAACTGCTCGACGAATCCGGCACGCCTTCCTTCTCACTCGCCGACCGCCCCGAGCTCCTCGATCTGCTGCAGATCGTCTGGAACAAGGCCTACCGCCGCGACTTCATAGAAGAGCACGGTTTCGCATTCCCGGTCGGTTATTACGAGGACGCCCCCTGGACGTTCTGCACGCTGATCACCGCCCGGACGATCGCCGTTCTCGACCGGGTCTGCCTGCACTACCGCCAGCGCCGCCAGGGCGGCAACATCCTGCGCACCACCAGCCGTAAGCACTTCGACGTCTTCGACCAGTACGGCCGGGTCTTCGCCTACCTCGACGCGCACCCCGAACTCGCCCGCTGGCGTCCGCAGATGTTCCGCAAGATGGTCGACCACTACCTGACCATTCTGGACAAGCCCGGCCGGCTGCCGCAGAGCGCCACGGCCGAGTTCTTCCACCGCGCCGCCCGCGACTACCGCATCCGGATACCGGCCGGCTTCGTCCGCCCCGCCGGCGTCGCCGGCGGCAAGTACGCGCTGCTCGCCAAGGACGCCTACCCGGCGCTGGCCGGCCTCAAGGTCGCCGGAAAGGTACAGCGCACGGTCCGCAAACACGCGAACAAGCGGGTCAAGCAGGCCAAGAAGAAGGCCATGGACCTGCGCTACCAGGCGCTGCTGCGGCAGCCGCTGGACGAGAACCTCGCGGTCTACTCCGCGTACTGGAACCGCCTGCCCGCCTGCAACCCGCTCGCGATCTACGAGAAGGCCAAGGAGCTGGCCCCCGGCGTGCACGGCGTGTGGGTCGTCAAGCAGAACCTCGTCGACCAGCTCCCGGCCGGCGTCGACCACGTC
Source organism: Streptomyces sp. NPDC048650 (assembly GCF_043199095.1). Taxonomy (NCBI): domain Bacteria; kingdom Bacillati; phylum Actinomycetota; class Actinomycetes; order Kitasatosporales; family Streptomycetaceae; genus Streptomyces; species Streptomyces sp. NPDC048650. The sequence continues at coordinate 3,162 of NZ_JBICVM010000003.1, read as the reverse complement.
GTGCTGAACTCGCCCCGCTACTGGGAGGTCGTGGCGCGCGCCAAATACCTGGTCAACAACGTCAACTTCGCGGACGGCGTGGTCAAGCGAGAGGGCCAGGTCCACCTCCAGACCCACCACGGCACCCCGCTGAAGTCGATGGGCGTCGACCAGAAGCGCTACCCGGCCGCCGCCAAGGGCATGAGCTTTCGCAAGCTGCTGGCGCGCGCCGACCGCTGGGACTTCTCGCTCTCCGCCAACCAGCACACCACCGAGCAGTGGGAACGCGTCTACCCCTGCAACTTCACGTCGCTGGACGCCGGTTACCCCCGCAACGACGTCTACTACCGGGCCACCGCCGAAGACGTCCTCGCCATCCGCGAGCGGTTGGGCATCGCCCCCGACAAGACCGCCGTCCTCTACGCGCCGACCATGCGCGACTATCAGGTCGGCTATGTCCCCCGCCTCGACCTGGAGAAGCTCACCCGCGAGCTGGGCGAGGACTTCGTCCTGCTGGTACGCACCCACTACTTCTACGACCAGGACCCCGGTCTGCAGGGGCTCCAGGAACGCGGCGCGCTCATCGACGTCTCGGGCCACCCGGTCGTCGAGGAGCTGTGCCTGGCCGCGGACGCGCTGATCACGGACTACTCGTCGATCATGTTCGACTACGCCAACCTGGACCGGCCGATCATCAACTACGCCGACGACTGGGACACCTACGTCCGCTCCCGCGGCGTCACCTTCGACCTGCTCTCCGGCCGGCCGGGCGACACCCCCGGTGTCGTCGCCACCACCGAGGACGAGCTGATCGAGGCGTTCCGCAGCGGCCGGTGGGACGACGAGCGGGCCGGCGAGCTGCGGGCCGCGTTCCGGGAGCGGTTCTGCCAGTGGGACGACGGGCACGCCGCCGAGCGCGTGGTGCGCCAGGTCTTCCTCGGCCAGGAGGCGGGCCCGGAGCCGGAGCCGACGGACGGACGGTCCGTGGCGCCGCGGCCCCGGGCGGCCGCGGCCGCGGCGGGACTGGTCAAACTGCCGGCGCCCCGCAAGGCGGCGGACAACCGGGTGACGGGCACCGCGAACGACCCCGGCGTCGGCCTGGCCGGCTGACCGCAGACGCCGGACCAGCTGCCCGGCCGCCCCCGGTCAGGTGCCGACCGGGGGCGGCTGCGCTTACGGGCCCAGGCGGCGGCCCGGCCGGCCGCGAGGCGGCCGGCTCACTCCGCCCCGAGCGCCGCCGCGACCGAGCCCGCCAGCGCGTCGAGATAGCCCGCGGGCAGGTCCGCACGGACGACCACCAGCCGCCAGTAGAGCGGTCCGGTCAGCAGATCCAGCGCCAGTCCGCCGTCGGCGCCGGCCGGGATCTCCCCGCGCTCGACGGCCCGCGCCACCATCGCCGCGGCCACGCCCTGCTGGCTGTCGTGCAGGGCCGCCCTGAGCGCCTCGGCGAGCTCGGGGCTGCGCGCCGCCTCGGCCAGCAGGTCCGGGAGGATCTGCGAGGCCATGGGGTGCTGCAGACCGCGGGCCGCGACCTCGAGGAGCATCCGTACGTCGCCGCGCAGCGACCCGGTGTCCGGAGACGGCAGGCCCGCGGCGGCCACCGCGGAGACCACGTCCAGAACGAGGTGCAGTTTGGAGCGCCACCGCCGGTAGACCGCGGTCTTGCCGACGCCGGCGCGCCGCGCGATGCCCTCGATGGACATCCGGGCGAACCCGACGGCGGCCAGCTCCTCGAAGACCGCGGCGCGGATCGCGGCGGTCTTGTCCTCCCGCAGTACGGCGGCGCCGGCCGGTGCCCGGCGCGCCGTCGCGGAGTCTGTCGCGCTGCCCTCTTTTGCCATGGCTTGAGCATAGCGTCACGACGCTACGGTTGCGTCTCGACGTGGACTCCCTTTACTGTCGACTGCGTCGCGACGATACGGACCCGTCCCATCGTTGGTGATCCCGTTCTGCGGCCCCCGTACGCAACGAAAGCGGCCCCATGCCCCAGACCCTCGCTCCCCCGGCCCCCGACCCCACCGGCGCCTCCACCCCTGGCACTGCCCCGGACACCGCCCCGGACACCGAGCTGCGCGCCCTGGCCGAGCACCACGGCCTCACGGTGAGCGGCGCCCGTCCGTCGCTGTCCGACTACACCCGGCAGCTGTGGCACCGGCGGCACTTCATCACCTCGTTCGCCGGCGCCAAGCTGACCGCTCAGTACAGCCAGGCGAAGCTGGGCCAGTTGTGGCAGGTGGTGACCCCGCTGCTCAATGCGCTGGTCTACTACTTGATCTTCGGCCTGCTGATGGGCACCAACCGCCACGTCGACGACTACATCCCGTTTCTGGTCACCGGCGTGTTCATCTTCACCTTCACGCAGAACTCGGTGCTGGCCGGCACCCGGGCGATCTCCGGCAATCTCGGCCTGGTCCGGGCCCTGCACTTCCCGCGGGCTGCCCTGCCGATCTCCTTCTGCCTGATGCAGCTCCAGCAGCTGCTGATGTCGATGGGCGTACTCGTCGTCATCCTGATGGCATCCGGGCAGATGCCCCACCCGTCGTGGCTGCTGGCCCTGCCGGCGCTGGCGCTGCAGTTCGTGTTCAACACCGGCCTGGCGATGGTCATGGCGCGGCTGGGCTCCAGGACCCCGGACCTCGCGCAGCTGATGCCGTTCATCATCCGGACGTGGATGTACGCCTCCGGCGTCATGTACAGCATGAGCGTCGTCACCGCGGGCAAGCAGGTGCCCGCCGTCGTCCAGTTCCTCCTGGACGTCAACCCGGCCGCCGTCTACATCGACCTGATGCGGTTCGCGCTGATCGACAGCTTCACCCACCAGCAGTTGCCGCACCATGTGTGGGCCTGCGCCGTCGGCTGGGCGCTGGTGATGGGCGTCGTGGGCTTCGTGTACTTCTGGAAGGCCGAGGAGCGGTACGGACGTGGCTGACATCGCTGAGGACAAGAACGGCATCCAGCCGACGGAGGCCGCGCTGGAGCGCGTGCCGACGGTGATCGCGGACGATCTGCACATCGTCTACCGGGTGTACGGCACCGGCGCGGGCAAGGGCGGGGCCACCGCGGCGCTCAACCGCATCGTCCGGCGCAAGCCCTCGGCGGGTGTGCGCGAGGTGCACGCGGTCAAGGGCGTCTCCTTCACCGCCTACCGCGGCGAGTCGATCGGCCTGATCGGCTCCAACGGTT